>JBDTIM010000023.1:0-17670 GCA_039936355.1 Lacisediminihabitans sp. | reverse complement strand
GCGAAGTCGCTGCGCCTGCTTGAGTGCTCTTCGGGGAACCAACGGGCGACGTCTCGTTCGCCGTACCTGGTGTCGGGAGCGCCTGGGCCACCTATCTCTTCGCTACCTACCACCAGACCGCCTGCCTCCACGTCGTTCTCCCGGGCTGGTCAACCACCTGTGGTATCCGACTCTGTCTCGGTAAGGATCTGACGATGAGCTTCACCGAGCTCGTGGCTCAGCAGCCAGTTCTCTGGGAGCGATGGGCGCTTGGGGGTTCCCGCCCGACCCCGCGGCCCCTCTGCGGCTTCACCGGGGTACTCAGCTGACCAGTCCAACTGCCCGAGTAGATCGTCCATCTGCTGAAGAGTTTCCACTCTCGCCAGGCTCGCCCGCAGCTCACCGCCCACCGGATAACCCTTGAAGTACCAGGAAACATGCTTACGGATGTCGCGGCAAGCGTGGTCTTCATTTCCTCCGAAGAACTCGACCAGGAGCTCCGTGTGCCGCCTCAGCGTCGCCGCCACTGTGCCGAGGGTCGGCTGCGCGATATCCGTCTGCCCGCGGAATGCCGCAGCGAGATCACTAAACAACCATGGGCGGCCTAGGCAGCCGCGGCCGACGACCACACCGTCGCATCCGGTTTCCTGCACCATGCGAACGCCGTCCGCACCAGACCAAATGTCGCCGTTGCCGAGCACAGGAACACTCGTGATCGTCTCTTTGAGTTTCGCGATCGCCGACCAGTCGGAGTGACCGCTGTAAAAGTCCGCGGCGGTACGGGCATGCAGTGCAATGCTCGCCACACCCGCGCCCTCCGCGATCTTGCCCGCCTCCAGGTAGGTGAGATGGTCGGAGTCGATACCCTTGCGCATCTTGATCGTGAGCGGCAGATCGCCGGCAGCTTTCACTGCGCGCTCCACGATTTCCCGGAACAGTCCGAGCTTCCACGGCAAAGCCGCACCCCCACCCCTGCGAGTGACCTTCGGAACCGGACATCCGAAATTCAGGTCAATATGGTCTGCGCGATCCTCCGCAACGAGCATTGTCACCGCCTCCGCGAGCGTTCCTGGGTCTACCCCGTAAAGCTGGATGCTGCGCGGCTTCTCTGACTCGTGGTGGCCGATCAACCGCATTGACTTCTCGGTGCGCTCCACCAATGCACGACTGGTAATCATCTCCGACACGTAGAGACCGGCACCAAATTCGCGACACAATCGACGAAACGCCGTATTCGTGATGCCTGCCATAGGAGCGAGGACCACGGGCATATCGAGAGCGATGGACCCGATCTGTAGTCTGGTGTCGGTGTCTGCCAAGGTGGTCACGTGTCAATTCTCCCAGAAAGCGATCGCGTTCCGTGTCCGAAGCCCACAATCGTGCTGATTCATTCGGCTGCGAACGTGTCGTTGCGGATGCCGCGGCGCGCGGTATTCCCGTTGAGATCGTGCCGAGACCGGATGCCACGTCTCTCGATGAGGCGGCCGCGTATCTAGGGATTTCTCCCTCTGAGATCGTGAAGTCGCTTGTCGTGAAGCGCCACGACGGAACCTTTCTTTTCGCTCTCGTGCCTGGCGACCGACAGATCTCGTGGCCGAAACTGCGCGCCGTGGTCGGCGTCAACAAGCTGCAGCTGCCGCCAGCCGAACTCGCGCTCGAAGCCACCGGTTACGAGCGGGGAACGATCACACCACTAGGGAGCAGCACCGCGTGGCCGGTGTTCGTGGACTCCCGCGTCACCGGGCCACAGGACTCGGGTTCCCAACCTGCAGTCCGTCGGATTGCCATGGGCGCTGGCGCCCATGGCTTCAGTGCATTCGTCGATGCGCATGCACTCGTCGACGGGCTCAAGGCCACCGTGGCCGACATCAGCGACTAACGCTCCCCGCCGAAACACACCCGGCTTTAGCTTGCCTCCGCGGATTCTTTTGCGGGACTGGTCGCGTTGGTCCCGTGGTCGCGCTCGCGTCGGTCCCGTAGTCGCGGTCGCCTTGGTTTTGCGGAAACTCAGGACTTTGACAACTCTAACTCCCACGAAAGCCTGCCGATATCGCGCACGATCTGAAGCAGCTTGTCCACAGCCCTAAATTTCCGAATGGGCAAGCCGCACGGCAGCTAGTCGGGGTGACTTTCTGCAGATTCGTCAGACGCACTAGGAATCAGACAAGCGTCACCCTCACAGACCGGAACTGTCGGGTCGCCGACCATTGTGAACGGAGCGAGTGCGCCATCCATTACTGCGCAGCCACTTTCTCGTCGCGCACCTGGGCAAGGACCTTCGCAAATGTCTCTGCTTCCTGTGCACCAGAAATCCCATATTTGCCGTCGATCACGAAAAAAGGTACCCCCTGAATCCCGTACTCGCTTGCCTGGGCAACATCCGCCTTTACGTCGGCAAGGTACTCGTTCGCCTCAAGTGAGCGCACGACATCGTCTCTGTCGAGGCCAATTTCTGCGGCGAGATCAGCGAGATCCCCGATACGACCAACGTGACGACCGTCAACAAAGTACGCCTTGAGCAAGCGTTCCTTCATGTCTAGTTGTCGGCCTCGCGCCTTCGCGTAGTGAATAAGTTCGTGTGCCTTCACCGTATTTGTCTGGTGCACATCTTCGTAGTGGTAGTCGAGTCCAACACTCGCGGCTATGCCGGTGACTCGCTCCAGCATCTGCTCGACCTGGGCAATCGGCATTCCCTTGCGTTGGCTCAGGTAGTCGATGGGCGTTCCGTCGAAATCCACTGGGGTGTCCGGGGCGAGCTCATAGGAGTGATATTCGACGTCGACATCGCCGCCGAACTGCGCCGCGCCTTTCTCGAACTTGCGTTTCCCGATATAGCACCAGGGGCACTGCACATCTGACCAAATGTCTACTTTGATTGATTCGCTCACGTTAGAGTCAACGCACGTCGGGACGCGCTATTCCCTCCTCTGCGTCCTCGCCTTTGGAAACGCAGGACTTCGGAGCAACAACCGCCGTCTTTTCAGTGCCACACCGGGAATACTCGGTGGGCTCAGCCTCCCATGTCCTGAATTTTCGAGCGCTCGCCCGCGAACGTGCATCGCGCGCGCCGAGAGCCACCAGCTGTTGCTTTTGAGCTTCAGGACAATGACTTTCCTGAGACTCGAGCCGGTCCAGTATTCCCGGCAGAACGGAAACTTTCGGAAACCGAAGTCATAAATTTCCGAATGAAACGCGTACGTGGCAACCTCGAACTGATGCGCTGGAGTTGCAAGAAGACGAATAGGCGGTTTACGGACGCGCACAAAGAGCGGCGTTGCAAGCAGTGTCACGCGCCGAGGAGACGCTCCGCGAGATATCCGCGCACGCGGTCGAGTGAGACTCGTTCTTGCGCCATCGAGTCTCGCTCGCGCACCGTCACCGCGTTGTCCTGGAGAGTGTCAAAGTCAACCGTTATAGCGAACGGAGTTCCAATCTCGTCCTGCCGGCGATAGCGACGCCCGATTGCGCCGGCATCGTCGAAGTCGATGTTCCAATACTTCCGCAGGTCCGCTGCGAGCGAGCGCGCAACTGGTGACAGTTGCTCATTGCGTGACAGCGGAAGCACAGCGACTTTGACCGGAGCGAGCCGACGATCGAGCCGAAGGACGGTGCGCTTGTCAACGCCGCCCTTCGTGTTGGGGGCCTCGTCCTCATGGTAGGCATCGACGAGGAAGGCCATGAGCGCGCGGGTGAGGCCAAATGCGGGCTCGATGACGTACGGCACCCAGCGCTCGTTCTTGCTCTGGTCAAAGTACGAAAGATCGGTCCCTGATGCAGCGGAGTGCGTCTTCAAGTCGAAGTCGGTGCGGTTTGCGATACCCATGAGTTCGCCCCACTGGCCGCCTTGGAATCCGAACCGATATTCGACATCTACAGTGCGAGTCGAGTAGTGGGACAGTTTCTCCTGCGGGTGCTCATACAGGCGGAGATTGTCTGGATTGATGCCAAGGTCGGTGTACCACGCGAACGACGCGTCGATCCAGTACTGGTGCCATTCGGCATCCGTCCCGGGTTCGACGAAAAACTCCATCTCCATCTGCTCAAACTCGCGCGTGCGGAAGATGAAATTACCCGGCGTGATTTCGTTGCGGAAGCTCTTTCCGATCTGGGCGATTCCAAATGGCGGCTTCATGCGCGAAGCGCCGAGCACGTTTGCGAAGTTGATGAAGATTCCCTGGGCCGTCTCCGGTCTCAGGTAGTGCATCCCCTCCTCGTTGTCTACAGGACCGAGGAATGTCTTCAGCAGGCCGGAGAAGTTCTGCGGCTCAGTCCACGAGCCTGGTTGTCCGGTGTCTGGATCCTTGATGTCTGCGAGCCCATTGACCGGCGGGTGCCCATGCTTCTCTTCGTAGGCTTCGAGCAGGTGATCCGCACGATAGCGCTTGTGGGTGTGCAGCGACTCGACAAGCGGGTCGCTGAAAACCTCGACGTGGCCAGAGGCCTCCCATACCCTGCGAGGCAAGATGACGGCAGAGTCGAGACCCACTATGTCGTCGCGACCCTGCACCATGAACTGCCACCACTGGCGCTTGATGTTCTCTTTCAACGCCGTCCCGAGCGGACCGTAATCCCACGCCGAACGGGAGCCGCCGTAGATCTCACCCGCTTGAAAAACGAAACCGCGGCGCTTGGCTAGGTTGATGACGGGATCGAGCGATGACGGTGTGCCGGCCACAGAAACTCCAAAAGTCAGCCGCGCTGGATACACGGTCGATACGTAGAGCTCTAGCTTATCGGGGCGGCGTGGTTCGGAAATTCAGGACTCTGGCGCCGAAACTGGCCAACTAAAGGCGCATCCATCGAAATTTGCGACCATAGTCCTGAGTTTCCCAAAAGGCGGCGGAACCCCTGGGCGGGTCAACTCAGCGCCGAAACGACCGCCTCCACGTCGGACTCGTCGTTCCAAAGGTGGAACGACGCGCGCAGCCGCCCGGCGCGACCCGAGACGCGAATGTCGGCCGCAATGAGCTTGTGCATATCGCTGCCATCGGCATCTGGCCAGGTCACGATCGCCTGATGCTGCTGTGGTACGCCGACGGCGTCACAGAGTAAATCACCCAGGCCGCTGGTCCGTGCCCAGATCTCTGCGATGTCGAGTTCCGAGAACATCTTGATCGCTGGCTCCGCTCCGACCCAAGCTGGCCAAACCGGTGACACATCGAATCGGCGGGCGTTGGCGGCAAGGTGCATCTCCGGTGCGTAACAGGAGCCCCAGACGTCCTCCCCCGCATACCATCCGGCTTGCAAAGGCGTCAAAATCGACTGGAAGCGCTCGCTCACAGTGAGGAACGCAACGCCGCGCGGGCTACACAACCACTTGTATGCGTGACAGACTGTCGCGTCGAATATCGATGCGTCTACCGGGTGAACACCAGCCGACTGGGTGAAGTCACAGAAAGTGTATGTGCCGTGGAGCGCGGCTGCCGCGGCGATTGCCTCGAGGTCTGCGATGACCCCGGAAGACGACTGCGCGTGCGAGAAGGCGACCATCCAGGTTTCGTCCGTGATCGACTCGGCGAGCTCCGCGACCTCGACGTAGCGGATGCGGGTCCCGGGATGCTGCAGGAATGGAAAGACGATCGAGCTGAACTCGCCGGTCACACACAACACTTCCGCGCCATCCGGAACTGCTGCTGCGATGAGGCTCGCCATCACGGAGGTCTGTGAGCCGGCGGCGACACGTCCACGATCGATCCCGACCAGCTTCGCATAATAACCGCGAGTGCGCTCGAGGATTCCGTCGTAGTCCACGGGATCACGGCGGGCCGACGCCCAAAGGTCGAGGTCTTGTTTCTGCGCCGTGACCGTCGCAGCGATCGGCATGCCTATGGATGCGACTGCGAGGTAGCCTCGCGGGGCCTCGAAGCTGTCAATGGCACGTTGTAGCGCCGGAGAGGTGATGCGGCTTGTGGCCGCGAGTACGGTGTTCATGCCTCAAGCATGACTGCACCCGAAACATGCTACAAGAGCATGATTAGCATACAATCCATAACTTCTAGTTATGATTCGAACATGAGCAACAACACCGACACCGCACTCGACTTGCACTCCATCCGCATTGTTCGAGCGATCGCCGAGACCGGCACCATTACTGGGGCGGCTCGGGCACTCGGATACAGCCAACCCGCGATCAGCCAGCACCTGCAACGCGCGGAGGCCAGACTCTCACTCCCCCTTGTCACCCGCGTAGGCAGATCCATCCGCCTCACCGAGGCAGGACAGGTTCTCGCGCGGCACGCGCTGACCATTACTTCCGCGCTGGACGCGGCCTCCGGCGAGCTTGCGGATCTCGCGGGCTTGCGCACCGGCACGGTACGACTCGCGGCGTTCCCAACCGCGTCATCAACGATCGTTCCCCGACTCTTCGCCTCCATGGCCGTGGCTCACCCCGGAATCCAGATCAGCTACGTAGAGACCGAGCCACCCGAGGCAGTCACGCTGCTACGCGAAGGCAATATCGACCTCGCTGTGACCTTCAGCTATCTGAACGATCGCGCCGACCCGCACCGCGAAAGCGCAAACGGGCTCAGCGTTGAGACGCTCTATACCGAGGAAATGGTGGTCGTCATTCCGGCTGACCACCCGCTTGCCGCGCACGCGGTGATCGACGTGACGCTGCTAGCAGGCGAACGCTGGATCGCCGGGTGCCCCCGTTGCCGCGGACACCTCATGGCAGTCTGCGAGGTGGCAGGCTTTGACCCGATGATTACATTCGAGACAGACAACGCGAGTGCTGTACTTAATATCGTTGCGAATGGGCTCGGTGTCGCCATGCTCCCCCGACTCGCCCTGGCTACCACCACCATGCCGCCAGGAGCGGTGACGCGCCCGCACACTCCGAAGAGCGTGCGCAGCGTCCATCTCCTGGCGAATCAGGGCGCGGAGCGTGTGCCGAGTCTCGCGGCAACCATGGCGCTGTTGCGCGGATTGGACGGCGCCGACTGGGGACTTACCGCAGTCGCAGGCTGAGCCCGCACGGTAGCGGCATTCGCGTTGACGTGAGCGTGCGTCTCGCTGATGACACTGCTACAGGCCAGCGAGCTCGTGCGCTCGCACGAGAATGCGAAGAGTTTCCAGTGCGTCTCGCGGATCGACTGGCAACGGGCCACCGCCACGGATGTGGTCGGCCAGCGCGGCATAGAAGGCCGGGTAATCGCCGCGCTCAGTGCGGACCGGAGTGGGCGGAGCATCCGGCGATCCAGCGATTCCGATGACACCCCAAGCGCTCTGGGGTTCAACTCCGTATCCTTCGTCGGTTGGCAGTGCACCAGATTTGAGTGCCGGCTCTTGGCCGTCGACGCCGTGGACAACGTAGGCTGCGGTAGACCCTAATACTCGGAATCGCGCGGCGCTCTGTGCCGCCATCCTGCTGAGTGTGAGGTGTGAACAGACACCGGATTCGTGTCTCAGCGAGATGAAGGCCTCATCGTCGCTAGTGCCCCCATCCCGGATGATCGACAGTTCAGCGTATTCAATGACCGCTGGACCGAAAAGCTGGAGCGCCTGGTCGACGAGGTGGCTGCCAAGGTCAAAGACAATGCCCGCACCCTGGGCAATCGTCGTCGTGTCTTGCCAGCGGTCTCGAAGAGCGGGTGACCAGCGCTCAAGAGTCGACTCGAACCGATGCACGGTACCGAGCTTTCCTTCGGCGAGAAGCTTCTTTAGCGTGAGGAAATCGCTGTCCCACCTGCGGTTGTGGAAGACGACCATCGGCCTCCGCGCGGCCTCAGCAGCGGCAATGAGCTGCTCCGCCTGAGCGATGGATGCCGCGAAAGGTTTGTCGATGACAACCGCGGCCCCCGCGTCCAGCGCCGCCAGTCCCTGCTCCAAATGAACGTGTGCCGGCGTAGCGAGGATGACGAGGTCGAGGTCCTTCGCCCTGGCGAGCAACGCGGCCGGGGTGGACACTATCTCGGCTCCCGGGTGGCGCCTCCGGGCATCCGCCTGCCGCTGCGGGTTGCCCGTGGCAATGATATCGAGAGAGTATGCCGGGTTCGTGGAAACAAACGGGGCATGGAAAACGCGCCCGGATAGGCCAAAGCCGATGATTCCCGTGCGGATGGGTGCAGTATTCGGCATGCAGCCAGAGTACCGAACACGGATCGTGGTCACGACGTGTGCCCGTGGCCGCCATCACGACGGTGCACGGGTACCGGAAGTGCGAAGCTACGCAGTTACGAAACTGCAGAGCTTCGGAAATTCAGGACTTTGGTGCAGAGACCGACCGCAAGAGTCCCACAGCCGTGCTGTTGATAACCAAAGTCCCCAATTTCCAAAGGCACGGACCGCACTGGCGCCCAAACGAGGTTAGCGCTGAGCGCCACTCGGTCAGACCGAGGAGGCGGCGCTGGCGGGCCGAACCGCAATTCCGCGAACGGAGGACACCGCGTCGCGCAAACGTTCGGCGGCCTCGTTCAGGTGTTCCGCTGTCACTTCGCGTCCGAAGGTAAACCGCACCGCTGTCTGAGCTACGGCGGGTTCGAGCCCCATCGCGACGAGAACGTGCGATGGTTCGTCGCTCCCTGCCGCGCAAGCCGAGCCGCTTGAGCAGACGATATCGTGTTGTTCCAACTGCAGGAGGATAGATTCCCCGCTGGTTCCCGGGAAGCAAAACGAGGCATGGCCGGGCAGTCTCCGATGGCGAGGCCCCGTGAGTATGGCACCCGAAACGGTTGTGAGCACCGTATCGATGAAACGATCCCGGATGCCTACCAGTCGACCAGCATCGGCCTCGCGTGTTCTTTCATTCAGTTCGATTGCCGTAGCCAAGCCCACGGCTCCGGCGACGTTTTCAGTTCCGGAACGACGCCCTCGCTCCTGACCGCCGCCGTGCAGTATCGGTTCGACGGCAACCCCGCCGCGAAGATACAACGCGCCGATTCCCTTTGGCGCACCGAGTTTGTGCCCGGATACGCTGAGCGCGTCCACACCCAGCGCGGCAACATCCAATGCCACAGATCCGGCCGCCTGTACGGCATCGCTGTGCATGCGAGCCCCGTTCGCGTGGGCGATCTCGGCGATTTCGGGGATTGGCTGGATAGAGCCCACCTCGTTATTTGCATACATCACCGAAACGAGTGCCGTGTCTGGACGGACGGCGGATGCGAGCTCAACGAGGTCTACGATTCCGTCGTGATCCACACCAACGATGGTCAACTCGAAACCGTGTTGGCGAACGAGATAGTCACAGGATTCGAGGACCGCCTCGTGTTCGATCGCCGTTGTCACGATGTGGTGGCCGCGAGGTTTCGCGAGGGCGAGCCCCTTAACTGCCAGGTTGTCAGCTTCGGTTCCGCCAGATGTAAAGAGCACTTCGGACCTACGGCATCCGAGCCACCTCGCCACCGCACGTCGAGCCAAGTCGAGGGCCGTCGCCGCAGTCTCGCCTAGAGGATGATGACTGGACGGGTTGCCGAACTCTCCCGTGAGGTAAGGCCACATCGCCTCGAGAACTTCCCGCCGCACCGCCGTCGTAGCGGCGGAGTCGAGGTACATCACGATGTCGCCGGCGCTGGCCGCTGGTGCGACGTGGCCTCCTGCACTTGAACGTCCAACCCGAGATCGAGCGCACGAACGCTGTGGGTGAGGGCGCCGACCGAGATGATGTCGACGCCTGTGCCTGCGATCGCGGCGATCGTGTCAAGGCTCACGTTCCCACTCGCCTCGACGAGAGCCCTGCCCGCGACCAGTGCAACACCCTCCCGCAGTTCGGCGAGCGAGAAGTTGTCGAGCATGATCGTGTCGATTCCGGCTGCGATCACCGGCTCGATCTGGTCGATGCGATCGACCTCGACCTCGAAGTGGGTAGTGTGCGACAGCCTGGAACGAGCCTCCCGCAGCGTCTTCGTGAGGTCGCGCGATCCGCCTTCCGCGAGCACGGCGAGATGGTTGTCCTTGGCGAGGACCGCGTCGGAGAGCGAGAAGCGGTGGTTTTGGCCGCCGCCGCAGCGCACGGCGTGGCGCTCAAGGGCACGAAGGCCGGGCGTAGTTTTGCGAGTGTCAACCACCCGAGCGGCCGTGCCCGCCGCCTTCGCGACGTATTCGGCCGTGAGTGTGGCGATTCCGGACATCCGCTGAACCAAATTGAGCGCGACTCGCTCGGCGCGCAAGATAGCCCTAGCGTTCCCAGACACGGTCGCGAGCAACTCACCGGCCTCGAAACGATCTCCGTCGGCCAGGAGAAATTCGATGGATGTTGCAGTGTCGACCGCGGTCATGGCGGCAGCGAATACCTCGGCACCGCTGAAAACTCCGGACTCGCGCGCAGTCAGCGTCGCCATGGCAATTGCGTCAGCCGGGATGAGAAGCTCGCTCGTCACATCTCCCCAGGGTGCATCCTCTGCCAGGGCAAGTTCGATGACGGCGCGGATGGCCTGGCTGGTCAGCATGGGACTGTTACCTTTCGCGCCCAGGATGCATGATGCGCCTCGGTCGGGTTCGTGAACGGGAAATCCGAACGGTAATGGGCACCGCGCGACTCGTGTCGCGCGCGGGCTGCCTCGACGACGATGCGAGCAATTTCGAGGAGGTTAGCAGTTTCGCGTTCCGTGATCGAGGCGGATACCGCTGCTGGTGCGCTCGTCCAGAGCGACAGGGATCGGGCTGCGCTGGCGAGCCGTTCTTCGTCGCGAAACAGTCCTACGGCATCCCACATGAGCCGCTGCAGCGCGGCACGATCTACGGGGGTCGCGGCGGCGTTCTCAGGCGCGGGCACCGGCATAGGGATAGGCACAGGCCACGAAACATCATGGACACTCACTGACTCGACTGACTCAGCGCTGTGTTCTGGCCATGGTTGGCCTAGTGTCTGAACGCTACGGGCCGCAAAAACAAGTGATTCGAGGAGTGAGTTCGAGGCAAGCCGGTTCGCGCCGTGTACCCCGGTGTTTGCAACCTCACCCACCGCAACGAGGCCTGGAAGCGAACTTCTCCCCCACTCGTCGGTGCGAATACCTCCCATCCAATAGTGTGCCGCGGGGGTAATCGGGACGGGTTCGCGCAACCAGTCGATGCCAGAGGCCTCGCACCGCGCGCTGATTCCGGGGAATCGTTCGCGAAGAAAGTCCGCACCGAGCATGGTTGCGTCGAGGCGAACTGGGTCCCCTCCCTGCGCGGCCATCGCGGCCGCAATGCCCCTGGCGACGACGTCTCGGGGAGCGAGCTCGGCATCCGGATGCAATCGAATCATGAATCGTTCGCCCGCGTTGTCGAGAAGCACGGCCCCCTCACCACGAACGGCCTCCGAAACGAGGAAGTTGCCCGGGACCGCCAACGCGGTTGGATGGAACTGATAGAACTCGAGGTCACTCAGAACGGCCCCGGCGCGCAGCGCTGCCGCGACGCCGTCACCCGTTGCGACCAGCGGATTGGTCGTGTGCGAGTACAGCTGGCCCGCTCCCCCGCTCGCGAGGATCACGGTGTCTGCGGAGAGCACGCGGGAGCCGCCGAGCGCGTCGACGATCTCTATCCCGTTCACTGTGCCGCCGGCGACGATGAGGTCAGCGACGAAACTGTGCTCGAGAACGACTATGCGTTTCTCCGCGATGCGCTCGGCGAGCGCCAACTCGATGGCTGCTCCTGTTGCGTCACCGCCAGCATGCAGCACCCTGGCGCGCGAATGCGCTGCCTCTTTTCCCCGCGCCAGTTCGCCGTTCTCGCGGTCAAAGGCGACTCCGAGTTCGAAAAGTTCGCGGATACGGTCCGGGCCTTCCCCACACAGAATCTTCGCCATCCGCGGGTCCGCGAGGCCCGCCCCGGCGCGCAGCGTGTCCGACACATGAGAGGCGATGCTGTCGTCTGGGAAGATCGCTGCTGCCATTCCACCCTGCGCATAACGAGTGTTGCTCTCCGAAAGCTCTGCTTTCGTCACAAGAGTGACGTCGTGCGATGCGCTTGCCCCGATGGCGGCGATGAGTCCGGCGATGCCCGTGCCGACTACGACGACGTGGCTCATGGGTGCGCCGCCAGCATCCTCTCGAGGGCAATCCGTGCGGGAGCTGCGATGTTGGCTGGAACGGTGATGTGGTTGAGTACCTCCCCACGCACGAGCCCCTCGAGCACCCAGGCGAGATAGCCGGGGTGGATGCGATACATCGTGGAACACGGGCAGACGACGGGATCGAGGCAATAGATGGTGTGCTCTGGGTGGTCGGCCGCTAGACGATTGACCATGTTCACCTCGGTTCCGATGGCAAAGGTGGTCGGCTCGGTCTCCGTCGCGACTGCCCTGCGAATGTACTCGGTCGAGCCGGACTCGTCCGCCGCGTCGACGACGTCCATCGGACACTCGGGGTGCACGATCACCCGCACAGCGGGGTTGTCGACGCGCGCCTGCCGAATCTGGTCGACCGTGAACCTCTTGTGCACGCTGCAGAATCCGTGCCACAGGATGACCTGGGAATCCTCCAGCGTCGCGGGAACATTGCCACCAAGCGGCCTACGAGGATTCCACATGGGCATCCGATCGAGCGGGATGCCCATCGCTTTCGCAGTGTTTCGCCCCAGGTGTTGGTCCGGGAAGAACAGCACCCGCTGGCCACGTTCGAATGCCCACGCGAGCACGGTTTTCGCATTTGACGAGGTGCAGACGATGCCGCCGTGTTCCCCGCAGAATCCTTTGAGCGCGGCAGAGGAGTTCATGTAGGTGACGGGGATGACAGGCACACGGCCCTCGGCGTTCTGAGCGGTGCCGAAAAGATCTTCGAGCTGCTCCCAGCACTCGGTCACGGAGTCGATGTCAGCCATGTCGGCCATCGAGCACCCTGCCGCCAGATTCGGGAGGATGACCGACTGGCCTTCGCGAGCGAGAATGTCCGCCGTCTCGGCCATGAAGTTCACTCCGCAGAAGACGATGGCCTCGGCATTCTGAACCGTCAGCGCGGCATTGGCAAGTTGGAACGAGTCCCCGATAAAGTCCGCGTGTTGCACCACCTCGTCTCGCTGATAATGGTGACCCAGGATGACGACCCGTTCGCCGAGCATGCGCTTGGCGGCGCGGACCCGCTCGTGCAGCTCGGCGTTGGACGCCTGACGATACTCGGTCGGTAGCTGGCCCTGCCTCGGCGCATCCGTCGGAATGATGTCGCCCACCGAGGCCCCAGGGCCATAACTCGGCATCGGCACATCGTCAAACAACCAGGGTCGCTCCACGAGATCCGGATCGCAGATGCCGCCTTCACCGGAGCGCGAAATGAGTTGGATTGTACTGTCGATTGAAGGCACGATGTTCCTCTCAGCGTGAGACAGGGGTCAACGGCCCGTTGTCGGCAAGCTCGATTGCGGTGTTGTAGCGATAGAGACGGGGCGGACGATGCCTGCCACCAGTGACATGTTCGTCCGTGCGGACGAGCGCCTTAGACGACTCGATTTGGCGCCGAAAATTGGCCGGATCAATCGGCTTCTGCAGCACTGCTTCGTGCACTTCGCGGAGTTCGGTGAGGGTGAACGTCTCGCCAAGAAATGCGTGGGCGATGCGCCCATATTCCATCTTCGTGCGAAGCCGCCAGAGCGCGTAGTCGACGATGACGTTGTGGTCAAACGCCAGCTCAGGCAGCTCATCTGCCACGAACCAATGGACATTCTCGCCGTCGCTGGCCCTGTCAGCCTGCTCGGGACGCACGAGCGCCCAGTAAATAATAGAGACGACTCGACCGACCGACGAGCGGTCAACGTTGCCGAACGCGTAGAGCTGTTCCAGGTAGGCAGGACTGAGCGCAGTGGTCTCGAGCAGGTTGCGCGCGGCTGCATCCGCGAGATCCTCGTCGGCGGCAACCCATCCGCCCGGCAGAGCCCAACGATTCTCGAAGGGCTCACGGATGCGGCGAACCAGCGGCAGCCACAGGGTTGCGAGTCCGGTCTGCGGATGCGGGCGCAGCGCAAAAATCACCGTCGAGACCGCGAGAAAGATGCCGCGCCGCTCGTGGTTTACTGCGTCCATGTGGGCTCAATTCAGTAATGGTCATGACGACCTAAACCGACTTTAGTCCTTAATGTCATTCCGACCAAAACACTTCTGCATGTTTCGCGCCCCGTTGCGGTGCGGATGCTTCGGAAATTCAGAAAACTACTCGGAAGGAGCGTCAACGGCACCGCCGAAGCGGCGGGTGCGGGAGGCATAGAGCTCGATTGCGTGCCAGAGTTCTTCGCGACTGAAGTCCGGCCAGTACGTGTCGAGAAACACCATCTCGGCGTATGCACTTTGCCACAACATGAAATTGCTTGTGCGCTGCTCTCCCGAACTGCGCACGAATAGGTCGACGTCGGGCAGGTCAGGCGTGTAGAGATGCCGCTGGATAGATCTCTCGGTGATGCCGGACGGCTTCAGCCTGCCTGCCGCCACCTCTTCCGCGAGGCTGCGCACCGCATCCGCAATCTCGGTGCGTCCACCATAATTCACACACATCGTGAGCGTGAGAACGCTGTTGGCCGCCGTGAGTCGTTCTGCGAATTGAAGCTCCTTGATGACGGATGTCCAGAGCCTGGGCTTCCGCCCCGCCCAGCGCACTCGCACTCCCCAGTCGTTGAGCTGGTCGCGGCGGCGGTGCAGAACATCCCTGTTGAACCCCATGAGGAACTTGACCTCCTCGGGCGAACGCTTCCAATTCTCGGTTGAAAATGCGTAGACGCTGAGGTGCTTGACTCCAGCCTGGACGGCACCGGCGACCACATCGAGAAGTGCCGCCTCCCCTGCACGATGACCCTCGATGCGCGTGAGGCCCTTGCTGTTCGCCCAGCGGCCATTGCCATCCATGACGATCGCCACATGCTCCGGCACCGAACCGCGTGCAAACGTCGGTGGGTACTTGCCCGTCCAATCGATCGGCTTGAACTCGACCGCGTCCTTGTGTGTCTTGGCTACTGGGCTCACGCGTGCCCCTCGACGAGCTGGCGCTGCGTGGGTGGCAGTGGCGTCGTCCGATCCACGTGCTGGAGTGAGCGCAGGCTGCGTTCGAGATGAAACTGCGTGTACGCCGCGACGACACCGCTGGCCTGGCTGCGGTAGCGATCCTCCGAGGCATCCACCGTCTCCCAGTCTCCGCTCAGGAGAGCACCGAGAAGAGCCAGGGTGACCGGGTCGAGTCGCGGGGATCCGGGCGGGGCGACAGCGTCGGCAACGACACCGCCGAGCTGCACCACGAATACGGAGTGTGGCCCTGGTGCACCGGTGACGGCACAGTCAACAAAGCTCGGGGCCCAACCCGCGATCGAAAGGGCGCGCAGCAAATACGAATCGAGGATGAGAGTGGGTGCGTGTTCCCTTCGTGCGAGTGAGCGGAGCGCACCAACCAGAAGGAGATATTGCTGAAGGCCGCCGTCGTCGCTGGTGAGCTTGTCCGCCGTCTCAACCATGACGCTCGCGGCCGTGTAGCTGCCGTAGTCGCTCGTGATCTCCGCGCCGTAGGAGCCGAGCGACTCCGCCTGGGTAATGATGTCGAGGCTGCGGCCCACGTAACACTGAACGTCGGCAACCATAAACGGTTCAAGCCTCGCCCCGAACTTGGACGCCGTGCGGCGCACCCCCTTGGCCACGGCACGAATCTTGCCGTGCTCGCGGCTCAGCATCGTGACAATGCGATCGGCTTCACCCAGCTTGTGGGTGCGCAGCACGACGGCTTCATCACGGTAGAGGGGCACAACCCTATTATCGCCTCGAGTGGATGCGCAGAACCTCGACGACAGGCGGAGTCACCACCGTCTCGCAGCCCATGGAGCACACTTTTAACGTCCGGTGAATGCATCCATCGCGTTGTACACCCTGAAAACCCGGCCGGCCAGATAATCCCACGCGCCGAGCGGCAGGACCCCACGGAAAACTTTGGACACACGCACCATGAACGGCATCATGAGCATGGGCTTGCCCTTTTTCATTGCCGCCCAGACCCGCGAAACCACGACATCCTGATTCATCAACGGAGTAAGCCGGGGCGGTTTCACTCCGGCGAACATGCCGGTGTCGATAAAACTCGGGCACACTGTTGTCACCTTCACTTGCTTCGATCCGCTCATCCGCAGTTCGAGCCTCAGTGAATCACTCCACCCCACGAGCGCCCATTTCGCGGAACTGTAGACGGTCATCCGCGGCGTCGAGAGCAGGCCAGCAGCAGACGCGATGTTGACGATGCGCGATTCCCCCGGGTTCGCGATCATGGCCGGAAGGAACTCGCGGGTGACGTGCATCGGGGCTATGGCGTTGATCCTCATGGTGAGGTCGATGTCCGATTCGTGGTCATGTTCCACAAAGAGCTTGCCGCGCACGATACCCGCATTATTGATGAGGATGCTGGGGTCGCCCACGTCTTCGCGCACCCGTGCCGCAGCCTCCACGATCGCGTCCACGTTCGAGATATCGACGACATACGGATGCGCGGCAGGCCCCAGTTCGGCAGCGGTTGCCGCGAGCAACTCTGCATTGATATCCCACAGAACGACTGTCGCACCCTCGGCGACGGCGAGTCGCGCATACAGCCGACCCATTCCCATTGCCGCACCGGTGACGAGCACGATGTCACCCTTGACTGTCTGCATGGCTAGAGACTAGTTGGAATTATCCTCTGGGCAGCGACGCACACTCGCATTCGCAGACGCACGCGCTTCAGCAGACGGTCGGTCGAGACCTGGCTGTGCGTGCCACGAGCGCACGACCCAGGAGTTCGTTGAGCAGTTCTCGGTAGCCGAGACCACTTGCTTGCCAGATCGTTGGGAATATGCTGAGCACGGTCATGCCTGGCATCGTGTTGACCTCGTTGAGCAAGACAGTTCCGTCCGCCGTGACGAAGAAGTCAACCCGCGCGAGGCCCTCGCAACGTAGAGAGCGGAAGGCTGCGATCGCGTGCCCCTCCAGGGTGGCGCGCACATCATCCGCGAGCCGAGCAGGGATCTCAAACTCGTGCCCGCCGTCGGTGTACTTGGCGGCGTAATCAAAGAATGTGCTCCCCTGGGCCGTCACTATGCGCAGCGGCTCTCCGACGACCAGCTCGCCGTCCGCACGTTGCAGAACACCGAGAGCTATCTCCTGCCCAACCACGAGCGGCTGAAGCAACACAGTGTCGTCGGATGCCAGACCCAGCTCAAGAGCCGCGTCCAGCGCCGCGGGCGAGTCCACCCTGCTCACCCCCACACTGGAGCCAGCGCGATTCGGTTTGACGAATACTGGGTACCCAATATCGGCCGCATTCGCTGCCGCCGTGTCACGTTCCCTCGCCGTAATCTCCACGGTGGGGACGGTGGGCAAACCCGCGGCAGACAGCACGTTCTGCGTCATGATTTTGTCCATCGCCAGCGCACTGGACAACACGCCGCAACCGACGTACGGCACTCCCGCAAGCTCAAACAACCCCTGGACAGTGCCGTCCTCACCGAAACGCCCGTGTAGCACAGGCAGGATGACGTCTAGTTCGCTCAAGTCAGGCAACACGCTGCCTGTCGTGACGCCCTCATCGACCGTGGAAACCCGCTGCCACAGTCCGTCGCGCCCGATTTTGATCAGCACGACGGTGAAGCGTTCGGTGTCGAGGTGTGCAAGCACACCCTTGGCGGAGGAACACGATACTTCGTGCTCGCTGCTGGCACCTCCGAAAACTACGCCTACGGTGATACTCGCGCCCGGAGTAGGCGTTGCTGTCGTTCCGGCCACATGGTATCCCGCATCGCCGCTCGTCATCCCTCGACGCTACTACGAAAGAGCATTCCGCC
>JBDTIM010000022.1:0-21346 GCA_039936355.1 Lacisediminihabitans sp. | reverse complement strand
AGACTAGTGAAGGTATCGTCGTTGCTTGTGCATGTACTCAGCGTGAGCTCCCTCAAGGGAGGAGTAGGCAAGACAACTGTCACCCTCGGGCTGGCTTCTGCAGCCTTTGCCAAAGGACTCCGAACGCTGGTCGTCGACCTAGACCCGCAGTCCGACGTTTCGACCGGAATGGACATCAATGTCGCCGGGCACCTCAACGTTGCGGACGTGTTGGCTTCACCGAAGGAAAAGATCGTGCGTGCCGCGATCGCGCCGAGCGGTTGGACTCGAGGCCGTCCGGGCAAGATAGACGTCATGATCGGCAGCCCGTCCGCCATTAACTTCGATGGACCGCATCCGAGCATCCGCGACATTTGGAAGCTTGAAGAAGCACTCGCCAACGTTGAGTCAGATTACGATCTCGTGCTTATCGACTGCGCCCCGTCCCTCAATGCACTGACCAGAACCGCCTGGGCCGCAAGCGACCGCGTCACTGTGGTCACCGAACCTGGACTGTTTTCCGTCGCCGCTGCCGACCGCGCACTCCGGGCAATCGAGGAAATCAGGCGCGGTCTCTCGCCTCGGCTACAGCCGCTCGGCATTATCGTCAACCGTCTTCGCGTGCAATCCCTTGAACACCAGTTCAGAATAAAAGAGTTGCGCGACATGTTCGGGCCTCTCGTGCTCAGCCCTCAGCTACCTGAACGAACCTCGCTCCAGCAGGCTCAGGGCGCCGCGAAGCCGTTGCATATGTGGCCCGGTGAGAGCGCGCAAGAAATGGCCCGCAACTTCGACCAGCTCCTTGACCGGATAATGCGGACCGCGAAGATTGGCGAATACGGCGAGGCCGTCTAATCACGAAGCCTCTGTGGTGTGTGTGCCATCAACAACGAGCACCGGCCGCCTGCTGTTCTTGAGCCGCAGCGAGGGTTTCTCGATGAGGAACCAACTCAGAGCAGCAAGGGGAATTGTGGCGGCGATCGATAGAATCGCGAATGCCGGAACCCCAAGCGCCACAGCTCCTGCGGACGCGAGAAGCTGCGCAACAGGAAAACCGTAAATATAGGTTCCATATGAGAAGTCGTTGGTGATGCTTAGCCTCGGATTGCTGCCGAGGGCGCCCAGAACGATGACAAGGTATGCAAGCGGCAATGCAGCGATGACACGATATTCCGGGAGCCAGGACGAACCGAGAACGATCACTGCCGCGAGCACGATCAGTGTGCGGGAGACCGGAACGCGCTCCTGAAATTGGTACATGAGCGCTCCCGCGATAAACATGAGCCCGAGTGGGGAGCCGTTCACCACAAAATAGTTCTCTACCGGTCCGTAGGAGGTGACGATTACGCCCAGCAGCGCAATCGCGAACAATACGACTGTCACTGTCTTCCACCGGAGCAGGCCGACGATGCCCAAGACCAGCAGGGCAAGGTAACACAAGAACTCCCACATCAGTGTCCACAGGGCGCCATCCCATACTCCTGGATACGGAACGAGGGTGGGCGTGCCTGCGATGCCGAAGTCGAAAATATACAGGCCAGCGTTCTTGACAACATACGAGATCGCTCCTGCCACGAAATCGGGTGGAAACGCTTGGTGGCGCAGCACAAGCGACAGCGGCGCGAAGACGACCGCCGTCACGACCAGACAAACCCAAAATGCGGGGAATATGCGCAGCACCCTGGCCCTCAGGAAGGATTTCCAGTGCGGCCGCCTAATCCAACTCGACATAATGAGAAACCCCGAGATTGCAAAGAATGAGTCGACACCGATGTGCCCCAAAAGCTGGCGCCCCGCAGCGAACGACACAAAAACGCCTGAGAGCGGGAACGAGTGCCAGATGATGACAGAAAGCGCGAGCAGCAGACGAAGAGCATTGAGTGCATTGTGTTTCGGTTGAAACACCTGCCCCAGCGAACGAACTGACATACGGGTTGCCTTCCGGATCGTCACTGTCCCGGGGTTCTCGTCACCCGGGTGCACCGGGTTGGAAGACTCTACTCCGGGCCACCACCGACTATCCAGCATTGCGTCACAGTTTGTGGGCTAGGTTGATGCCTCGGGATAGGCGAACGCAAAGTCACTGCACTTGTTTGACCAGGCGCCCTGCCGACGACTTCCAGAAAATACTGGAACTCTTCGCGGTGTCTTAGGTAGCTAGGAGGCTCGAGTGGCGCGACGAGCTGCGAGCTCATCGGTGGCATCTGGGCGCTCCGAATCGAGTTCGACGAGACTGCTCTCGACCTCTCGCAATACCTTGCCTACGGCGATTCCAAACACACCCTGTCCGCGACTCACCAGGTCAATGACCTCGTCGTCTGAGGTGCACAGATACACACTCGCACCGTCGCTCATGAGCGTCGTCTGGGCGAGATCGCTCACGCCGGACTCACGAAGTTGATTGACCGCGGTGCGAATCTGCTGAAGTGAAATTCCCGTGTCAAGAAGCCTCTTGACCAGCTTGAGAACGAGGATGTCTCGGAAGCCGTACAGTCGCTGTGATCCGGATCCGGCGGCACCACGAACGGTCGGCTCGACCAATTCGGTTCGCGCCCAGTAGTCCAACTGACGGTAGCTGATGCCAGCGGCACGTGCCGCGACAGCCCCACGGTATCCGGCTGAATCATCGAGCTCAGGCAGGCCGTCGGTGAACAGCAAACCCAGATCGTAACGAGCATTCTCGTTGCGGCTGCTCGGTTCACTCATCTAACTGCCTCCCCACCATCTGACCTGTCGTCAACATTCAACGTCAGGTTCATACTTCTGTCTGGACCCACGGTATCGAGCCGTTGGATTCAATCAGCGACATTCGCAAAACTGACTCGGCGTGTCGGGTAAGAACATCTCGAGCCCCCTCAGCTTACGTGTCGAGTCGCGCGAGAGCGGTACGAATAAGGCTGCTACGCACGATCTCCAATTGTCCCGCGATTTCTCGCGCGAGTTCGCTTGCCTTTGCCCGGCTTGACGCATCTTTTCGGCGCGCAACCGGTATGAGTGCAGTCTCGATTAAGCCGAGTTCACGCTCGGCCGAAGAACGGAAACCGCGGAGGTGGCGTGGTTCGATTCCTGAGCGTTGCAACTCCACTAGCGAACGCAGTACTGCCAGCGCATTCTCGCCATAAAGCTCTGATGCAACGATCAACGAAGAGGATATGGCGTCATTGAGCAGCTGAGGCGTCGCACCGGCCTCTCGGATGAACTCGTCGCGCTGCAGCCGACGCTCGCTCGACAGCATCGACGGTGCAGGAAGCGCGCCGCCACCCGGCATTTCCGGCTGCCTCCCAGCATCCAGTTCATCCAAATACCCGCGAATAACTTTCAACGGCAGATAGTAATCCCGCTGCATCGTGAGTACGAAGCGCAGTCGTTCGAGGTCAGTGGCAGAAAACTTGCGATAGCCGGATTCGGTTCGCGCCGGGCAGATGAGCTGCCGTTCTTCGAGAAACCGCAGCTTTGACGGTGTGAGTTCGGGAAACTCCGCTGTGAGGCGTGCGAGCACTTGCCCGATACTCAAAAGTATTGCTGTCCCAGGCTCCGTTGTCTGGGCGTTGGAACGTGCCACTATTTGACCGCCGTATTGGCGAGGTCCGCCCGCGACGCGTAAAAGGTCAGCCTGAACTTGCCCACTTGCACCTCGGCACCGTCGCTGAGAAGTGCACTGTCGATTCTCACACCGTCGAAATACGTACCGTTCAGCGAACCGAGGTCCTTGATCTCAAAGACTTTTCCATGCCGCAGGAACTCCGTGTGGCGTCGCGAGACAGTGACGTCGTCGAGGAAGATATCGGCATCGGGATGCCTGCCTGCTGTTGTTACGTCGGCGTCGAGCAGAAAACGTGCCCCGATGTCCGGCCCTCTGCGAACGACTAAAAGTGCCGAGCCCGAAGGCAGGGCTGCAATAGCCTCCTGCTCTTCCGCTGTTACCTCGCCGTTTAGCGCAAGCAGCTGAGCCTCAAACGTGCCCGTGAAATGGGCAGTTGTGTCGGCTTCTCGAGGCGCGTTCTCGGCGGCCGGATCCTGGTTTTCGGAATCAACCATCGTGAACCTCCCTTAGTCTTCCAGCGTATCTGATCTGTGCACCTCTGCGGTCCTCGAGACTGTGATGATCCTGGACGATTGGACCAGATAAATCACGCCTGCCCACCAATACAGGAATGCACCCCAGGCAGCAAAGGCCCAGCCGAATGGACTGGTAAGCCACACCACACCCGGGAATACCTGCCCAATCATGAGGATGGGTAGGGCATAAAAAAGGCAGAACGTTGCAATTTTTCCCATGTGGTGCACGGGAAGAGGTCCGTAACCGACATTCGCCATCACAACACCGAGAACGAGAAGGGTCACATCACGGCCCACGATGATCGCCACGAACCACCACGGAACGATCTCTCGGATGGACAGGCCGATGAGGGTGGCGAAAATGAACAGCCGGTCCGCTGCGGGATCGAGCAGCTGCCCGAGGCGGGTCACCTGATTGAGTTTGCGGGCGAGCAGACCATCGAGATAGTCGGTCACGCTCGACACGACAAGGGTGAGCAGCGCGAGCCCGTCGTTGCCGACAATGACGAGCACGAGAAAAACGGGGACCAGTCCGAGTCGAATGAGACTCAGAACGTTCGGGATCGTAACCACTTTGGAGCTGATCTCGTTCCGAACTTCGGCTTCCATAGCGGTCAAGCCTAGCCAGAGCAATGACGCCGCGTTGCTTCCACATCGTTCCTGTTCACGGGGTACCGTGGTGGGCATGTCGTGCATCAGATTCAACACTCCAGCCCAACGACAAGCCATGCGTGATCACGCGCCGTCGATGCTGACAGCGGAGGAAGCTGCGGCTCTCCATCCCGCTCCCCCAGTGACCGAGAGCAAGATCCGACGCCTGCGCCTTCTTTCCCAAGACAAGAATCCGAAGATCCGCGAATCCGTCGCCAGCAGCTACAACACTCCTGAGGATCTGTTCGTCATCCTTGCCGCAGACCCGGTCGAGTCCGTGCGCTCCTGTGTTGCGCGCAACGAAGCCACACCGTGCGATGTCCTACGCTCTCTCGCCAACGACAGCTCAGAGACCGTACGCGGCTGGCTCGCGGTCAACTACTTCGTCCCGGCCGACGTGATGGAGAAGCTCGTCTCCGACCCCAGCGAAACGGTGCGTGCGCTGGTCGGCTGGAAGTCTTCGCTGGCCGAGGGCCCCAAAGTTACCAGCTGACCCACACGTTGGATGACAGAAAGAACTGCCGGTCGTCTCACCGTCTCGCGAAGGTACGCTGTGAATACCACACCATCAAAGGAGATGAACGGTGTTCAGAAGTCCGCTACCCGACGTCCTTATCCCGGAACTCAGCATTTACGATTTTCTTTTCGCGTCGCTGTCTGAAGCAGATCTCGACCGAATAGCCCTGATCGACGGGACGGCTGGCGAAGAAACCAGTTACCGACGATTGCGGGCCCAAATTGACGCGGTCGCTGGCGCGCTGGCGACTCGTGGAATAGCTGTCGGAGACGTAGTAGCGCTTCACTCCCCCAACATCCCTGCGTTTGCAACGGTATTCCACGGCATTCTGCGTGCTGGGGCGATCGCAACGACGGTCAACGCCTTGTATACGGCCGAGGAGATCGCGAACCAGTTGCGCGACTCAGGTGCCCGCATGCTGTTTACGCTTTCTCCACTACTCCCGCAGGCGTCCGCGGCCGCAGCACTGGCCGGGATTGCAGAATCGGATGTCGTCGTTATCGACGGTGCGGATGGGTACTCGTCTCTGCGTGATCTACTTTCGCTAGGCGATGGCGCACCAGAGGTGTCGTTCGATCCGGCAACCCACCTCGCCGTCCTGCCATATTCTTCAGGTACTACGGGGCACCCCAAGGGCGTAATGCTCACCCATCGCAACCTCGTGGCCAATGTCGCGCAAAGTGTGCCAAACGTCGGAGTTACCTCCGATGACAGGGTGCTGGCCGTGCTCCCGTTTTTCCACATCTACGGGATGACCGTGCTGTTGAACCTGGCGCTGGCCCAACGGTCCAGCCTGGTGACGATGCCGAAGTTCGATCTGGCCGAGTTCCTGAGGTGTATCGCCGAATACCGCTGCAGCTATGTCTTTATTGCACCGCCAATCGCGGTTGCGCTCGCCAAGCATCCGCTGGTCGACAAGTACGACCTTTCCGCTCTTCGCACGGTGTTCTCCGGGGCAGCACCACTAGACGGTACGCTCGCCAAAGCCGTGGCAGACCGCATAGGGGTGCGCATGCGCCAGGGCTACGGCATGACCGAGATGAGTCCGGTCAGTCACGCGATACCGCTGGATTGGGATTCAACACCGCTTGACTCGGTCGGGCCGGCCATTCCTAATTTGGAGAGCAAGCTCATCGACCCTCTTACGGGCGAGGAGATCGAGATTCCTGCGGAGGGTGAGAGCGCGCCAGGTGAGTTGCTCTGCCGTGGCCCAAACATCATGGTCGGATATCTCAACAATCCGGAGGCGACGGCTGAGGTGCTCGAGGCAGACGGGTTCCTGCACACCGGCGACATTGCAACCGCTAATGCACAGGGCGTCGTGACGATCATCGACAGGCTTAAGGAGCTCATCAAGTACAAGGGCTACCAGGTTGCTCCCGCGGTTCTCGAAGCCGTGCTCCTCTCGCATCCGCTGATTGCCGATGCCGCGGTGATAGGGGTGAACGACGATGACGGCCAGGAGATCCCTAAAGCATTCATTGTGCTGCAGCAGGGTGCAGAACTGAGTGGCCAGGACGTCATGGATTTCGTTGCGGTCCGGGTCGCTCCGCACGAAAAGGTGCGGCGCGTCGCATTCGTAGACACCATTCCGAAATCGTCAGCCGGCAAGATTCTGCGGAAGGACCTCCGCGCAGCCGAAGCAGGCTAATGGATGTAGCCTCACCACCTCGAGTCGCCATACAATAGCAACGACTTGCCGACCCCTCGAGACGCTCGAACGTCTACCGACCGTTGTCGGCATCACAACGCGGACGCCACCAGGCTGGCCGCGACACCCGAGTGAATGAGGAAGAACTATGAGCGCATCCGTGGACCCTTTGGCCGCAAGTATCGAGACGCTGGCGCAGCAGGTTACCGGCCGAGTCGCAGTGCCGTCAGACAACGATTGGGATACCGTGCGGATGGCGTGGAATCTCTCTATCGACCAGCACCCCAGACTGGTTGCATTGCCGGAGAACACGAGTGACATCGTGGCGATAGTTAATTTTGCCCGGAGCTCCGGGTTGCAGGTTGCCCCCCAGGGGACTGGACACAACGCCGGCCCGTTGGGCGACCTCTCCGATGCCATTCTTCTGCGCACCGACCGGTTGCGCGAGGTCACTGTCGACCCGGAGCACGCAACGGTCAGGGTGGGGCCGGGCGTGACCTGGACGGAAGTCACTGACGCACTGGCTCCGCATGGTCTCATCGGGCGTGCTGGCTCATCCGGCAGCGTCGGAGTCACCGGCTACAGCATAGGTGGCGGCTACAGCTGGCTGGCACGAAAGCACGGCCTTGCTGTCTCATCCATCACCGCAGTCGAGCTCGTGACAGGGGACGGCACTTTTCATCGCGTCGACGCCGAGACCGAACCGGACTTGTTCTGGGCGGTGCGCGGCGGTGGCGCCAATGTCGGCATTGTGTGTGCGCTGGAGTTTGGTGTGCTTCCGCTCCCCCAGGTCTACGGCGGAGCGCTCCTGTTTCCCATGGAACGTGCCTCCGAAGTGTTTGCCGCCTATGAGCTATGGACCCGCGACCTCGATGACTCCGCAACCACGTGCCTGCGCTTGCTCCGTCTTCCTCCAATGCCTGAATTGCCCGAGTTCCTGCGTGGCCACTCCTTCGTCGGAGTCGACGGCGCAATTGACGCGAGCGCGGAGGACGCGGAACGGATGCTCGCACCGCTGAGAGCACTGAAACCCGCGGTGGACACCTTTGCGATCATGCCCACACCTGCACTTGGCATGATCCACATGGACCCGCCGGCACCGGCACCGGCACGGGGTGACGGAATGATCCTCGAGGATCTGCCATCCGAAGCTATCGATGCTCTCTTGGCAGTCGCCGGCCCCGGTATTGAGACGCCGCTGCTAGCCGTAGATCTGCGTCATCTCGGTGGAGCGCTGGGACGACCGGATTCGAAAGGCGGCGCGGTCAATCACCTGCCCGGTCGATTCCTGCTCTATGCCGTCGGAATCACACCGGTTCCGGAGGCTGTTGCGGCCGTCGAATCACACATCGCTGCGGTGAAAAAGGCGCTGGCTCCCTGGTCTGCGAATCGCGACTATGTGAACTTCCGCGACTCGAGCGATGCCGCTTCGAAGTTTTACGACCAGGAGACGATCGACCGACTGACCGCCGTACGGTTCGCGCATGACCCCGACCAAATCATCCGTTCCAATCATCCTGTGACAGCGACTGCATAGCGTTCCCGCGAAGAACCGGCATGGCGCCAGGCAACGCCGTGCCGGTTCGGCGCCGGAGATCACGGCGCGTATTACGCGGCACGCAGAGCGGAAATGTCGAGTTTACCCATGGTCATCATGGCCTGCATGACCCTGCTGGCTCTGGCGCCGTCAGCATCGCCAAGCAGTTCACTAAGCGCCGGCGGCACAATTTGCCACGACAGTCCATAACGATCCTTGAGCCAACCACACCGGCCGCCCTCTCCCCCATCGCTCGTGAGCTTCTCCCAGAGATCGTCGATCTCCTCCTGCGTTTCGGAGGTGACGAAGAGCGAGATCGCCTCCGTGAAACGATATTCTGGTCCGCCATTCAGTGCCTGAAATTCAACTCCATCCAGCACAAAGCTCACACTGAGGGCGGTACCAGCGGGATACGGTGCCCCCTCGGGATAGCGCGAAACGTTCAGGATCTTGGAGTTCTTGAAGACCGAGACGTAGAAGCGGGCGGCCTCCTCTGCCTGGGTGTCAAACCAAAGAAACGGACTTATTTTCTGCATCGCGTACTCCTTCGCGTCCTGGGCTATCAGAGTCAGTAAATGTTGCAGACAGCGTACACGCATGCTCTCAGGCGGGTCTCTTCGGCATCCCCAACTCGTTGAGCTTCTCGGTGTGGATGACCTCCGGTTTGTGGTCTGCCGGACAATTCAACACCGCGTTCGGAGTCGAATGATCGATGGTGTGTTCCGCCATCACCCGGTCGCAGACTGGGCATACGGCTTCTCCAAGTTTCGCCACGACCGCGTCAAACGGGCCGACGTTCGGTGGTCCAATCGCCGACACCAGCTTGTGATTCAACCAATCGATAAAACGGACGAACCTGTCGCCCGCGTGATGCTCCCCGAGCTGAACTTCCTTGTCCATGGCTGGATGATACGCTCCGTAACCCCAGATTCGCCGGGACCTTGGGGACATCGCGCGTGAACCCCAGGATTATGCAGAAACGGCAAAGGCCCCGGTCACACGACCGGGGCCCCACGAAAGAATTCGCGAGTCAGAGCTCGCTCATCGCCGTTGTTTCGGCCTTGCCCTTTGCAGCGTAGTAAGCGGCGCGCGCGGCGATGCGACGTGTCTGCTCAGCCTGGCCCGCGTCGAGAATATCCTGCGGCACGTCAACATTAGGCACGCGGCTCACGCCGTTGTTCTTGGCGATGTAGGCGTCGAGCTCGGGGCCAGACTCCCACGAGGTAATCAGGCAATAGCGCGGCTTCGGGCTGTTCAGGGTTGTCGCATGCCAGAGACGCTGGGTGTCAACGATCAGCTGGGCGCCTGCAGGTAAGGCGACTCGGTATTCGACGCTCGGGTCGGTGCGGTTGTCGCGCAATACGAAGTAGCTCGTTGCATCGTCGGTGAGATTGAAGAATCCACGCACGACCCAGCCGGTACCGTCCGGGTTGAGACGGTTGTTGTCGTCCTGGTGCAGGTTATACAGACAGTCCGCGTAACTGTTCGGCTGTAACTCGATAACACGGCAGCGGCCGACATTCGCGCCCGGTTCCATCGCGCGCCGTACGAGGTTCGGAGCTTTCTCCACCTGCGAGGGGATCCACACCCCATCCTTGTCGGTTCGCGGTGGTGTGTGATTCCAGAAGCCGTTCACCTCGATCTCACCCGTCGCGCTGGCCAGCGGCGCAAACTGGGTCTCACCCGAGGACTTCCAGTCGACGTACTCGATGTCTTTCCACTCCTGTGGGTCGAGTTCCTGGTTGTAGCGATCGAGGACTACGTAACCGGTCTCATCGAGAGCGGCTGATTTGATATAACCCATGATGTAAATCATGCCTTTCGTCGGGGGCCAGCACGTTTTAACAGGCCCAGGTAAGGTGAGCCTAACATTGGGGCTCTTTACGTAACCCGACCGGCGCGGGCATCCGCATAAACTGGACAACGTTCCGAAAGGCGAAGCAAGACTATGGGCAGTGCCACGAATATCGAAGCGACCGCGGTCAACACGATTCGCTGGCTTTCCTCAGCTGAGACGACCATCGTCGTTCCCGTGTACCAGCGCCAGTACCGCTGGGATATTGGCGGATGCGAACAGCTGCTTGCCGACATCCGAGCAGTTGCCGATTCGGACGATCGGCAGACCCACTTCATCGGCTCGATCCTTTCCACGCAGAGCACCGATGGGGGCACGAGAGAACTTGTACTCATCGACGGTCAGCAGCGCATCACGACGCTCATGCTCCTGGTTGCGGCACTGCACCACACCGTTCTGCAGCAAGCGAATGACACCGAGACGTCGGCACTCGCCGCAGAGCTAGCCAAGGTGCTGGTGCACCCGACGGATTCGGCCAGGACCAAGCTTCGTCCGAACCGAGCCTGGGCACAGGTCTTCGAGAGGGTAGTGCTCGATCACGAAACGCGCAGTGTGGAGTTGCACGACTCGCGCTTCGACGACAATTACGCATTCTTTCGAAGCCAGATCCCCTCAAGCGAGGTCCGTAGGATTTGGACCGGGCTGCAGCGCTTGGAGCATGTGGCGATCAGCCTCGGCTCAGACGCGAATGCCCAGCAGACGTTCGAGAGCCTGAACTCCACCGGCGAGCCACTCCGCGACCACGAGCTGATTCACAACTACGTGCTCATGGGCCGGTCGCATGCTGAGCAGAGCGATATCGAGGACTCCTTCTGGGAGCCAATCGAGCAGAACACGGGTAATTCCATAGGTAGTTTCTGGCGGCACTACCTGATGATGACAACCGGCCGAGAAATCAAGGCAGGAACTGGACGAGGAGTTTATGACTCATTCCGTCAGCAGTTTCCACGGCTCGACCTTGCCACACTCCTCACGCACGCGACTGAGTGGCGCGACTTCTCTGCGATCTATCGGGTTTTGCTGGATCCGACACAGGCCCCGGATGCACCGGTTGCACGCCAGCTCGGCTACGTCAACACCTTCGGGCGGGGTATGTACCCGCTCATCATGCGCGCCTACCGTGACTTCTCCCTCGGCATCGTCGATGAGGGCACGCTGACAACAACCCTGGAACACATCCAGGCTCTGCTCCTTCGCAGGACGATCGCCGGGCTGGGCACCGATCGGCTGGTGGCCAGGCTGTGCCGAGCGCGCGAGGACGGACCAAACCACCTGGAAAGTGCGATAGCGCGGATCACCCCATCGAACGAGAGGGTGCGCATCGCCCTGAAGTACGGCCCACTCCCCCATGCCGCCTACGTCCTCGGCCGCCTCACCGGGGTGGAGAGCCGAAATGGCCTGGATGTGGAGCACATCTTCCCGCCGGCGCCAGGCGATGCGTGGACCGGTGACGGAGTGCGCGAATGGGTGGAGTACAGCGAGGACGAGCAAAACAGCCACCGCGCACTGGCGGAAACTCTCGGCAACCTGACTCTTCTCGAACAAGCACTAGCCGAGCGCGCAGCCGACGCATCGTTCCCTGAAAAGCGCGCATCCATCTACCCGAAGAGCGCGATCACCGCCACCAGGGAACTTGCTCACACACCAGAATGGGGAACGTCCGCAATCGCCGGTCGCACGGCGGCTCTCACGGCCGACTTCCTGCAAATCTGGGCTTCACCGGTCACGGTGCTAATTGATGACGATGGACTCACGCCGATCCTCGACGCTCAACACAGGCGAGGTTGGCCCCGCGGCTGGGAGCGCGAGTTCGAGTATGTCGAGTACCGCGGAGAGCACTGGGAGGTGCACGACGTCAAGTACCTGTTCAATCGGGTGTTCAAGCGTCTTTGGGCCGATTCGCACGAGCACGTTGTCACATTTAGCTCTCGTCGAGGCGGGCCCATCTTTGACGCACGGGCCTGGAACGGTCACTGGGATTCGCTGGACGAAACCCACTTCCTCTATATGGGCTGGGATTCAAAATACATGCTCGGCGCGGTGCAGGGAGTTCTCGACGAAGCCGGACTCGCATCCGAAGTCTTCGTGAAGTACTCCTACATAGGTGCGGCCATGCTTCACGCTTAGCGCGCAGCGGTCAGGCTTCCGAATTCACCCAGAATCTGCGTCATCGTGCGGACCACACAATCTGAATCGCAACGGTCGGCAAGATATCCCGACCCGCAGGTATAGACCTCCACCAGCGCAGCCTGGAGTTCCTGTTCCTCCCGGCTTGCTGAAGCGGGAGCAGGATGCTCGCCGGGTAGCAGACTGGCTTGTTGACGCGCCTGCTCTCCCTTTGCATACTCCTGCACCGCCTGCACCATGGTGTGCGCCATATCGTCGGCGTGACGTCGACCGGCAAGAAACTCCGGGCCGATAACCAGCACTGGTGATAACGCATCCTGCATTCGCTGCGCCTGATTACTGAGTCCCGTCATTTCCGTCATCGCACACCAGCCTTCCACGTTAATTGTGCACCCAATCCACACTCGAGACACGGCGCGCAGCCGCGAGGAACGTCAGATAGATGCGGCGATGAAGTGCGCCGTATTCGAAATGCTCCTACACGAGGACGCTGCCTGGAGACCCTCTCTGAATGGAGTGCAAGCAGCGCATACGCGGATTTCTCACTGTGCACAAATCGTTGGGGTACTGACAATCATGTATGCTCAATCCCGCAAAGGAGCCCACGTGCAGTTTTATCTCGACGGATACCGACCAGGCAACCCCGAGCGCCTCCCTGCCGCCGTCGGCGCGTACGTCGCTGGCGAACCCATTCCCGACCAAGTTGACGTGCTCATCGTCGGCACTGGTCCGGCCGGTTGCGTCCTAGCGGCCCAACTGGCCGCCTTTCCAGGCATACGGACACGCGTCGTCGAGCGTCGCAATGGACCGCTGCTGAGTGGGCAAGCAGACGGAGTCGCCTGTCGCACCGTCGAAATGTTCCAGGCTTTTGGCCTTGCTGCGACACTGCTCGCTGAGGCGTATTGGGTGAACGAAAGCACATTTTGGCGACCGGACGACGCAAACCCTTCGCACATCGTGCGGGCCGATCGCGTCACGGATACCGAGGACGGGTTGTCGGAGATGCCACATCTGACCGTCAATCAGGCGCGACTTCAGGCCTACCTTCTTGACAAAATGCGCGACTCCCAATCGCGTCTCGAGCCTGACTACGGCGTCGAATTCATCACTCTTGAGACCGACTCAGATCCAGAACGCCCGGTGATCGTGACCCTGCGGAATGCAGCTGCGAAGTTTCAGGTGCGTGCACGGTACGTCATAGGGTGCGACGGTGCACAAAGCTCGGTGCGCACCGCAATCGGGCGCGAACTTCGGGGGGACCGCAGTAACCACGCGTGGGGCGTGCTCGATATCTTCGCGGTGACCGACTTTCCTGACTGGCGCCTCAAATCGTTCATCCAGTCGGCTGGCGACGGCAACATCCTGCTTATCCCGCGCGAAGGGGGAATCATGGTGCGGCTCTATGTGGATCTCGGCGAGGTCACCGATCGGGCTGAAATCACTCGCATCACGTCAGACCAGGTTGTCGCCACCGCGCAACGCGTTCTGAATCCGTATCTCCTCGACGTGCGTGAGATTGCGTGGTTTTCTGTGTACGAGGTTGGCCAACGAATTGCGGATCATTTCGACGATCTGCCGGATGTCGGTTCCGGCACACAATCGCCCCACGTTTTTATCGCCGGAGATGCCTGCCATACGCACAGCGCCAAGGCCGGTCAGGGCATGAATGTGTCCATGCAGGACACCTTCAACCTCGGCTGGAAACTCGCGGCCGTACTCGAAGGACGAAGCACGCCAGAGCTGCTCCGGACCTACTCGATGGAACGGCAGGCAATCGCGAAAGAGCTCATCGACTTCGACAAGGAGTGGTCAGCCACGATTGCACAGCCACCGGCCAACCTCGAGCATTCCGAGAATGGCGGCATCCAACCCAGTGAGCTGCAGGCTGCATACGTCACGTCGGGCCGCTACACAGCAGGCCTCGCGACGCGATACACACCGTCGATGATCACCGGTGAGGGGCGCTACCAGGCGCTGGCGACTGGGTTTCCCATTGGCATGCGTTTCCACTCCGCACCGGTCATTCGCGTCGGAGACTCCAAGCTAATGCAGCTAGGTCACTCCCACGAAGCGGATGGCCGCTGGCGCGTCTACGTCTTCGCGGACGTGACGGGGATGCTCGCTGCGAGAACCTTCGATCACCTGCAGAATATTCTGGTACCACGATTCACACCGACGGGTGCAGATCCGGACGCGGTGATCGACGTACGGGCGATTTTCCAGGCGGACCACCGCGACCGTGGCATCATGGACCTGCCCGAGGTGCTCAGACCTTTGAAGGGCCGCCTGGGTATGCGTGACTACGAAAAGGCCTTTGTGGCCGACGCCATCGCTGACGAAAGTATCTTTGATCGGCGCGGAATTGATCGCGTGAGCGGTGCGCTGATAGTTGTTCGTCCGGATCAGTACGTGGCACACGTGCTGCCACTAGACGCGTTCGACGAGTTGGAAGCCTTCTTTGGCGGATTCCTTCTGGAGTCGGCGTGACCGACGACCCGGAACCCAGACGGTACACCGGGCATCTCATCCGGCGCGCGCAACAGCACCACGCCGCGCTGTGGTTGGCACACGTGTCTACCAAGTTCTCGAGCGTCCAATACGCCGCATTAGCTGTTCTTGAGCGGATCCCCACTGCGAGCCAGAGCGAGCTGGGCGTCGAACTGGATCTCGACCGCTCGACGATCGCGGATATCGTGTCACGCCTCGAGAAACGCGGTGTCATCAAACGCTCTGCACACGAGAGCGATCGCCGGCGGTACTCGCTGCGGCTCACTGCGGCGGGCCTTGCTACCCTCGAAAACCTCCGCCCTCTGGTCGTCGAAATGAACATGACGCTCACGCAGAACCTCAGCGCGAAAGAGCTAGCGACGCTGCGGATGCTCCTGAACCGAATTGTCAACAAATAGCAAGCAATGGCGAACTGGGTAGCGGTGTGCGTAATCCTGCGTCACTAGACTGCAGCGCATGACTGGCAACACGGCTGACCCGGGCGTCTCGGTCATTTCCCGCACTGCGAAACTTCTCGGCAGCTTCGATGGTGAGCATCCGCGTCTCACCCTCACGGAAGTCTCAGCCCGGTGCGGCCTGTCGATGACGACGACACACAGGATGCTCGGCGAGCTGGTCCGGACGAAGCTGCTCGCCCGCGGTGCAGACCAACGGTATTCGATCGGCCGCGCATTGTGGGAGCTGGGCGAGGTGTCGCCGCTGAGTCTCAACCTGCGTGAGACCGCCCTGCCCTACCTACTCACGCTGTACGAGGCAACCGCAGAGAACGTTCACCTGGCAATCCTCGACGGGCTTGAGGCTCTCTACGTCGCGCGGCTCGTTGGACCTCACTCGGTGCCGACGATCAGTCGCATGGGTGGTCGGCTTCCGCTGCACACCACCGGAGTCGGTAAGACACTCCTTGCCTGGCAGGACGATGCGTTTCTGTTCTCTTACTTCGCCAGGACGCTGGAGCGCCCTACGAAGTTTTCGATTATCTCCGAACGCAGGCTTCGGGCGCAGCTCGCCGAGGTGCGACGCAGTGGTTTCAGCGAGACCCATCAGGAGATGACGCTGGGGAATACCTCGCTCGCTGTGCCAGTGATGGGACGCGGGGGGATTCCGTTGGCCGCCGTCGGGCTGGTCACGCACACTGTAGGAGGAGACATCGTGCGTTTGGTGCCGGTGTTGCAGAAGGCGGCCGCCGGTCTGTCGGCAAGCCTGGTTGAACTCATGGATCGCGATGGAATCGAGACACTCTAATCCGTACTTCCGCTGAGCGGAAGCCAACCATTGCCCAGCGATCCTCTGGGGTGAGACCCTCGCATCAGGGTGGATCCGCATCCGGAAGAGGGCAAGATGACACTGACCGACCAGCACCAAATTTCGAGCGAGATCACCGCCAGTAAAGCCGCCTATGACGCAGCACGAGCCGGTGGCGCCCCTGTGAACAATCGCACCACGCTCGACTATCCGCCATATCGCAGCAGCGTGCTGCGGCATCCGACCAAAGACCTGCGCCACGCGGACCCGGAGACGATCGAACTTGTTTCCCCGGCTTTCGGGCACAATGACGTCGCGGAAATAGAATCCGACCTTACCCTTCAACACTCAGGAGAACCCCTGGGCGAGCGCATCCTTGTCACCGGTCGAGTGCTCGACGGCGACGGCCGCCCGGTTCGGAACCAACTCGTGGAAGTCTGGCAGGCCAACGCGGCCGGTCGTTACATCCACAAGCGAGACCAACACCCTGCCCCGATCGACCCCAACTTCACCGGAACCGGGCGTGCCATCACTGATGACAATGGCCACTACAGGTTCGTCACGATCAAGCCAGGCGCATATCCCTGGAAGAACCACGCTAATGCTTGGCGGCCAGCGCACATCCACTTCTCGCTGTTCGGCAACGCCTTCACCCAACGGATTATCACCCAGATGTACTTTCCGGGCGACCCACTATTTCCGCTTGACCCGATCTACAACTCGATCGTGGACCAGGACGCTCGCGACCGCCTGGTCGCACACTACGATCACGACCTCACCTCACCGGAATGGTCGCTCGGCTACCGCTGGGATATCGTGTTGACCGGACCGGCTCGAACCTGGTTCGAACCGGAAGGAGGCGAGGCATGAGCCTGCTTCCCACATCAGGTCAGACGATCGGACCGTTCTTCGGCTACTCCCTCCCCTACGACGGCGGTGAGAACCTCGTCCCGGCGCACTACCCGAACGCGGTGCGCCTGACGGGTACCGTGTACGACGGTGCCGGAGCGCCGGTGCCTGACGCACTGGTCGAGATTTGGCAACCAGATCAGGCCGGAGCGATCTCTCGGCTGCGTGGTTCGCTCAATCGTGACGGTCACACCTTCACCGGTTTCGGACGATCCGCCACGACACGCGACGGCGTGTACTCGTTCACCACAGTGGAACCGGGTACCCTCGCCGACAGCGAGTCGGCACCGTTCTTCGCTTGCATCGTGTTCGCCCGCGGACTCACGGACAAGCTGCACACCCGCATCTATCTTCCGGATGCGGACGACGCGTTCCTGGCCTCACTTCCGGCTGACCGTCGGACTACGCTGATTGCACGACGTGAAAGTGACGGCTCACTGCACCACGACATCCACCTTCAGGGTGAAACGGAGACAGTCTTCCTTGACTTGGGATAACACCGACGCGGCAGATCACGGTCTGCTCTCGCCGTATTGGGCGGGAACAATGATTGCGGCTTCGACGGGTGACGCTGCAGTACTGCGCGCGATACTCGATGCGGAGGTTGCGCTGGCAACTGCGCAATCCAGGCTCGGACTAGTCCCGGACACCGCCGCCGAGACAATACGCAACACTGCACGCGGCCTCACCCCGGATGCGGCGCGCCTGGCCGCAGCATCCCGCTCGGGAGGCAATCCGATCATTCCGCTCCTGGCGGGTCTTCGTGCGGCGGTCGGGCCGGACGCGGCCGGGTTCGTGCACCTGGGTGCCACCAGCCAAGACATCCTCGATACTGCTCTCATGCTGGTCGCCCAGCGCAGCATCCGCGCCATAATGGCGGACCTCGACACTGCCGTGGCTGCGCTCGCCCACATAGCTGTCGACCACCGGACAACTCCGATGGCAGGGCGTACGCTCACCCAACACAGCGTTCCGATTACCTTCGGACTCAAGGCAGCTGTCTGGCTCGTTGGTGTTGCCGACGCTCGGACACACCTCCGCGCAGTCGCCGAATCGCTCCCCGCACAACTCAGCGGAGCGGCAGGGACCCTGGCAGCATTCCACCAGTTGCTCCCCGGCCGAGAACTTGAGTTGGTCGATGCCTTCGCGGCGGAGCTCGGCTTGCGGTCTCCGCCAATGCCGTGGCACACCATGCGCACACCAGTAATGCGACTCGCGGACGCACTGAGCGGCGTGTGTGGACCACTTGGCACGATTGGCGCCGACGTCTCACTGCTGTCACGCACGGAGATCGGCGAGCTCAGCGAGGCAACTGGCGGGGGGTCATCCTCAATGCCACAAAAGCACAATCCGGTGCGAAGCGTGCTTTTGCAGAGCGCAGCACGCCAGGGTCCGGGTCTGGCGGCGGAGCTGCACCGCAGTGCTATCGCGGTGGACGAACGGCCGGACGGTGCCTGGCACGCGGAGTGGCAACCACTGCGGGGCCTGCTGCGGGTTGCCGGCGGAGCGGCTTGCCTTGCCGCCGATCTCCTTCCCGGGCTTCACGTCGACGCTAAGCGGATGCTCGCCAACCTGAGTCTCACCGGCCCGCTCATCGTGGCTGAGCGCATCATGCTCGTCGCGGGTCCCATCCTCGGCAAACCCAGGGTGCAGCAGCTGGTCGCCGAATCAGCTGGTGACCCGTCGAGCCTACGCACCAAACTCCGGGCTGAGCTCAGCGAATGGAGTGATGCAGCAATTGACGAGCTGATTGATCCAGCGAACTACCTCGGATCGAGCAGCGAACTCATAGATCGTGCGCTCGCCCATGTGAGGGCAGACGGATGACTGCGCCCGCGGTTCGGTCCTGGCGGAGCGGTACTGTCGGGGCTCCGCTGTTGGTGCTCGGACCCTCTCTCGGCACGTCTACGCTGTTGTGGGACGACGCAATTTCCCAGCTGGGCAAGCATTTTGAGGTGCTGGCTTGGGACCTCCCGGGTCACGGCAGCTCGCCGGCGGCCCGCGAACCATTCACGGTCGCCGAACTGGCCGTCTCTGTGCTCAAGCTTGCCGACGGGCGCAGCTTCCAGTACGCGGGGGTGTCGCTGGGCGGGGCGGTTGGTTTGGAACTATCGCTGCGGCATCCGGATCGCGTGGCCCGGCTATCGATGATCTGCTCCCTCGCCAGGTTCGGAGAGGCAGCGACGTGGCGGGAACGCGCCGCGCTGGTGCGCGCACAGTCGACATCCGTGTTGATTGGGGCGTCCGCCAGCCGCTGGTTTTCTCCCGGATCGATCGCGCGCCTGCCCGACATCACAGGGCGCCTGTTGCACAACCTGGCGGATGCCGATGACGAAAGTTATGCACTGTGCTGCGAAGCACTCGCTCTGTACAACCTGACCAACGAACTGCCCAAGCTGACCGTGCCACTCCTCGCTATCTCGGGCCGCGACGACCCCGTCGCGACCACGGCGGAAATGTCATCGATTGCTGCAGCCGTCGTGGATGGTCGGGCCGTCGATATCGCCGACGCCGGGCACCTGGCCCCTGCCGAGCAACCCGATGCTGTCTCATCGCTATTGATCGAGTTCTTTCGAAAGGATGTCTGATGTCAACCGACGACGAGCGACGCGGAGCCGGAATGGACGTGCGGCGTGAGGTGCTCGGCGACGAGCACGTCGACCGAGCAAACGAAAATATCACCGACATCACTCGCGACTTCCAGGACTTCATTACCCGCTATGCCTGGGGTGACGTCTGGTCGCGGCCGGGGTTGGACCGCCGTCTGCGCAGCACCGTTACTATCACCGCCCTCATCGCCCATGGTCACTGGGCGGAGCTCGGTATGCACCTGCGTGCTGCCATCCGCAACGGGCTCAGCCGTGAGGAAGTGTCCGAGATCATCCTGCAGTGTGGACTGTACTGCGGAGTACCGGCGGCGAACTCAGCATTCCAGATTGCGCAGGAAGTGTTCGGAAGCGACGACTGAACTCGTCAGTGCGGATGGGTGAGAAAAGGTAGACCGGTGTAGATCTCCGCGAGATGGGCCATTCCGCGGGGAGACCCACACAACTGACTCAGCTGACCAAGCTGCACGTGATAGTCATAGTCGACATTCTCCGGGTGTTCGGAATCGGCCGACTCGTTGAATCGGTGCAGCATCCTGGTCATCCAGGTGGAGAAATGCTGGATCTTCCAGACTCTCTCCAGTGACCTCGGCGAGTACTCATCGAGGCCCGACTCGTCGCCGTTGCGATACCACGCGACAAGGCAGTCGTGCAGGTAGCTCGCATCGGCGAGCGCAAGATTCAGACCTTTGGCCCCGGTTGGCGGCACGATGTGGGCCGAGTCTCCAATCAGGAAGAGCTTGCCGTAGCGCATCGGATCACTGATGAAGCTGTGCATCGGAGTGATGCCCTTGTCAAAGATCTCGCCGCGCTTGAGTGTCCAGCCCGGGGTGCCAAGACGAATATCGAGTTCGTCCCAGATGCGCTCATCTGGCCAGTTCGAAATATCCTCGTGCGGGTCCACCTGCAGGTAGAGTCGGCTGACCGATTCTGACCTCATGCTGTGCATGGCAAAACCACGCTCGTGCAACGAATAAATGAGTTCGTCGGTCGAGGGCTGCACGTGGGCCAAAATACCCAGCCAGCCGAAGGGGTAATCCCTCCGATAGGTCTTCTTCTCTGTCCCCGGAATGCTGGGTCGGCACACTCCGTGCGCGCCATCCGCCCCGACCACGAGGTCGGCACTCAACTCGAAGTCCTCGCCGTTGTGCGTAAAACGCACGATGGGCGGGCCGTCCAGAAGATTGTCGAGCTCGACATCGCTCACGCTATATCGTGGCGGAGTACCGGCAGCATCATGGGCCTCGATGAGATCCCGCACCACTTCTTGCTGGCTATACAGCCAAACAGAGCGATCGACAAGTTCCCGAAACGGCACGTGATGACGTTGCCCCGCATACTGCAGGTAGATGCCGTCGTGGCGTTGACCCTCGCGGTGCAATCGTTCACCGAGGCCAACATCGGTAAGTAGCTGTGCCGCTTCGTGCTCCAGAACCCCAGCCCGCACTCGCTGGAGGGCATATTCTCGATCGCGAAGCTCAAGAACGACGCTGTCGATCCCCGAGCGTCTCAGTAGGTGGGACAGAAGCAGGCCGGCCGGACCTCCTCCCACGATCGCAACCCTGGTGGAAATACTCTTTCGCTTGGCCACAATGCCGTCCTTCCGCGTTGACCCTGCGGCATTGCCGGGTCATGCCCTCAATGATACGCTCATCATTAGAACACAAGTTCACTCTGCGCACACAACTTTTCATCAACGAAGATT
>JBDTIM010000021.1:0-8153 GCA_039936355.1 Lacisediminihabitans sp. | reverse complement strand
TCGAACCTAGACTTAACAGCTCCAAAGGCTGTCGTGCTGCCATTACACCAAGGCGGACTGCGTCCACAGCACAGGATGCGGTGGCACAGTGTCCAATTCTGCCAGATGTGGAGCGGATAACTTTCCTCTCGGGGACGTCGGCAATAATGGGCGCATGCCAGAACACGACGAAGTTGACCGAATCGTCGATGCGTGGGAACGGGAACGCCCCGGGCTCGACTTCTCTCCGCTGCAAGTTCTCTCACGCGTTGGCAGGCTCGCGCGACACCTCGATCGTGCCAGACGGGCAGCTTTCATGGCATCCGAATTGGAGTCGTGGGAGTTCGATGTGCTCTCGGCGCTACGCCGCGCAGGGCAGCCATACCAGCTCAGCCCAAAGGCACTCCTGCAACAGACTCTGGTCTCGAGCGGGACGATGACCAACCGCATCGATCGGCTGGTCGAGCGGCATCTCGTCGAACGGCGTACAGACCCGCACGACGGCCGCGGCATCCTCGTCGTGATGACAACCACCGGTTGCACGCGGGTCGACACCGCCATTAGCGTCCTCTTGGCCGCGGAAACAGTGCTGCTCGACAAGCTCTCCACGGCAGACCAGGAACGCCTCGCCGTGTTGCTGCGAAAGCTCAGTCTCGATTTCGACTGACCACCACAGCCATTCCTACCCGAGCAGCTCGCTGAGCTCCAACCAGCGGGTCTCGACCGCAGAAAGCGACTGCTTGAGCGCATCCAGCTCCACAGACAGACCACCCAGACCTTCGTAATCACTCTGGTCGTGCTCTGCCATCGTCACGTGCAGGGCCGCAATCTGGCCGTTCAGCTTCTCAATCTTGCGCCCGCCTGCCGCGAACTCCTTCTCGGCGGTGCGCAGCTCTGCTCCGGTCAGCTTCGGTTCCGTGCGAGCAGCAGCAGGCTGCGCGTTGGGGGCAGCGGATGTCGGCGCCGCGCTCCCGTGCTTGAGTGCCTTCGCGGCATCCTTCTGCTGCTTTAGTCGCAACTCGAGGTACTGGTCGACGCCGCGCGGCAGGTGCCGAAGACCACGGTTGATCACCGCATACTGCTGATCGGTAACCCGCTCCAGCAGGTACCTGTCGTGCGAGACGACGAGGAGGGTTCCCGGGAAGGAGTCAAGCAAGTCTTCGATGGCTGCAAGCATGTCGGTGTCGAGGTCGTTGGTCGGTTCGTCGAGGATGAGCACGTTCGGCTCAGACAGCAGGATCAACAGGAGCTGCAAGCGACGCTTCTGCCCGCCGGAAAGGTCTTTCACCGGGGTGCTCAGTTGGGCACTGGAAAACCCAACGCGCTCGAGCAACTGGCCGGGAGTCATCTCCTTGCCGCCGGAAATGTAGCTGCTCTTCTGCCGACCAAGAACCTCGCTCACCCGGTCGTTCCAGATGTCCTCGAGCTCGAACAGCTGCTGCGTGAGGGTCGCAACCTTAATCGTCTTGCCCCGCTTCACGCGCCCCGTGGTCGGCAGCAGACTGCCAGCGACGAGGTTCAGCAGAGTGGACTTGCCCGCACCGTTGATGCCCAAGATTCCGGTGCGCTCCCCCGGTGCGATGCGCCAGGTCACGTCGTGCAGAACCTCCCGTGTGTCGTACGAGACGCTCACGTTCTCGAGATCCACGACATCCTTACCCAACCGCTGCATTGCCATGGAGGCGAGCGAAACGCTGTCGCGCGCCGGCGGCTCGTTCTCGATGAGCTCATTGGCCGCGTCGATTCGAAACTTTGGTTTGGCCGTGCGCGCCGGGGCGCCGCGGCGCAACCAGGCCAGCTCCTTGCGCATCAGATTCTGCCGCTTGGACTCGGATGCCGCCGCCATCCGGTCGCGCTCGACGCGTTGCAGGATGTACGCGGCATAGCCGCCCTCGAACGGCTCGATCAGTCGATCGTGCACTTCCCACGTGGCGGTGCAGATTTCGTCGAGGAACCATCTGTCGTGCGTGACAACGATGAGCCCGCCGGCGTTAGCTGCCCAGCGCCGCTTCAGGTGTTGAGCCAGCCAGGCGATGCCCTCCACGTCGAGGTGGTTGGTTGGTTCGTCGAGGAAGATCACGTCGTGGTCGCCGATGAGCAGGGCTGCCAGCGCTACCCGCCGGCGCTGCCCGCCGGAGAGTTCGCCGACCCCAGCCTCCCAGGGGATGTCCGCCACCAGTCCGGCAATGACGTCGCGGGCCCGCGAATCCCCTGCCCACACGTGCTCCTCGATGTTGCCAACGATGGTCTGCGCGACCGTGAGACTGTCATCCAGCTCATCCGCCTGATCCAGCATGGCGAGGGTGACGCCACCACGCCTGGTCACCCGACCGGAATCGGGTTCGAGGCGCCCCGCAAGCATCCGGATCAGGGTTGACTTGCCGTCGCCGTTGCGGCCGACAATACCAATGCGGTCGCCCTCGTCGAGGCCAATGGTGACCTTGTCGAAGATGACGCGCGTCGGATATGCGAGGTGGAGCGATTCCGCTCCGAGAAGATGGGCCACTCGTTCGAGACTAGCCGAGCCTGCACCCTCCCTCTACAGCGCCCCACCCTGCTCCTTGCCACTCGCCTGCGATTGTTGGCTGTTTCCGCCCCAAAAACCGTGCCTTGGGGGCGGAAACAGCCAACAATCCGTCTACTGGTGGGCGCGAGCGAGTGCGCGGCGGTACTCCAGCGCAACTTTGTGTTCCGGATAGACCAAGTCGCACTCGGCGAGGAACTCTCCACGGGTGTCATAAACCCAAAAATTGATTTCCGGTTCCGGCAGTCCCGCATCCAGCAGGAGTAGGCGTAACAGAGTCTCTCGCGGCGAACGCACCCGAAGTCGTACCAAGGGAAGTGCGGCGCGCAGGGCCGTGGCACCGTTCTGCCCGCACCAGGCGGCAACCGCGACCTCCAAACTCGTCAGAGTCGCTTTCGGCTTCGGTCCAACGAGATAATCGGCCGCAGCAACCAGATCCCCAACGCTCAGCCTCGAACCGAGGAGGCACCAGGCCGTGACGGGATCAGCGACGGGAAGCCCCGCAACTGTGTTGCGAACCGCGGGGCACGGAGCCGGTGCCCGACGACACCGGCAGTGTTAGGCGGATACGCCGGGCCGCTGGAGGTCTCGACCGTAGGAGCGTCGCTCGGAGATCCCGAGGGCAGCCAGCTCGCCAATGAGAACCGGATGGATGCAGAGGCGAGGGCAGAGGAGGATGCCGTCAATCGCCGACGATGCGGGCACCGTGCACGGGACCCGTCGCCCGCACCACGGTGAGGCGCGCTGCGCTCAGCGCAATCTGCAGCTCGAGGGCATGGTCGAGATCTTCGGCGAGGAAGGCCACGGTTGGTCCGGACCCTGAGAGCATTCCGGCGAGCGCGCCGTTCTCCTCACCCAGCTCGATAACGGCGGCAAGTTCCGGTTCCAAATGCAAGGCCGGGGCCTGTAGATCGTTGTGCAGCACGTCGGCAAGCATCTGAGCGTCGCCCGCCCGGAGCGCCTGCAGCACGAGCGTGTCGACCTGAGGCTGGACCGCCGCGGGGAAGATGTCCTGCGAATGCCGGTCACGGTGCCGATCGAGCTCCCGATACACCTCGGGTGTGCTCATGCCGAAGTCAGCGAACGCGAACACCCACTGGAACGCACCCTTAGCAAGGGCTGGGCTGAGTTCGTCACCACGACCTGTCCCGATGGCAGTTCCCCCGCTGAGAGCAAACGGCACATCGGAACCGAGTTGCCTCGCGAGCTCGATCAGCTCGTCGCGGCTGAGCCCGGTGCCCCAGAGCGCATCACAGGCGAGAAGTGTGGCCGCAGCATCCGCGGATCCCCCGCCCATACCTCCCGCGATCGGCACATGCTTTTCGATTTCAAGGCGCACGCCCTGTCGGTAGCCTGCCTTGTGCGCGAGGATCGTCGCCGCCTTGATGGCAAGGTTGGAGCCGTCTGTGGCGAGGTGGGATGTGTCAATCGAACCGGAGAAGGACACCGAGAAATCGTCTGCCGGGTAGGCGTGAATGTCTTCGTAGAGTGACACGGCCTGGTAGGCGGTCGCGACATCGTGGTACCCGTCGTCGAGCATTGCGCCCACTTTGAGGAAGACGTTGATCTTGCCTGGTGCCCGCGCGTGTACCACCTGCGGAGCCGCCGAGGTGGTCATGAAACCAACCTACTCGACCGATTCGACCCCTCGTTACACGTTCGCACGCGCCACTGCAACGAAGTCGTCTACGGTCAGCTGCTCGCCACGCGCCGTGGGAGCAATTCCTGCCCTCTCCATGATTGCGGATGCCGAGGTGCTGCCACCGAGAACCCCGGCAAGCGCCTGCCGCAGCATTTTCCTCCGCTGCTGGAATGCCGCATCCACAAGGGCAAAGGTGGCCAGACGCTCCGCTTCGGTGCCGAGAGGCCGCTCGCGCAGGTGGAACGACACCAAAATCGAGTCCACGTTGGGTACCGGCCAGAACACCTGCCTGCTGACTTGCCCCGCCACTTTCCAGCTTCCGTACCAAGCGGCCTTCACGCTCGGGCCGCCGTACACCTTCGACCCGGGAGGAGCAGCGATTCGCTGCCCCACCTCGGCCTGCACCATGACCAGCCCTGAGGTGATGAGTGGGAAGTGCTCGAGGAAGTGCAATAGGACGGGCACCGAAATGTTGTATGGCAGGTTCGCGACCAGAGTCGTGGGGGTGCCGGGCAACTCCGTAATCTTCATGGCGTCTTCCGTGACGACGGTGAGCACGGCATCCGGCCGCATGAGACGCACGGTCAATGGCAGCTGCGCCGCGAGACGCTTGTCGATCTCGACCGCGACGACGGATGCCCCCGCCTCGAGCAGGCCGAGCGTGAGCGATCCGAGCCCCGGGCCGACCTCAACAACGGTCTCACCCTCCCTGACTCCGGCCACCCGCACGATGCGACGGACGGTGTTCGCATCGATGACGAAGTTCTGGCCCAACTTCTTGGTTGGCTGGATGCCGAGCATCTCCGCGAGATCCCGAATTTCTGCGGGGCCGAGCAGCTTGCCCTCTGCCATCAGGCAATCTCCGCGGGGTCGATGGCCGCGTCGTACGGGGAACCCGCCTCCTGGCTGACCGGTTCGGCGTTCCAGCTGCCATAGACCAGCTCTGTATTGGACGAGATCTGAGCCGCCAGCATCGACACCTCTGTGTCGAGGTGATCCGCCATCGCACGCAGCGTGTGTGGGATCAGGTACGGGGAGTTACGCCGCCCCCTAAACGGTGTGGGCGTCAGGTATGGTGCATCCGTCTCCACGAGAAGCTGGCCGCGTGGCACCACCTCGAGCGCCTCGCGAAGATTGCTGGCGTTCTTGAAGGTGACCGTGCCGGAGAACGAAAGGTACCAGCCGTTGTCTGCACAGATCTTCGCGAACGCTGCGTCACCCGAAAAGCAGTGAAAGACGGTTTTCTCGGGGGCACCGACCCGCAGCAGCGTCGCGAGTACCTCAGCGTGGGCGTCCCTGTCGTGGATCTGCATAGCGAGGTCGTGCTTCTTTGCGATCTCGATGTGCGCCTCAAAGGAGCGGAATTGTGCGTCGCGACCGTCTTGCCCGGTTCGGAAGAAGTCGAGGCCGGTCTCGCCAATGGCCCGCACCCGGGGTCGGGCGGCCAGCTCGTCTATCTCGGCGAGCGCGGCATCCAGCTCTCCTGCAGCCTCGTAACGCGGCGCCTCGTTCGGATGGATAGCCACTGCCGCGAGCATGCGCGGCTCACGAGAGGCCATCTCGGCCGACCAGCGCGACGACTCCAGGTCACCGCCGACCTGAACAACACCGCGGACACCGACACTACTGGCGCGGTCGAGGAGTTCGAGGTAGTCGAGCGAGTCAGCCCAACCGTTCGGTTCAAGGTGGGTGTGGTTGTCGTACACCGGAACGACGAGCGCCTCCGGCAATGGTGGGTAGCTCGTGTCGTGTTCGGTCATGGCAACGGTTACCCTTCCGGGGTCTCGATCCGCGGGAACAGGGCCTCGAGTGTTCCGACTCTGCTGCCGACAGCAAGCTGGCCCCAGCGCGAGGAGTCTGAGACGAGTTGCTTCTCCAGCTCACCCAGCGTCTCGGCGGCACCGAGCGCATCCCATAGCTTTGTCGTGGCGTCCGGAATGAACGGCGATAGCAGCACAGCGAGAGCGCGAAGACCCTCGGATGCCGTATACAGCACCGTGCCAAGCCGAGCCCTGGTTTCGTCGCTCTTGGCCAGCACCCACGGCTCCTGTGTCGTGATGTAGCCGTTCAGCTCGTCGACGATGGTCCAGATAGCTGTGATGGCCTCGTCAATCGCGAGACGCTGCATCGCGGCATCCGCCTCAATGTAGGCGAAGGCCAGGGTGCTCTGCACCTTAACGTCGACGTCGAGGTATTCGGTCGGGGCGGGAATCACGCCCTCGTAGTAACGGTTGATCATGGCGATCACGCGAGAGGCAAGATTGCCGAAGCCGTTGGCGAGTTCCGCCTGATACCTGGCCGCGAGGTCTTCCCAGCTGAACGAGCCATCCTGACCGAAATGGATGGCGCTCAGGAAGTAGTAGCGGAAGGCATCCGCGCCGAAGGTGTCGGTGATTTGCTGTGGCGCGATTCCGGTGAGTTTCGACTTGGACATCTTCTCGCCGCCGACCAGCAGCCACCCGTGACCGAAGACCTGCTTGGGTGGTTCGAGCCCGGCCGCCAGCAACATCGCCGGCCAAATCACGGCGTGGAAGCGGGCGATGTCTTTACCGACCAGCTGAGTGGCCGGCCAACGCCGATCGAAGTTCTCCTGGTCGGTTCCGTACCCGATCGCGGTGATGTAGTTGAGCAGTGCATCAAACCAGACGTACAGAACGTGGCTATCGTCCCAGGGTAGCTTGATGCCCCAATCGAAACTCGAGCGGGAGATCGAGAGGTCGTCAAGGCCACCCTTGACGAACTGAATGATCTCATTGCGCACGCTCTCCGGCTGCACAAAGTCGGGGCGGGCCTCATAGAGGTCAAGCAGTTGCTGTTGGAACTGACTCATCTTAAAGAAGTAGTTGCGTTCCTTGAGAATTTCCACAGGAAGGGAGTGGATCTTGCAGATCAGCTTGCCCGCATAGTCACCGTCTGTGGTTTCTAGCAAGTCATCAAGCTGCTTGTACTCCTCGCAGCCCACGCAGTAGTAGCCCTCGTACTCACCGGAGTAAATAAATCCATCGTCGTGGAGCTTCTTCAGGAAGGAGACGACAGCGCTCTCATGCCGCTCGTCGGTGGTACGAATGAAGTCGTCGTTGCGAATGTTGATCGTCGCAAGCAGCGGCTGCCAGGCATCAGCCACGAGCTTGTCGGCCCACGCCTTCGGCGTCGTGTCGTTCGCGACCGCGGTGCGCAGGATCTTTTGGCCATGCTCGTCCGTACCGGTCAGCAACCAAGTGTCATCACCGCTCTGCCGATGCCAACGAGCGAGCACGTCCGCCGCAACTTCCGTGTAAGCGTGGCCAATGTGTGGCACGTCGTTCACATAGAAGATGGGCGTCGCAATATAGAAGGAATTACGAGCGGCCATGCAGAACATCCTAAGTGGCGGATGCTCGCGGCCCCGCCGCGTGACGTTCTGCGCGTGACGTCCCGGCTTGCTCGCAGCCTCGCTGGTTAAGCTGTGGCAATGAGATTTCGCCGCATTGGAGACACCAGAGTCAGCGCGATCGGACTCGGGGGGATGCCGCTGTCGATCGAGGGGCGGCCTGACCGAGGCCGCGCCATCGCCACGATCCATGCGGCACTCGATGCCGGAATCACCTTCATCGACTCGGCGGATGCCTACACGCTTGATGCGGACGGTCCGGGACACAACGAATTGATGATTGCCGAGGCGCTCGGCTCGTACTCGGGCGACGTATCCCAGGTTCTGGTTGCGACCAAGGGCGGCCTCGTGCATCGTGACGGTGTAGAGACCTGGGATCGGGTCGGCAACCCTGATCATCTGACAGCGGCGGCTCACGCATCTCGCGATCGGCTCGGGGTCGCCTCGATCGGCCTGTACCAGTTCCATGCGCCGGATCCCACGGTCGACTACAGGGAGTCGATGATCGCCATCCGCGATCTCCTCGACGACGGTGTCATCCGAATGGCCGGGGTTTCGAACGTCAGCATCGACCAGATCGAGATCGCCCAGGACGTGCTAGACGGCCGGCTCGTCTCGGTGCAGAATCGATTTTCTCC
>JBDTIM010000020.1:0-4330 GCA_039936355.1 Lacisediminihabitans sp. | reverse complement strand
GTAGCCACGGCGTGCGGCCGGACGCGATCATCTACCTGTGTACGAACCTATACGGGGCACCAATCGTGGAACAAGTCGAACGTGAAACCGGCATCGCGGCGCTCGACTCGGTCGCGGTGACACTGTGGAAATGCCTGACCATGCTTGACCTACCCGGGCTGGAATCCAAGTGGGGCCGATTGCTCGCATGATGACCCACATAAGGTTTTGGTGATTCTAGGAAATTAGATGGTTTTGGAACATAAAAAGTAAAAGTTTCGTGAACAGCGTGTGGTCACTGTGGAAGACCGAGTCTGGAGTCCTGAATGCAGGTCCAATCAGTACGACGAGCGTTCGAGGTACTCGAGAAGATGACTGATGCTGATGGCCCGGTCACGGCGAGCCACCTGTCGTCAGTAGCTGACTTACCGCTACCGGACGTCCGCAGATTGCTCTGCACACTATCAACCTTGGGTTATTTGGTCCTGCTCGGGCGCAGCGGATACGTGCTCGGCCCCAGGCTCGTCCGCTTAGGAGAAGTGGCGAACGAGCAGTTTGGCGCGCAAGCACGCCCGCACCTCAAGACGCTCGTCGACAAACTCGGTGAGAGCGCGAATATGGCGGTACTTTATTTTGACGCGATCGTGTACGTTGCACACGTTTCTTCCCCGCATGCCATGCGTACGTCTATCGAAGTTGGTCAGCGTGCTTACCCGCACGCTACGGGTGTGGGAAAAGCTATTCTGGCTGAACTCCCCGAGGATCGTGTGCGCACCATTGTCCCTCGGACCGGACTTGCGGCCCCTACACAACGCAGCATCAGAAATCTCGATGATCTACTGGCAGAGATCACCAAGATCAGGGAGCGCGGATACTCTATCGACGAGGGTGAACAAGAGGCCGGTGTGCGCTGCTATGCAGTGGCTATCCCCAATTCACCGACGCCGGCAGCGATCTCAGTATCAGGACCCGCACTGCGTATAGGCGAGGGTTTTGCCGAACGCGCTCTCCCGGTGCTTCGTGCGGTAGCTGCGTCGATCTCGTCAGACCTCCACCTTGACTGGCAAGAAGCTAAAGTCCGAAGTATCTAGAATGGGCGCGGATCGCGGTGAAGGAGTCGATGCGTTTCGCGACGAGGGCCTTTCCGCTTTCGTGTATCCGAACGACATAGAAAAGACAAAGTTACTGGCCGTGTTTTCATACAGCGCTCATTATTGTTTCAGGCAGCATGGCTGGCTCTGTTTTGATCGCAGTCAACTGCGTTCTAGCTGTCGTGCGCCTAGCCTGAACTTTTCTCCGAAAGAGAGGTGAGTATGCCACTAGGACTTTTCGCTCTCGCTGTCGGTGGCTTCGGAATCGGTCTCACCGAGTTCGTAATTGTGGGTCTTCTCCCTGAAATTGCCAGCGATTTCCGAGTCAATGAGTCGGGCGTTGGGATTCTAGTGTGGGGCTATGCCCTTGCAGTAGCAGTAGGGGCGGTATTGCTTACGGCGGCGGTGACAAAACTTCCCCGCAAGAGGGTACTCATTGGGTTGATGGTGCTGTTTATTGCTGGCAACCTCGTGTCAGCCACGTCAGGGACGCTCGGCCTGATGCTGACCGGCCGTGTACTCGCTGGCTTGATGCACGGCGCTTTTTTTGGGATTGGTGCTGTTGTTGCATCCGGAATGGTCAGGCCGGAAAAGAGTGGAACGGCTATCGCAGTCATGCTAAGTGGACTGAGCATCGCGAACGTGCTGGGGGTCCCATTCGGAACCTTTGTCGGACAAAGCTTCGGTTGGCGGTCAACGTTCTGGGTGATCGCGGTGATTGGCATAATCGCTTTAGTCGGAATTATCGTCGCAGTTCCCCAGCCGCGTTCAGTTATGCCAGAAAACTTACGACAACAACTTAAGGTGTTCCGGCGACCACAGGTCTGGTACTCGGTTGTGATAACAATTCTGGGGTGGGGAGGGATGTTCTGCGCCTTCACCTACATCGCTTACACGCTAACTTCTGTCACGGGCTTCTCGACCGCCGCTGTGCCCTTGCTGCTGGTGGCATTTGGTGTCGGATCGGTAGTCGGCAATCTACTCGGAGGCAAGGCAGGAGATAAGAATCTCAACAAGACGCTGATCGTTGCATTGAGCTCGCTTACAGTTGTTCTCGGAGTTTTCTCACTTACTGCGCATAGCAAGGTCATGACGGTAATCTGTTTGGTTCTCATGGCAGGCTTCGGCTTCGCGATCTCCCCGACATCACAGATGCGAATCCTCAGCTTTGCGCGAGACGCACCAACCATGGCGTCCGGTGCAAATATTGCGGCATTCAATATTGGTAATGCTTTAGCCGCTGGACTCGGCGGACTAGCGATCACAGCAAGACTTGGATTCGTTTCACCAATTTGGATCGGTACAGGTCTTTCCGGTGTGGGCTTGGTGGTACTACTAATGGCTACTCGACTCGGTCAGCGAAACAAAGCCGACCCAATTACCCTCAAGTGACGTGACGTGTGGATCGCCCGACGCGCAGACCTGCGGACGAAGCTAGTACACGTCGAGTTTGGGGCGCGAACGGCGAATTTGCACGTTGATGGCATCCAATCTCTCGCTTGCTCCGAATCACTAAGAGAGCTTGGTTTTGCGCGGCCACACGGACCTCACGCGAAGCCTCAGCCCTCCACCGTACGACGGGCAGACGCCGCACACGAGTAGCAGTGTTCTGCCCTTCCCACTCGAACCACCCCCGGGGTGACTCCCGGACATCGGATAGGACCGCACATGACGCAGCAATACTCCACCCCCCTCCTCGCGAAGGTCGACGGGTACCGCAACGTCACCGAGCTGCTCACCCGGCGCGCGGCAGAGGCGCCACTTCATATCGTCTTCGAGGTGCCATCGGCATCCGGTAACCTCGCTGAGCCGTGGCGTTCGGTCACAACGCAAGAGTTCCTCACCGAGGTCTCGAGCCTCGCAAAGGGTTTCATCGCGGCGGGGGTAAACGACGGCGATGCCATCGCAATCATGTCGGCGACTCGCTACGCGTGGGCCGTCGTTGACTTGGCCGCGTGGTTCGCCGGCGCGGTCGTGGTGCCGATCTACGACACCTCATCACCCACCCAAGTAGCCGCAATCGTGCGCGACGCGAATGTGAAGCTCGCGGTTGGCGGCAGTGCTGAGCAGGTGCGAGTTCTACGCCAGGCGATCGAAGAGACCGGCGTCTCAGCGCTGGGCGTCTGGGCAATGGATGTCGAGGCTGTCACTGGCACGATCGGCGACCTCGCGGGTCGCTCCGACGAGATCACAGATGACGACCTCGAGCGCCGTCGTACCGCGGCCGGACCCGACTCACCGGCAACCATCGTCTATACCTCCGGCACGACCGGCGAGCCGAAGGGTGTCGTCCTCACGCACCGGAATTTCCTCGGGCAAGTACTCAACATCGCCGCAGCCTACGGCGAGGTGGTCTATCCCTCCGGCAATACGATCATCTTTCTGCCGCTTGCCCACGTGTTGGCACGGGGGCTGCAGCTCATCTGCCTGGCCAGTGGCATGCGCATCGCCCATCTCTCGGATCCAGCGGATGTCGTGGCAACGCTCGGTGTGTTGAAGCCCACCTTCCTCGTCGTCGTGCCCCGTGTGCTTCAAAAGGTTCAGGCGGCGGCCGCCCAGAAGGCGAGCGACGCGCACCTCTCACGAGTGTGGCGGGCGGCACGGTCGACGGCGATCCGGTGGGGGATGTATTGCGAGGACAAGGATGCTGGCGATGCCGATCGCCCGGCTGCTGGGCTTCGCGCGCGCCACGCCGTTTTTGATCGACTTTTCTTCCGCAGGCTTCGCGCGATAGTGGGTGGCCGTATCGATTACATCCTCTCGGGCGGAGCGACACTTGATGCGGAGCTTTCCCTGTTCTTCCGCGGCGCCGGTGTTCCCATCATTGAGGGGTATGGCCTCACCGAAACGACCGCACCGTTTACCGGGAACCTGCCGGGCAGCATCTGGTCGGGCACCGTTGGGCGTCCGTTGCCAGGCTTAACTGTGCGTATCAGCGACGCGGGCGAGGTTCTCGCTCGCGGGATCGGCGTCTTCGAGGGCTATCGCAACCCCAAGCACAACCTGGGCGCATTCGTCGACGGCTTCTTCCGCACCGGCGACCTTGGGCACCTCGATGAGCAGGGGAGGCTTATCCTGCGAGGTCGGCTGAAAGACGTGATCGTCACGTCGAACGGAAAGACCATCGTGCCAACGGTGTGGGGGAACGCTGTCGCATCAGACCCGCTCGTCTCGCACGCGGTGATGGTCGGCGAAGGCAGGCCCTACCTGTCGGCTCTCCTCGTGCTGGATCCAGAAGAGGTCGAGTTGTGGGCGCGCAC
>JBDTIM010000019.1:0-11715 GCA_039936355.1 Lacisediminihabitans sp. | reverse complement strand
GCGCGCTACTCGAAGGCCTCGGGCGGTGGGCAGGAACACACCAGGTTGCGGTCGCCCCATGCCTGATCGATGCGCCGAACCGGCGGCCAGTACTTGTTCCGCAGCAGTCCGCGCACCGGATATACGGCAGTCTCACGTGAGTAGGCGCGAGCCCACTCCCCCTCGATGACTGACCGCGCCGTGTGCGGAGCTCCCTGCAGCGGGTTATCGTCGGCCGGCCATTGCCCCGCGGCCACCGCATCCGCTTCGCCCTTGATCGCGATCATCGCCTCGATGAATCGATCGATCTCGGCAAGATCCTCGCTCTCGGTCGGCTCCACCATGAGGGTACCCGCGACCGGGAACGACATGGTCGGCGAGTGGAAGCCATAGTCGACTAGGCGCTTGGCCACGTCATCCACGCTCACACCCGTTGCCTCGGTGAGCGGGCGCAGGTCGAGGATGCATTCGTGTGCGACCAGACCACGCTCTCCGGAGTAAAGCACGGGGTAATGGTCGCGCAGGCGCACTGCCACGTAGTTCGCGGCGAGCACCGCGGCTCCCGTTGCGCGCTTCAGACCGTCTGCACCCATCATTCGGATGTAGGCCCAGCTGATCGGCAAAATACTTGGACTGCCAAAAGGCGCAGCACTAACCGCGTTCCGGTGGGAGGGTAATTCGGCGGTAGCTCTCGATTCGGCGGCTCCCGGCTCGCCGGCCGCTCGACCAACGCCCCCGTCCCGACCGGCGATGAGATCGCGCTGTGCCATCGGATGCCCAGGCAGGTAAGGCGCGAGGTGCGCCTTCGCTGCGACCGGCCCGACACCGGGGCCACCCCCGCCGTGTGGGATGCAGAACGTCTTGTGCAGATTGAGGTGCGATACGTCTCCGCCAAAGTCGCCAAACCGAGCGAAGCCGAGCAGAGCGTTGAGGTTCGCGCCGTCAACGTAGACCTGGCCACCGGCGTCGTGCACTGCCTTGCAGATCGCGCTGACCTCTTGCTCGTAGACCCCGTGTGTCGAGGGGTATGTGATCATGAGCGCGGCTAGTGAATCGGCATGCTCGGAGATCTTGGCATTCAGGTCGTCAAGATCAACGTTGCCGAGCTCGTCACAGGCCACAACGACGACTCGCATTCCGGCGAGGACAGCGGATGCCGCGTTCGTACCGTGGGCGCTCGACGGGATAAGACAGACCGTACGCTCAGCGTTGCCCATCGCCTGGTGATAGCCACGAATCGCGAGGAGGCCGGAAAGCTCTCCCTGGCTGCCCGCGTTGGGCTGCAGTGAGACTGCGTCGTACCCGGTGACCTCGGCCAACCAACTCTGGAGCTGCTCGATGAGCGAGAGATAGCCACCAACATCCGTCAGCGGTGCGAACGGGTGAATGTTCGCAAACTCCGGCCAGGACACGGCCTCCATCTCGGTAACGGCGTTGAGCTTCATCGTGCAGGAGCCAAGCGGGATCATGCCACGGTCGAGTGCATAGTCCTTGTCTGCGAGGTATTTGAGATAGCGCATCATGCTTGTCTCGGAGCGGTGCGTATTGAATACTGGATGCGTCAAGTACTCACTCGTGCGCAGCAGTTCGGTCGGAATCCAGGTTTCTATATCGGTCCTGGCCACGTAGTCTCGTTCGGCGCCGAGCACGCGCGCGACGGCCACTAAATCCTCCTCGCTCGTGGTCTCGTCTATCGAGAACTGCACGTGCGTGTCATCCACCTTATGAAACAGGTAACCGGCGCGATACGCGTCGTCGATCAAGCGGTCCGCGTGGCGATCGGTCGCGACGGTGAGCGTGTCGAAGTAATTGCCCCAGACGACAGTGTGTCCGCCATCGGTCGCGGCGTCCGCTAGGTAACGGGTGCGGCGGGTTACCCGCTCGGCGATCGCCTTGAGCCCTGCTGGGCCGTGGTAGACGGCATACATCGACGCCATCACGGCGAGGAGTACTTGCGCTGTGCAGATGTTACTTGTCGCTTTTTCCCTGCGGATGTGCTGCTCTCGCGCCTGCAGGGACAACCGATATGCTGGCTGGCCCGCCGCATCCTGCGACACGCCAACCAACCTTCCCGGGAGCTGACGTTCGAGACCCGCACGCACGGCCATGAAGCCGGCATGGGGGCCACCGAAACCCATCGGAACACCGAACCGCTGACTGGAGCCGACTGCGACATCCGCGCCGAGCTCACCAGGGCTCGTGAGAAGCGTGAGGGCGAGGAGGTCTGCGGCAACGACGGCGACTCCCCCCTGAGTCTTGACCGCCGTGATGGCCGCTGACGGGTCCCACACCCGACCGGATGCTCCGGGGTACTGGATGAAAGCACCGAAGGCAGCAGGATTGACGGTGCGCGAATCGTGATTGTACGAAGTCTCGTGCAGCTCGATGCCGACGGCGGCCGCTCGGTTCGCGAGCAACGCCTTGGTCTGAGGCAGAGCATCCACGTCAATGAGGAAGATATTCGAGTCGGACTTGGATGCGCGCCTGGCCAGCAGCATCCCCTCGACCACCGCGGTGCCCTCGTCGAGCATGGACGCGTTGGCGGTCTTCAGCCCGGTGAGGTCAGAAATCATGGTCTGGAAGTTAATGAGCGCTTCGAGGCGCCCCTGCGAGATCTCCGGCTGGTACGGCGTGTACGCGGTGTACCAGCTCGGGTTCTCGAACACATTGCGCTTGATCACCGCCGGGGTGATCGTGTCGTAATAGCCGAGTCCGATCATGGAGCGGTTCACGCGGTTTCGGGAGGCGAATGCCCGCAGCTCGGCGATCGTTTCGCGCTCGGTCGCGGCAGGTGGCAGAACGGACTCCGCAGCGCGCTGGAATGCCTTCACCGCGATCGAGTCCGGGACGGCGGCGTTCACTAGTGCGTCGACCGAGTCGAATCCGAGCGCTGCCAGCATTGTCTGCTGGGCCTCCGCATCCGTTCCTATGTGTCTTTCGACAAATCCGACGGCCTCATCAATCGCGGCACCCTGGACTGTACTGTCAAACGATACGGTCATTACTCCCCTACCAACGCGTCGTACTCGTCGGCGTCAAGCGTCGCGGGCAGTTCTTTGAAGGCGACCTTGATCAACCAGCCGTCGCCGAACGGGTCGCTGTTGACCAACTCGGGCGCGCTCACTACCGCGTCATTGACAGCGGCAACGGTGCCATTCATCGGAGCGAAGAGCTCGCCAACCGACTTGGTCGACTCGATCTCGCCCACGACTTTGCCCTCCGTGACGTCATCGCCGACGGTGGGGAGTTCCACGAAAACCACGTCGCCGAGCTTCTCCGCCGCATAGGCTGTGATGCCGATCGTGGCGATATCGCCGTCCACCGCGATCCATTCGTGCTCTGCCGTGTACCTGAGTGAGGCAAGATCCGTCATTTGATTGTCCCTTTCGCGGGGTCTGACTCGTTACGAGTTGGTCGTTTGTAAAAAGGTAGTGTGGTGACGGATGCGGCAATGCGGGTGCCACGCACGTCGATGAAGAGTGCCGTCCCGGCCTCGGCCTCGGCCGGGTCGACGTAGGCCATTGCGATCGGATAGCCGAGCGTCGGAGACAGCGCACCGCTCGTGACCGTCCCAACCTCGCGGTCGTCAGCGGTGAACACGGCATACCCGGCGCGTCCTGCGCGCTTTCCTTCCGACACGAGGCCCACGAGCTTTCGTGCGCCCTCCGGTGCACCGGCTTCACTGGCAGCGCGACCGACGAAGTCACCCTCTTTCTTGAGGTTGACCACTCGCCCGAGGCCCGCCTGCGACGGGAAGGTGTTGATTCCGAGCTCGTGACCATAGAGCGGCATCCCCGCTTCCAATCGAAGGGTGTCCCGACTGGCAAGGCCAGCCGGGACGATTCCGAATTCGCTCCCTGCCGTCATGAGGTCTTGCCAGAGCTCAGCAGCAAACTCGGCCTTCAGGTAAAGCTCGAACCCATCTTCTCCGGTGTAGCCGGTTCTGGCGACCATGATTTCGTTGCCACGATAGGTACCCAGAGTGCTCCAGTAGTAAGCCAGATCGCGCACCGGATTCACCGTCTCGAGATTGTCGAGCTTGTCAATAATGGCAATGGATGCTGGGCCCTGCACCGCAATCAGCGCAAGACCGTCACTCTCGTCAAATACCGTGGCGTCGAAGTCTGCCGCACGGGCGGCTAAAGCACCTGCTGCCTCGAAGCGGTTTGAGGCGTTGGCCACGATCCCAAAGCGGTTCTCGTGCGTTCGATACACGACCAGATCGTCGATGATGCCGCCGTCTGGTGACAAGAGCAGCGAGTACTTTGCCTGGCCGATGCCAATGGCCGAAATCTTGCCTACGAGGGCATAATCCAGAGCAGCGGCTGCCCCCGCTCCCGTCACCAGGATCTCCGCCATGTGCGAAAGGTCGAAGAGCGCCGCCGAGCTGCGAACGGCATGATGTTCGGCAAGGTCGCTCGAGTAACGCACCGGCATCTGCCAGCCAGCGAAATCGGTAAAGCTGGCACCGGCGTCCACATGGATCTGGTGGAGCGGCGACAATCGCTGCTCACCTGATTGCGATGAATCGGACTGGGATGGATCGGGCTGCTGTGTATCGGACTGCTGTGTATCTGGCTGCTGTGTATCTGGCAAGAGTTCTCCTGGCGCGCGTTGGCAACGGGAACTCCCCCTCTGTCATGAGCCTGAGAGCTTCACCGGTGGTTGCCGGTTTTCACCTTGGGCGGAAGTATGCGCATTCAGGTCTCGATTTGTCGCTGCGCGACTACTCGACCCGAATTTGCTGCGCAAATTCACTTTTCAGAGTGGCCAGTTCGATGCGGTACTGATACCTGAGAGATTGGCGGGGAGGCTTGCTCCTTCGGTGTTCGTCCTTGTAGGCGAACTCTCCCGCATCGTGTTGCGGCCCAATATGTGGTTGTCCACACAGCTTAGCAAGGAGCTGTCACTCGGGTATGAGGAAGTGTCCCGCGTAGTCTGGGCGAAACAGCGAGCCCAGACCACGACGAGACTAAACGAAGGGATGCCATGAGCAGCGACCACCTGCGCAACTTCGTCGCCGCAGCGGAGCAGTTACATTTCGCCCGCGCGGCCAGGACGCTCGGCATCCCACGACCGCAGCTCGTGGCATCCATCAAACGATTCGAAGAAGAACTCGGCCATCCACTCTTCGACTACAGTGCGGCGACGACGACGCTCACGGAGGATGGAGTAGCTCTCCTGTCCAAGACAAAGGCAGACCTCGCTAGGTCTGCAGCCAACGCCGCGGCGGTGCCACCAGGCGGAAAGGCCAAGGCTTCGAAAGGCAAGGGCCGCACGCCAGCTGTCAAGGGTGCGCCTCGCGTGGGAAAGCGGCGCCAGTCGCGCTAGGGCTGCGCACCCTGACATAAATTCGGCAGGCCCAGTCCTATACCAACACGGAACTCAGCAACAGGCTCGTTTCACTGTTCACGACGCCGTCAATGGAACGGATCTGCCCAAGGAGGCGATCGAAGTTGCCGAGAGTGTCGGTGCGCAACTCAGCTACGAGGTCCCAGCCCCCGTTCGTTGTGTGCAGGGCATGAATTTCTGACAGACCACGGAGGCGGCCGATGACGTCATTAGTCGAGCGCCCCTCCACCTCGATGAAGGCGATCGCGCGCACCGAATCCGGATCGCGTTCCTCACGAACCCGCACCGAGAACCCCACCACTGTCCCAGACGTAACCAGACGATCCAATCGGCTCGTCACCGTTGCCCGGGTCACCCCGAGACGCCTAGCGAGGCTCGCCACCGGCTCTCGTCCATCCACCCGCAGGATAGACAGGAGGCGTCGGTCGAGTTCATCCATGGAAGACATGTACAGATTATAAAGTGCGGCTCATACTTCTGCTCAGTTAAGTATGCAAAATGGAGACTTGTGGCAATTGTGGGTTCATAGTGCATGTTTGTAGCCTTGAGGCCTAAGGGAAAGGAGACCCTCATGGTCCGTTTCGTGAGTGTCAAGAACATGACGCGGTGGATTGCCGAGACCGGAGTCGAAGCGATCGTCAGAGGCATGGTCGACTATCTGGCTAAAGACTTCTCCCGCTGGCCTCAGTTCGACAAGATCCCGCGTGTCGCGAGTCATTCGCGCGAGGGCGTCATCGAGCTCATGCCTACAAGTGACGGCGAGACCTACTCCTTCAAATACGTGAACGGCCATCCGTCCAACCCTGCTGCCGGGTTCCAGACCGTGACCGCCTTCGGCATGCTCGCCAAGGTCAGCAACGGTTACCCCGTCATGGTCTCCGAGATGACGCTGCTCACGGCGCTGCGCACGGCCGCGACATCCGCCCTCGCAGCCCGGACGCTCGCCCGCAAGGACTCGACAGTTATGGCAATGATCGGCGCAGGCACCCAGTCTGAGTTTCAGGCGCTCGCTTTCCGCGAGATGCTCGGAATCAGCAGCCTCCGGATCTGGGACACTGACCCGGCTGCGCTCGACAAGTTCATCCGTAACGTAGCTCCACTCGGGTTCGACATCGTCCGGGCGACGGATGCGCGTGATGCTGTTCGTGGAGCGGATATCGTTACCACCTGCACCGCAGACAAGACAAACGCAACCATCCTTACGGCCGACATGGTGGAACCTGGGATGCACCTCAACGCGATCGGTGGCGACTGCCCGGGTAAGACCGAGCTAGATCCGGAGATCCTCCGGCACGGGAGCGTTTTCGTCGAGTTCCCGCCGCAAACCCGGATCGAGGGTGAGATCCAGCAACTTGAGGCCGACTTCCCCATCACCGAACTGTGGAAGGTCATCACGGATCAGGCGACCGGTCGCACTTCTGCGGAGCAGATCACCATCTTCGACTCCGTCGGCTTCGCCATCGCGGACTTCTCGGCCTTGCGCTACGTGCATGACGCCGTGGAGGGAACCCCGTTCTTCGAAGAAATCGACCTGATTGCAGAGCCGACGGACCCGAAGGACCTGTTCTCCCTGGTTGCCACTGCTGCTGTTCCAGCCTGAGCGCCTGGCCCCGGCAGCAATGAGCGTTCAAGCGCCGTCGGCGGTTATCTTGATCCGTCCGCACGAGTTCACACCGAACCCGGCAACTGCCAGCGATAATGCTTTCCAATCGGTTGACCCCGCACGCAATGCCCAGGAGATCGCCAAAGCCGCGTACGACGAGACGACGAAGGTTGCTATCGCCCTCGAAGATGCGGGGATCACCGTGCACCTCTTCGAGGACACGGAGAGCAGTCGGCCAGACAGCGTTTTCCCAAACAATTGGTTTTCCACCCACACCGGCGGACGGGTCGCCGTCTACCCGATGTACTCCCCGAACCGGCGGAGCGAACGCCGGGCAGACATAATCGAACTTCTCAAGAGCCGCTACCGGGTGCAAGACATCATCGACTACTCCGGGCTGGAGCACGACGACATCTTCCTCGAGGGCACCGGTGCAATGGTGCTCGACCACACAAACCGGGTGGCGTACGCTGCTCGGTCACACCGCGCCAACCCACTTGCGCTGGAACGGTTCTGCGCGACCTTTGGCTACGAGCCAATGATGTTCGATGCCCACGACCAAGCCGGGGTGGCGGTTTACCACACCAACGTCATGATGTGCATCGCGAGTGAGTTCACCATGATCGGTCTCGCGATGATCGACTCCGCCGCACGCCGGGACGAGATCGCGGACAGACTCACCGAACCCGGCCGCACCCTCATTGATCTCAGCCACGAACAAATAGCCGATTTCGCGGGAAACGCGATCGAACTGCACGGCACGAACGGTCGCATCCTCGCCCTGTCTCGGAGGGCAGAAGCTAGCCTGACTGATGCCCAGCGCGCAATCATCGAACGTAGCTGCAGCATCCTGCCGCTCGAAATCCCGACCATCGAACTCGGTGGCGGCTCCGTGCGTTGCATGATGGCGGGAATTCACCTCGATCGGCGGCCGGTGGCCGCCTAACCGTTGTCCAGGGTGTTCTAGGCCGAAACGCTCGCCATCAACTTGGCCAGATCCTCGGTAATCAACAGCCGGATACGCCCGCTTCGTCCACGCTTGTACGCGTTATCGACCACGATGTTCGAGCGGTCCAGGAACTCCTCGATAGCTCGCGAGATTTCGCCCCAGGCATCCTGCCGTGCGCTCTCGATGAGGTGGAGCAGATACGGTTCGTCTCCTCGATGCGAACGAAGAGCGCGCGCCACTGCAGCCGATACGTCTTCGCGCAGCCGCAGATTATCTGCATCAACCGAACGGTAGTCATGCGCGTGCTTGGCGCGCCCAGGTATTGAGATGGCGATTCGACGTTTGCGGCCGATGCGGTCGACATCCAGGTCGAACTCATCGACGAGAACGTCGATTGCCTTCTTCGCCTCGCCGATGTAGTGCTTCGCGTCGAAGGCATCCGACTGAGTGAGAACTCCGATGATGACACGGTTTTTGAGCCGCAACCGGCTGGAATGTTCAGCCAGCATGAGCCCTTCGGAGACCGCGTCTTCGAGCGAAAAAGGCTCAACGGCCGGGAGCGCCGATTCGTCGAACGGTCGCATCTTGACCCGCCCATGACGAGGAAACCACTTCACTCTGAATCTCGACTTCTGTGCGTCACCTGACGCTTCCCTAGGGTTCAAGCCTAACCGGCACCGGGGCCTTAATCCTCTGGGGAGTGGGCCACGCCGAGACTCTCTGCTGCTGCACGCAGCCTCTTATCTCTCGTCCACAAACTCGCCCCCGCGGTGAGCAGCACAGAGGCGAGCAGATGATCGATCCACACCGAAGTATCGACCAAGATCACTGATCAGGCAATCCGTTGGCGTGGACCTGCGGACGCACGAGGATCGGTGCCACCGAGCAATGCTAAGCGCCGGGAACTCTCACGCTCAATCAACGCTTCGAGCCCTAGACGGATGAGCACGGATCTCTCGTCGCGCCCAGTGAGCTCTGCGGCTTTCGCGACGAGACCATCGTTGTGAACAATGTAAGGGGCCAGAAACCGCTCTTTTCCCCAACAGGGTCCAGACGCGCCAGACAATGCACAGTTCACTATTCGTGTCACCCAGCCCCAATCCTGCATCGACAAGCTATGCACATGGGAATCCGCTATTACGCCTATCCGATCACCGCGGACGAGTATCCGCTCGCCTTAGAAAATCCATGTGCCTTCCATGGATCCGACCCTTTGATGGATGCCTGGGGTCCCGAAGACATGAAACCGGAAATGCTCTACCTCGACAAGTGCTGGAAAGAACTCCAGACACTGCTTGCTCCAGTGCCAAGGCAGCCCAATCGGCCCGCCCTACAGCTAGTGGATGGGCAAGTCACACACACGGAGACAGGGTGGATCGCCTACGAGCGGGCGCTAGGCCCAGCGCAGGTCGCAGCGATTGCTGCGGACCTGAAGACTGTCAGCGAACTAGACATCCGTCGCATGTTGCCCAGGTTCAGATCGCCCCACGCCGACAATGAAGAGTACGAATACGTCGCGCAGTATCTTGCAGATGCACAGAGGTTTACTACTGACCTGGCAGACAGCGGCCGCGGACTCGTCTACATTATCGGGTGAGCCCGAAATTGGGTGAGGCCACGATCGCTATCCGTCCAAAGTAGTTGGCCATGCCCGATTGCTGAAGCGGAACTCCACCACGTCGCCGATTGCCATCAGGACGCGACGTCTTCCGGCGCGAGGGACAACGCGACCCCGTCGAGGATGTCGTGCTCGCTCGTTGTGACGAATTCGAGCGGGCGGCCAACGGAAGCGGTGGCATCCGCAACCCGTTGCAGAATAGTTGACCAGATCACCGCGCCCGTGGCTATGACGTCGACCCGACCCGGATGCAGGTACGGCAGCGCTGCCCGGTCGGCACGCGGCATCCGACTGAGCGCATCACAGGAGTGAAGGATGTCCGCCAAGAGCAGTCGAGCACCATTGATAGCCTCTGGATCGTAGCGGGTAAGGCCGAGAGCGTGCGCGGTGATCGTGGTGATGGAGCCGGCCACTCCGATCACCTCGGTAGCCTGCGCCAGCTCAACAGTGCCGGCGGCTGTGTCGAGTGCGGTGTCGACGTCGTGCCGGATGCTGGCGCGCTCAGCATCCGACATTGGGTCCCTGTGCACGTTCCGCTCAGTCAGACGCACGCATCCGACATCCATCGAATAGGCGGAGTCGGGGGCGCTGCCCCCGAGAACCAACTCAGTGGATCCACCACCAAGGTCAATGACGAGATGTTGGGTCGAGACCGAGCCGGCATCCGGTGCGGCCAGCGCCGTGAGCGCACCGCGAAAAGATAACGCGGCCTCCTCTGTGCCGGGGACAACCTCGGCAGGAACACCAAGAATCGCATAGACCTCGTTGGTAAACTCTGCCCGGTTGGCGGCATCCCTCGTCGCAGAGGTTGCCACGAAACGAATGCGTTCCGCACCGTGCTCGCGGCACAACTCAGCGTAGTTTCGAATCACCGCGAACGTGCGTTCGAGCGCAGCCTCACTAAAACGGCCGGTGCGATCGACACCCTCACCCAACCGCACGAACTCGCGCGTGCGCACCACATCGCGCAGACCGCCGTGCCCGTCAAGATCGGCGATGAGCAGTCGAATCGTGTTCGTTCCGCAATCGAAGGCGGCAACACGGATCAATCTGGACTCCTCACGCTGTACACGTCCTCCAAGGCTATCGGAGGGGCGCAGCGACCCACGCGCGCTGGTCGGTGTGGAACCAGATCATCGAGCGGACGCCCGGGCGAAAAAGATCGTGAATCGTTAGCAGTCGTGACCATGTTTCAGGCTATATTCCAAGGCATGAGATCTCGTTTGATCCCGATCCTTGCATTCTTCTGCTCCCTCGCTCTCGCGGGTTGCGCCCAAGCCAGCCCTCGCTCAGAGGTATCGCCTCCGGCATCCTCTTCGGCATCCACACCGACCCAAGACCCAACGCCGACACCGGCATCTGCCCCGCAGTTGACCATCACCCTCGATGGCATCGTCTACGCACACGACAACACTACGAAGCTGTATCCGCTCAGTGACGGCCAGCAAGTCGTCGAACTCTTCAAGACAGTAACCGGTGTGACACCCGCCGGTGAAATGATTCCGCAGCCGTACACCACGGATGTTCCGTACATTACGAGATACACCTGGGGTGGTGCGCTCGTGAGTGTCTACGTCGACGGCGGGTCAAGCGACATCCGGATCACAGCACCAGCGCTGAATGGTGTACCCATTAAAACCGAAGAGGGGATAGCGGTCGGCTCCACACAAGCGGACGTCGTCACTGCGCACGGCTGGAACGCACGCCCCGGTTTCACCGATACCTTCGGTCTGGCCACACGCGAGGTCCCTGGCACTACGTCACTCATGCATGATGGCGCGGTCGGCATCGACTACATCGGACTTTTCATGAAGAACGGTAACGTCGACCAAATCGTGATCACTGCCAACGATTACGGCGATCTCTAGCAGCTAGCCGAAGCCCCTTTGTGCCCTCCACTCAGTCCGACAGCACCGGTTGATCAGGTACATTCCGTCGAGACACCGTTCGACTTTCCTTTGCTCTGATGCCGCGCCACCGACAGCCTCGTCGGCGGACCTCGGCGCTCCAGAACCGACCTCGTCGCGTCAGAAACAACTGGCGCGCCGAGCCTGTTACAGGCGCGGCGAGCGGCACGGACTAGTTGCTGAAGCGGAACTCCACCACGTCGCCATCCTGCATGACGTAGTCCTTGCCTTCTATGCGGGCCTTGCCCTTGGCGCGCGCTTCCGCAATGGAACCGGTCTCGATCAGGTCGTCGTAGCCGATGACTTC
>JBDTIM010000018.1:0-2761 GCA_039936355.1 Lacisediminihabitans sp. | reverse complement strand
CCGCGATCCCCCGCTATGGGGGCATCAATCATGAAGAACCCGTAAGCAATGCCGAACGAGTATGCGGTAGTCAGAAGCACGGCATCCCGCCGGGAGACCGCGCGAGCGGCTTTGACCTCATACCGAGCGAGAGTCAGAAGCAAAGCCGAGAGCAGGACAAGAAACGCGAGCGGGCAGAAAATCATTTGAAATTTGAAATGCCAACCGAGATAGACCCCGAAAAGCCCGCGACCGGCAAACACCCATGCAGGCACGGCCAGCAGGCCTACAAACTGTACGTAGTACATGGCGCGACGAAAAGACATTGTCTCATTCTAAACTCGTGTTCAGAGAGTCATAGAACACATGCTGGGAGACAGATGATAGAGCTCAAAACACCCGCCGAGATTGAAGAGATGCGGGTTGCAGGGCTATTCGTCGCCGGCGTGCTCAAGGAGTTGCGGGCACTTTCGCGGGTTGGCGTCAACCTTCTCAAGCTGGACTCGATCGCTCACGACCTCATTCGCCAGTACGGTGCAGAGAGCTGTTACATCGATTACCACCCGTCATTTGGCGCCATGCCATTTGGAAAAGTGCTGTGCACTTCGGTGAACGATGCCGCACTTCACGGCCTGCCGCATGACTACCCCCTGCAGGATGGTGACATGGTGAGCCTCGATTTTGCGGCCTCCGTCGGCGGCTGGGTCGCTGACTCCGCCATTACCTTCACCGTGGGAACTCCCCGCGACGAAGACCTGCGACTGATCGAGGTCACAGAGCGCGCGCTTGCCGCCGGAATCGCAGCTGCGACTGTCGGAAATCGTATTGGTGATATCTCAGCCGTCATCGGCACGGTCGCTCACGACGCGGGTTACTCGGTCAACACAGACTTTGGCGGACACGGTGTGGGGCGCGTGATGCACGGAGACCCACACATCCCGAACGATGGTCGCGGGGGGCGTGGCCTTCCCCTGCGTGCTGGGCTCGTCTTCGCGATCGAGCCGTGGTTTATGCAGAGTACTGACCGCATTTTCACCGATCCGGATGGCTGGACTCTGCGCAGTCTTGACGGCTCGCGCGCCGCGCACGCCGAGCACACGATCGCCGTCACCGACGACGGTCCCATCGTGCTCACCGCACGGGTCTAGTTACTCCGGCAAAATTACTCCGGCAGAAGGTCGGGACGCACGCGTTTGGTGCGCTCAAGCTGTTGCTCGTGGCGCCAGGTCGCGATGGCGCCATGGTTTCCGCTCAGCAGGATTGGCGGAACCTCAAGGCCGCGCCACGCGGGCGGCTTCGTGTAGCTCGGATACTCGAGCAAGCCATCCGAATGCGATTCCTCGACGAGGCTCTCTGGGTTGCCGACAACTCCGGGGATAAGACGGCCAAGGGCCTCGATCATGGCCATCGTGGCCACCTCCCCGCCGTTTAACACGTAATCGCCGAGACTCAGCAGGCGCACCCGGCCGCGGGTCGCCGCATAATCGACTACCCGCTGGTCAATACCCTCGTAGCGCCCACAGCCGAAGACGAGGTGCTTTTCGACGGCGAGTTCCTGCGCGATTGCCTGGGTAAAAACCTCACCGGCTGGCGAGGGAAAGATCACGACAGGATCCGTCTCCCGAAGCTCAGAGGCATACAGGATGCTGTCGAGCGCGTCACCCCACGGCTCTGGCTTCATGACCATGCCCGCTCCCCCGCCGTAGGGGGTGTCGTCGACTGTACGGTGGCGATCGTAGGTGAAATCGCGGAGGTCATGCACGCCCAGATCGATGACTCCGGCTTTGCGCGCCTTGCCCAGTAGAGAAACATCGAGCACGGAGAAGAACTCCGGAAAGATTGTCACGATGTCGATGCGCACCGGCACAGCTCCCTAGTTAGTGTTCTCCGATGATTCTGCGGATGCTGGCTCTCCGGCAGGCGCTGAAGAAGAATCGTCGTCATCAGGCTCTTCCGAAAGTTCTTCGAAGAGGCCAGCTGGTGGCGTGACCGTGAGAGTACCCGCCGCAATGTCAACCGCAGGCACGATGGCTTTGACGAAAGGCACGAGAACCTCGCCGCCGTCTGTCGTGACGTGGAGCAGGTCTTGGGCGGGGAGGTGATCAACGAGACTGATCGTGCCCACCTTCACGCCATCGCGCATCACAGCGAGACCAACCAGTTGGTGGTCGAACCAGGCGTCTTCTTCTGCCGGAGACTCGCTCAGATCTTGGTCGATCCAGAGGATCGCTTTGAGCAGGGTCTCAGCGGCAGAGCGATCGGGAACATTCTTGAAGAATGCGACCGCGTGGGAGTTGAACCACTTGAGTTCTATGAGTTCAAGTGTCTTGCCGTGCCAGGGCGAACTCGTAGGCACCTGAAGCGTGAACACGGCGCCCGGGACGAAACGTCGTCCCGGGTCATCCGTGTACAACTCAACCTTGATCGCTCCCTTGAGACCGTGGGCCTTGGTGAGACGACCGACCCTCAACTGGGTCTTGTTCGGAACAGCTTCTCTAGAAATCGGTGTCCACCACGTCGACGCGCACCTTGTGGCCATCAGCCAGTGCAGACACGAGGGTGCGGAGCGCCTTCGCGGTGCGACCGGCGCGACCGATCACGCGGCCCAGATCTTCGGGGTGCACTCGCACCTCGAGAACATCACCGCGCGGGGAACTCTTTGACACGACCTCGACCTCGTCGGGGTGATCGACGATCCCCTTGACGAGGTGCTCAAGAGCAGCTGCAAGCACGGACTACGCCTTGTCGGCGTCAGCAGCAGCCGGCGCCTCATCAGTCGCGG
>JBDTIM010000017.1:0-33549 GCA_039936355.1 Lacisediminihabitans sp. | reverse complement strand
ATACCGCCCCCGCCGGTGACTTTTACCGGGCGCGAAGAGGACAAGCGTCGCGGCACCAACTATCAGAATGCCGAACTGGACGCTGAAATCACCCCACGAAGGGTAACCGTGCGCGATGGAAGACGCTTCGCGAGGTGCGCGCAGTTGATTCATCGTGGCCTCCAGTTGCGGTCTGTCTCCAGTCTGGGGCTCCCATTCGCCGCCACTAAGGTCTAAGGTCCTGCGCTTCGCATCCACCAGATGGGGTCATCTCGACGCGAATGGTTGTGTGCCATTCAGGCCAGGGCTGGCCCGTGTCGATAGTGGGACAGCGGCTTGAGCGTCGCATAGTGAGTGGATGGACTCTCTACCCCTCTGGCTGCTCATCGCCATCTTTGCTGCCGCTGCGATCGTGGTCTGGATTGCTGGCATCCAATTATCGAAAACAACCGATGTGCTCGACAAGAAGCTCCACCTGGGTAGCGCCCTCGGTGGGCTCATCGTTCTCGCCGTCGCCACCAACCTGCCTGAGATTGCGATCACCGTCAGCGCAGCCATCAGCGGGAATATCGACGTTGCAGTAGGCAATATCCTCGGCGGGATCGCGCTGCAAACGGTGGTGCTTGTGCTGCTCGACCTGTTCGGTAAGCGAGGACGAGGGGTGAAACCACTCACCTATCGAGCTGCCTCTCTCACGCTGCTTCTCGAAGCTCTCGTGGTCGTGGCGATCCTCGGAACCGTGCTCGCCGGAACCCAGTTGCCTTCTGGTCTAATCTTCGCCGGTGTCACGCCAGAAGGCGTGCTCATAGTTGTGGCGTGGGTTGTCGGGCTATTGCTCGTGAAGCGGTCGGGATCGAAGCTGCCGTGGCACGAAAATGGGAAGGCTCCGGATGCGACCCCTCACCAATCCGGACATCGTCGTCGCACGCCCCAGACGATGACCACGACGAGAGCATCCGTGATTTTCACAGTCGCCGCGCTCGCAACGCTCGTTGCCGGCGTCGTGCTCGAACGAGTGGGCGAAGCTGCTTCCAGCCAACTCGGGCTGTCAGGCATTCTGTTTGGAGCCACGATTCTCGCCCTGGCCACATCGCTCCCCGAACTTTCGACGGGCATCCAGTCGATCAGGCAAGGTGACGACAACCTCGCCATGAGCGACATCTTCGGCGGAAACGCTTTCCTGCCGGTTCTTTTTCTCGTGGCAACAGTCATCTCCGGCAAAGCCGTGCTCTCCAACGCCAACGCGAGTGACATTTACCTGTCTGCTCTCGCCGTCGTGCTCACACTCGTGTACGCGGTCGGACTGCTCTTTCGGCCACAGAAGAAGATCACGGGAATGGGTATCGACTCGCTGGTCGTGTTGGTGCTGTACGCGGTCGGCATCGCAGGTCTTTTCGCCATCTCAGCTGCTGGTTGATTCTGGAACTCTCAACGACGCGAAGATGGAGCTTTCTGTCCGGCACGGCGTTCGCGTGGTTCGGGCTCCGGCACTATCGGAGCGATGTCCTTGCCCGGCACAGGAACGATCGGATCGTTCCATTGCTTGATGATGGCCCAGGCCACAGCCGCAGCCGGAACCGACAGCAGTGTTCCGACGATGCCACCGAGAATTGTGCCCGCGGTCAATGCGAGAAGCACAACGAGTCCGTGCAGCTTCAGAGACTTGCCGAGAACGACGGGCGAGAGGAAGTTACCTTCGAGTTGCTGCACCACAACGACGATGATCACCACGATGATTGCCGCCGTTGGACCATTGGTCACGAGCGTAACAAGCGCAGCGACGATCCCAGCGACCGTCGCGCCTACGAGCGGGATGAACGCGCCAATGAAGACAATGATCGCCAGTGGTATGGCCAACGGAACGTGGAGTAACGCTAGGCCAATACCAATGAAGAGAGCGTCCACGGATGCCACAATGGCCGTGCCGCGCACGTAGCCTCCGAGGGTTGTGACCGCACTGTCGCCACCGCGTCGAAGCCTCGCGTGCAGCTCCGGCTTAAACGGTTTGATCAAGAACGACCAAATAAGGGGCCCGTCCTTCATGAAATAGAAGAGCACGATGACAGCAAGAACGATACCCGTCACCAGCTCGACCGCCAGCGACACTCCGGTCAGCGCACCAGAGCCGAACTGCGCACTCGTCACGAAGTCGACCAGTGTTTTGCGGAAGCTGTCGAGTTGTTTCGCACCGATGTTCAGTGGTCCGTGTTGGATGAAGTCCACGACCTGATTAACACCGTTTGTCACCGACTTCTGCAGGTTGGAGAACTGGGATTCGACCCCGATAACCGCAATCGTGACGACACCACCAAAGACGACCGCCGAAATCAGTAACGAGATGATGGCGGCCATCACTCGCGGCATAAAGCGTTCAAGCATCCGAACGAAGGGGCGGAATGCTGACGCGATGATGAGAGCAATGAGAACTGGGATGACCACGACTTTGAGCTGGATCGCCGCATAGACCACAACCGCGACCACGAGGAGCACGATGAGCGCCTGCCCACACCGGGTCGCAACCCTACCCAGACTGTCCGTCCACAGCGCGGAAGGTCTTCGATTAGAAATAGCGGTATCCGTGGCCGTCATGTGCCGCGCCTTTTTCACCATGGGGGGATGCTAACCCGGGCCACTCCCGAAACCCAGGCAATGCGAGACTAGAGCGCGTCGACACTCACGCCAAAGGTGTCACACGCGGTCGCACCACCGTGGAGCCCAGAAAGGAACCACCTCTGGCGCTGGTCGCTCGAGCCGTGAGTCCACGTTTCAGGGCGCACCTGCCCGCTCGCGCCCTGGATGCGGTCGTCGCCCACTGCGGATGCCGCGCTGAGGGCATCCTTGATCTGCGTCTGGGTTACCGGTTTGAGAAACGGCACGCCATTCGAATCAGGCACCGTGGATGCGGAACCAACCCACGACCCGGCGTAGCAATCTGCCTGCAGTTCGACTCGAATTGTGTTCGATCCTGGACCGGTATCGCCGTCACTGGCCCGCGAAATTACGCCATCCAACTTCTGGATGTGATGTCCCCACTCGTGAGCAATCACATACATCTGGGCGAGCTGGCCCCCCGACGCACCAAAGCGGTCGCGCAACTCAGCGAAGAACGCTGTGTCCAGGTAGATGTTCTGGTCTGCAGGGCAATAAAACGGGCCGACAGCGCTCGAGGCGGAGCCGCATCCCGTGTTCGTGGAATCGGAGAAAAGCTGCACACCACCGGCTGGCGAACTATACGCGCCGGCGTTCAGTGTCGGGTACTCGCCGACCCAGTAGGCGTCGAGCGCGGCCGCGGTTCCCTTCACAAGGCAGTCAAGGTTCGCGTTGGCGTCTGCACCGGTCTGGCACTGATCGAGCTCCTGAGAGGCGCTGCTGCCTGAGCCGCCGCCGGTACCGCCGCCGCCAACAAGCCCGGTCAGGTCAATGCCCAGGAACTGCGACAGGACAAACAACCCAATGACGACGAGTGCACCGCCACCGCCAACTGCAACCCCAGTGCGCCCACGCCTGCTGGCCTTGCCCGAACCGATATTCGCGCCGTCATTGAAGCTCATGGAACAACTCTCGCATCCGGAGCATCGTTCTCAAAAGCCCTGCTCACGTCCTCAGTGTGCGGAGGTGCGTCGAGACAGTCACCGCAGGTTGTGCAAGACCAACGGCGCCAACGACGCGATACCAACGGATGATCGAATTAGCTCTCGATGCACGTCGCCTTTGTCGCCCGAACAACATAAACTCGAACGATGCTGACACTCGTGATTATCCTTCTGATTATCTGGGCAGTCCTGGCCATCATCGGCTTCGCGATCAAGGCCCTATTCTGGCTCGCGATCGTCGGGATCGTGCTTTTCGTCATCACCGCACTCCTCGGTTTTATCCGCAGGGGTGGACGCACCAAGGTCTGAGCCGCTTGGCGGAGGTGCAGGGTTCGCGGGTATTCTCGTGAGTTGACCCCGATCCGAAAGTCACCGCATGCCTGAAAGTCCCCTCGCGGCGACGCCGTACGAGGTGCTCGGTGTGAGCCCTTCGGCGAGCGCCGATGATTTGCGGCACGCCTACCGACGGATGCTGCGCGCTGCTCACCCAGACACCGGCGGTTCCGAGGCCCAGTTTCACGCCGTCCAACAAGCTTGGGAACGTGTGGGGACCCCGGCGAGCCGGGCCATCTACGACCGCGGCCACACCGTTGCCGAGCCGACAGCGGCATCCTGGGTCACGCAGCCACCGCGTCCCCGGCGGGATTCACGCCCGCTCGCACGATCCTCGGGTCACCCCGGTGGTTGGAACCGGGAGCACTACCTCGGTCGGCTGCGCGAGTGGGTTGGTCTGGGGGATGCGATCGACGACCCCTATGACGCAGCACTCGTGCGCTCGGCTCCGCGCGACATCCGTCACCTGCTCGCAGATGCCCTCGCAGAGGAGAGTTCGGCGCGCTCGCTGTCTGCGCTCGGTATTGCGTACACGATTTGGCACGACGTGCAGACCGGCGTTGGCAAGCTCGATCACATCGTGCTCGGCCCGTCCGGACTGTTCGCCTTGCTCTCCGAAGACTGGGGTGCGGCGGTCAAGGTACGCCGAGGCGAACTCGCTGGTGATGCCTTGGACGGCGATCGCCCCTTCCACACCCTGGCGTCGCGCGCCAAGTCCATTGAAAAGCCGGCCAGGGTGCGCTTCACCGCGCTTGTGGTCGTGGTTCCGGATGACGCCACAGAAGAGTCGTCGACCCCGATCGGCCGAGTGAAGGGGATTCCGTCGATCCTCGTTCAGCAGTCTCAGCTGCCAGCGCTAATGCGCACCGGCCTTGTCGGAGAGCCGCCAATCGGCGGAAACGAGCTGTTTGATATCCGCACCAGGCTGCAGGCCGTCGTTCGCTTCGTGTAGCAAACCCGCTCAGCCCACGTCGGCGATATGCGAGTCAATGGCGGCCTCGACCGCGGATTCCGGCACGCGGAAAGAACGCCCGAAACGAATCGCGGGCAACTCGCCGGAATGTACGAGCCGGTAGACCGTCATCTTCGACACCCGCATCATGTCGGCGACCTCCGCAACCGTGAGGAAGCGCACCTCGGAGAGATCCCGTGCCATCGTCATTGCCCCTTGCGTTCCAGTGAGATTGGGAACCTCGCACCCGAGCAAATGTTACTGGAGTGCTGAGTTGTCACTTTAGGGGCTAAAGTGACTCGCTGGCAAGCGAGCATCGTCACCATGGCACGCAAAGACTACGCGCGGCTCGGACTACTGGGAATCGCGCCTGCCCAGCTTCTTCTTGAACGGATCGATCTTCTTCTTCAGCGGATCGAACACCCGACGCTCAACCTCGTGCGAAGCATCCTGAAACGCGGTCATGGTCTGGAATGACGCCTCGGCGGCCTTTCGACCGACCGCGGTCCCCGCATCCGCCGGATGTTGCAGAGTGTCAGCCGCCCGTCGCAGCGGGGCGGGTACTTGCACTCCTGACCAAGCGGAGAATGCCGCAGAACCACCGCCTTCGCCATCGAAGTCCACACTGAGGAAAGGAATCACCCAGTCCTCCAACTCTTCGAGAGGCTGGGGGACGAGGGCGTAGTAACGGTGCTGCCCTTCTTCGCGCACCCGCACGAGACCGTGGTCGCGCAGCACCCTCAGGTGTTTGGACACAGTCGGCTGGCTGAGCCCCAGTTTCTCCACGATCTCGCCCACGCTGATCTCGCCAGAACTCGCCTCCCCGGCAGATGAACCGGATGTCGCGGAGCGTTCCAGGAGTACCTGCAGGAGATCGCGTCTCGTTGCGTCCGCAATCACGTCAAAGATGTCAGCCATTTCAACAGGGTACCGGCCTCCCCTGCAGGAGTACCATGGCAAGTTGCCACAAGACGGCAAAGACGCCGAAGAATTGGGGGAGACATGCGCGCGATGCGCGAGCCTCGTGGCACGATCCTCGCCCACCTCCGCGACCTGGTCGACCAGTTCGCGGCCTCTTCCCCGGCCCGGTTCGCGATCCTCATCTTCACCGCCCTTATTCTGGTGTTCACTGCCGTTCTGTCGCTGCCGATCGCCACGGCATCTCGCACCGCGACTCCGCTCGCGGATGCCCTGTTCACGGCTGTCTCATCGATCTGTGTGACAGGGCTCAACACGGTGAACATGGCGACGCACTGGTCCACCTTCGGCAACGTGGTCATCCTGATCGGCTTGGAAGTCGGCGCCATCGGCGTGATGACTCTGGCGAGCATGCTGGGGTTCATCGTCTCCCGGCGACTCGGACTTCGCGCCCGACTCATGGCTGCGAGCGATTCCAATGCCGGAAGGATCCACGTCGGCCCAGTTTCCGAATCGCAGGCAATCCGCCTGGGCGAGATCGGCGGCCTACTCGCCACAGTTGCGATCAGTGTGTTCGCGATCGAAGCTGTGCTCACCGCCATGATCATCCCGCGCCTGCTTCTTGCCGGGTCGGACCCCTGGCAGGCAGTATGGGAGGGGTTCTACTTCGCGACCTCCGCGTTCACCAATACCGGCTTCGTCCCGCACACCGCCGGACTCGCACCATTTGCCACCGACCCCTGGATGCTCGGGACGATCGCCCTCGGCGTGTTCGTCGGCAGCCTCGGATTCCCTGTGATCTTCGCGTTGGCCCGGCGGGTGCGCAGGCCAGGCCGGCTGTCCATCCACGTCAAACTGACCCTGGTCACCACCGTTATCCTGATCATCATTGGGGCGATCGCGCTGTACGCCCTCGAGTGGAATAACCCGGCGACACTCGGCGCCCAACCGGACGCTGCTAGGCCAATGACGGCTACCTTCTTGTCGATCATGACCCGCTCCGGTGGTTTCTCCACTGTGGACGTCGGGCAAATGCACGGCTCGACCCTGCTGGTCATGGACATGCTGATGTTTGTGGGCGGTGGATCGGCATCCACGGCAGGGGGCATCAAGGTCACCACCCTCGCGGTGCTGTTCCTTGCCGCCGCCGCCGAGGCCCGTGGCAACAGGGACATGCAGGCGTTCGGGCGCCGCATTCCGACGGATGTCCTCCGGCTCGCGGTGAGCGTCGTCCTGTGGGGTGCGACGATTGTTGCGGCATCGTCGATCGCGATCATGCATGTGACAAAGGCGCCGCTGCAGCTCGTGTTGTTCGACGTCATTTCTGCGTTCGGAACCTGTGGACTCAGTACCGGACTCACCGACTCGCTGCCCGACTCAGGAAAATACATTCTCGCCGCGACGATGTGGGCAGGTCGCGTTGGTACAGTGACTCTCGCCGCGGCACTTGCAGCAAGCCAGCGCCCACAGCTGTTCCGTAATGCAGAAGAGAGGCCCATCGTTGGTTGATCGCATTCCCCACGACGCTCCAGTGCTCATCATCGGGCTTGGCCGTTTTGGCGCGGGCGCCGCAGGACAGCTCGACCGGCTCAACCGCGAAGTGCTCGCCATAGACGAAGATGCTGACCTCGTACAGAAGTGGTCAGAGCGAGTGACGCACGCCGTTCAGGCGGATGCGCGCAGCATCGATGCGCTTCGCCAGATCGGCGCACAGGACTTCGCGGTCGCGGTTGTCGCTGTCGGCTCGTCCATCGAAGCCAGCGTCCTCATCACGGCCAACCTGGTCGACCTCAAAATCCCGCAAATCTGGGCGAAGGCGATCAGCCAGTCGCACGGCAAGATCCTCGCCCGTATCGGCGCGAACCATGTCATTTACCCGGAGGCAGAGGCCGGCGAGCGTGTCGCGCACCTCGTATCGGGGCGGATGCTCGACTTCATCGAGTTCGATGGTGACTTTGCGATCGTGAAAATGTACCCGCCCAAGGCTATCCGCGACATCACCCTGGCAGCGTCCGAGGTTCGCAGGAAGCACCACATCACCGTCGTCGGCGTGAAGTCCCCAGGCAAGGATTTCACCTACGCGACACCAGACACGGTGATCACCAACCACGACCTGATCATTGTGAGCGGCATCTCGGCAGACATCGAGAAGTTCGCGACACTGCAGGCCTAAGCTGAGCGCCCGCTGTAGTTCCTAAACTAGCTGGCCGCCAGTTCCTTCGCCCTGGCCAATGCCGCCGCGGTCGCACGGTCGAACAGCGCCTTAAAGTCCGCCTTTTCGAGTTCCGCAATGGCTCGCTCGGTTGTGCCCTTCGGGCTGGTGACTCGCCTGCGTAACTCCTGCGGGGTTTCCCCGGATGACACGAGCAGTTCCGCGGCACCGAGGAAAGTTCCGTTCACCATGGTGGCCGCCTGCTCCGGGGTGAATCCGAGGTCAAGAGCGGTGCGCGTGAGCTCCTCGATCAGGTAGAACACGTACGCGGGACCAGAACCCGAGATGGTGCTCACCGCATCAATCTGCGACTCCGGCACGACCACGACATCCCCCACTGTCGAGAACAGCGCGGATGCCACGGCGAGGTCCTTCGCGCTTGATCGCGTTCCAGCACAGAGGCCCGTCACCCCTTTGCGAACGAACGCGGGAGTGTTTGGCATCGCCCGAAGTACGGACACCGATTCGGGAAGGATGGACTCGAAGGTGGCGACGGTAACCCCGGCGGCGACACTGATGACGATTGTTCCCGGGTCGAGGGCGGGTGCGATCTCTCGAAGGAGGTCAGGAACCAAGTGCGGCTTGACCGCCACCAACACGATGTCGGCGCCGGCGACCGCCGCGAGATTGGCGGCCGGGTCTTGTTCCGTCGCGTAGCTGAGCACGTCATCCGATCGCAGCCCGGCGGCCTTCGCCTCGGTGCGGTTGGTCACGCGAATCCCGCCATCCACCGTGACGGAAGGCTGGAGGAGTCCGCTCAGGATCGCGCCGCCCATCGACCCGGCGCCGAGGATAGAGATGGTCGGCAGTGTGGTGTGCATTACCCAATCCTGCCGCGCTTTTCCGCGGCAGGCGAACCCGTGGCTCTCGGTGGACACAATCTAGGATTGGAGCATGAGCACTTCCGGCGGAAATAAAGCGATCGTTGCGGCCCTGCTGGCGAACTTGGGCATTGCCATCACCAAGTTTCTCGCCTGGGCTTTTTCGGGTTCCAGCTCACTGCTCGCCGAGGGTGTGCATTCCCTCGCAGACACGGGCAACCAGCTCCTGCTACTGCGCGGCGGGGTGGCCGCCCGCAAAGCGGCAGACTCCGACCACCCCTTCGGTTACGGGCGCGAGCGCTACGTGTATGCGTTTGTCGTGTCGATCATCCTGTTTAGCATCGGCGGCGTCTTCTCCATATACGAGGGCATCGAGAAGCTGCAGCATCCGCACGCGCTAGAGAACGCCTGGCTACCCGTTCTGGTGCTGGTCATCGCGATGGTGTTGGAAAGCTTCTCCCTGCGCACCGCCGTCCGCGAGTCGAACCACAGTCGCGGCAAAGATAGCTGGTTACAGTTCATCCGCCACTCCAAGGCTCCAGAACTCCCCGTTGTGCTGCTGGAAGACACTGCCGCTCTCGCCGGTCTGGTGTTCGCCTTCCTCGGCGTCGGTCTCACGATCATTACCGGCAACGGCGTTTTCGATGCGATCGGCACGCTCTGCATCGGCGTGTTGCTTGTGTTGGTGGCAATCGTCCTCGGCATCGAAACCAAAAGTCTGCTGGTCGGCGAGGGGGCGAACGCTGCGGATGTCCTACTCATCCGAGACGCCATCAACGCAGAACCATCGGTGGAGGCACTCATCCACCTGCGCACCCTCTACCTCGGCCCGGACGAGCTGCTGGTCGGCGCAAAAGTTGCCTTCGCGAGCAAGAGGAAGTTGGCGGATGTCGCTGCCGCAATCAACGCACTCGAGGCCAGGATCCGCGACACGGTTCCTTTCGCCCGCGTCATCTTCATCGAACCTGACGTGTACGTCGCGCCCGCGGACGGCACGGTCAACACTGAGGCAATTATCATCAAGGCGTCCGACTGACGGGGTCTCGATACAGACCTACCGCCTCACTTCGAAGAACTCGCGCAGCAGGCTCGCGCACGCCTCTTCCTCCACTCCGGCGACCACTTCGACCTTGTGTGGCAACCTTCGGTCGCGCAACAGATCGTTGACGCTGCCCGCGGCCCCCGCCTTCTCGTCCCAAGCACCAAACACCACGCGAGGGATGCGTGCATTGAGGATTGCACCGGCACACATCGCGCACGGCTCGAGTGTCACCACCAGAGTGGCACTCTCGAGCCGCCAGCTCCCAAGCGCCTCCGCCGCCTCGCGGATGGCGAGGATCTCCGCATGGGCGGTTGGGTCTGCGGATTTCTCGCGCTCGTTGCGTCCTCGGCCAATCGGATTGCCCGTCGCGTCGAGAACGATGGCCGCGACCGGAACGTCACCGGTCTTCACAGCGAGACGGGCGTCGTCTATTGCCGCCCGCATCCACTGGCCGTATCTCTGTTCCGCGTGCACTTTCCCCTCGCCTCCTGAAGTAGATTGAGCTTATGCGAGTCCACGTTGCCGACCACCCTCTCATCACGCACAAACTGACGGTCTTGCGCGACAAGACCACATCGTCGCCCACCTTCCGTGCGCTGGCTGAAGAGCTTGTGACCCTGCTCGCCTACGAGGCAACCAGGAACGTGCGAGTAGAACCGGTCATGGTTGAAACTCCGGTCGCCGCAGCCAAGGGTCTCGCTATCAGCCTGCCGCGTCCCCTCGTGGTCCCGATTCTTCGGGCCGGACTCGGGATGCTGGAGGGCATGGTCAAATTGGTCCCGACCGCAGAAGTCGGGTTCCTTGGCATGGTGCGCAATGAAACGACATTGCAGCCAGCCATCTATGCGGAGCGGCTGCCCGACGACCTCTCCAACCGCCAGTGCTTCGTACTCGATCCGATGCTCGCGACAGGTGGCTCGCTCATCGCCGCGATTGATTACCTTCTCGCGCGCGGAGCGGTCGATGTCACGGCCATCTGCCTGATCGGCGCCCCAGAAGGCCTCGCAGCGGTCGAGAAGGCGACGGAAGGGCGGGATGTAACCATCGTGCTTGGCGCTCTCGATGACCACTTGAACGAGGTTGGCTACATCGTCCCTGGGCTAGGCGACGCCGGCGACCGCCTCTACGGAACGGTCGAGTAACCAGCGCGAAGACTTGACATGTGCTGCCGCACTGCCCGATAGTTGAACACATGACTATCGACGCGCTCGCCATGACCTCTCGTGAGGACTATGGAGATGCCGGCATGATGATGCCGCGCAGCGCTGACGAGTGTTGTCGAATGTGTGCCTAATCGGCCAAATCCTTGTCGAGCTTCCATCCCCCGGGATGATGGCTCCCGGGTGCCCCTTCTCATAACGAGGTGCATCCGTTCTGCACGGCCCGCAATACCCGAAGGATCACACCCTCATCATTAGAGGCCCTTCACCCCTCACAAGGAATTTCGATCATGTCTCTTGCAACCACCGAACTCGTTCGCCCGTCCTCCGCCGTACCAATCCCAGCTCGTGCCCTTCACACCGCGGCACATGCCACGACCGTTCATGCCACCGCGGTCCGCCCGGTAGCCGCCGAGCCAGCAGCACCACGACTGCGTGCGGTGCCCTCTGGTGTCGAGCCTCGCGGCTTCGTGCTCTATGTCGGCGTCAACGATCTGAAAGCGGCAGCAGCTGGCACCGATCTAGGTCACCTGGTCGAAGCCTTGAAGAACCTCACGGTAGAACTGGTGCCGAATGCCGAAACCTACGCGGCTGTCGCGCTGGCGCCGGAGGGAGCGGGCGGCCGTGACGTGGATGTCGTACGGCTCGCCCTGCAGGATCCTTCGGCACTCGCCAAGCATCGCCAGCAGACCGAACCGGAAGAAGAGACGCGCCGAGGCGGCGTGATCATTGACCTCTCACGCAAGCGCGTCAGTTTGGACGACGAGGCCGCCGCACTCACCTACAAAGAGTTTGAACTGCTTCAGTACCTGGTTCTGCGTGAGGGGCACACGATCGAGCGAGCAGAGCTCATCGCATCGCTCTGGTCTGCTGGCGACGATGACGCTCCGAACGAGCGCACCATTGATGTACACGTACGCCGTCTTCGCGCCAAACTCGGTGGCTACGAAGAGATCGTGCGCACCGTGCGCGGCGTCGGTTACCGCTTCGACCGTCACGCGGATGTATCGGTGCGGTACGCGAGCGCCCCAAGCCCCGACCTCTTCTGAAATTTTCCTGAGCGTCACCCCACCCTCGGGGTTAGGCTCAGGGGATGTCACATCGTCCGGTTAAAAATATGGCGAGGGAAGCCAAGGGTAGCAAAGGTCTTCACGCGCTTGCGAGGGCGGGGTACGCCGTCAACGGGCTGATGCACATCGTCATTGGATTCGTGGCTATTCACGTAGCTGCGGGATCCGGCGGTGAAGCAGATCAATCTGGGGCCTTTTCTCAGCTGGCAACTGCGCCCGGCGGAGGACTTATTCTCTGGACAATCGTGGTCGGCATGGCTGGTCTTGGGGTGTGGTGGATCCTTGCGGGGTTCCTTATCGCTAGTGTCGACCCCAAACGCAAGTGGGCCCACCGCCTTGTGTCCATCGCGAAGGGGCTCGTTTATCTCGCCCTTGGCACCACGGCTTTCTCCTTCGCCAAAGGCGGCTCAACCAATTCCGCCGCGAATTCCAAAACTCTCAGCGCGACGATCCTTGCCGCTCCGGGTGGCGTGGCCATACTGGTCGTTATTGGGTGCGCGATCGTCGCCATCGGCGTCTACTTCATCGTGAAGGGGGCGACCCGCAAATTCACCCAGGACATTACGGTACCGCCTAACGCAGTGGGGAAGGCTAGCGTCGTGCTGGGTGTGGTTGGCTACATCGCGAAAGGTATCGCGTTGGGCGCGGTGGGTGTGTTGTTTGTCATCGGCGCCGTGACTATCGACCCGGCGAAGGCAACGGGGCTGGATGGGGCGTTGAAGAGCCTCGCTGCCTTGCCTTTCGGGACTGTAATTCTGATTGTCATTGGACTAGGACTCATCGCTTACGGTCTCTACTCATTTGCTCGGGCACGGCTGGCACGCCTCTAGTCCAGTACAGGTGCTCGCGGCGTGATCCGGGTCGTTCGTCGGGTATCGACCGCAATTACGGTTCCGAGCACGACCAGCGACAAACAAACCGAAGCCAAGACATCCGTTGGCCAGTGGTAGCCAAGGTACACACGGCAGGTTGCTACCGCCGCGATTACGACGAATGCAACGATGAACCCGAGGATGGCTTCTCCCGATTTATGCCTCCGCGAATAAATTAGGTATACGCCGATAAGCATGAAATTGCATGCGCCAAGCACATGGCCCGACGGAAACGAGAAAGTTTTATCCGTTCCGAGCAGCATGAAGTTCACCGGCGGACGAGTGCGGCCAACGAGCAGTTCGAAGGTGTACGCCAGAATCACCCCCATGAGCATTCCGCCAGCCAGGAGCAACGGCCGCCACGCGTGCTTCGCAACGAAGGCCCACGTGACGACGAGCACAAGAACGATAATGGGCAGAACGATAGGGCCAGACACGGTCGCCACCACGGCCATTGCCACCGTCAACCCTGAGGAACGCCACGCGTGCAATCCGTTTTCAATAGAAGGATCGATGGCCGTCAGGGCACCTTTTGTCACGACTTGAATAAGAATAGTGACAAAGAGGCCAGCCCCCAGGATGGCCAAGGTGGCAGCAACAACGTAGTACCTGCGCCTGACGTCCGGTTCGATCGCTCGACTCTCGGCGATGAATTTCTCACTGAACGTCCTCGGCGACGCTGCACTCCCGTTACGTCGGTCAGTCACCGTGGTCTCCTCCTGCGACACATCTGCGAATCACTCATCTGACGGCGACGCGTTTGCGCTCTTTCGCGAGGTCGTAGTCGGGTTCGGGCCAAGCCAGATTCATGGAGCGAAGCTTGGTGATGACTATTTGTTGGACGGCTAGACGCGAATACCATTTGTGGTCGGCCGGAACGACATGCCAGGGCGCATACTTCGTCGACGTCTTCTCGAATACCAACTGGTACGCCTCCTGAAGTTGACGCCACAGATCGCGGTCGTCAACATCGCTCGGGTTGTACTTCCAGAGCTTGGAGCGGTGGTGAAGTCGAGCGATCAGTCGCCGCTTCTGCTCATCTTCACTTATCTGTAGCATGACCTTGACGATCTCAATCCCTCGCTCGGCAGACTGCTTTTCGAAGGTATTAATCTGGTTGTATCGCCGCTCAATCACAGCCGGCTCAGCGAGGTGACGCACTCGCGCAGCAAGTACGTCCTCATAGTGGGAGCGGTCGAAAACACCAACCATCCCGGGCTCAGGAAGTCTCTTGCGCACACGCCAGAGAAATCCGTGCCGTTGCTCTTCTTCTGTGGGCGCCTTGAAACCATGCACCGTAACACCCTGCGCGCTCATCCCCGCTAGCGCATGAGTGACGATCCCGCCCTTACCCGAGCAATCCATTCCTTGCAGCACTATCAGCAGCGCACGCGTACCGCCAACGGTGCTGTCTGCGTAGAGCTTGCCCTGCAGATCTCGCAGGATGCGAGCGTCTTTCAGGAGCAGGGATCTGCCCGACTTCTTGTTGGCATCAATACCCGGAGTCGATGCCGGGTCGACATTTTCCAGCCGGAATCCCGAGTCGACATGAAGGAGTTTGGTGGGCGAGCCTGACCAGTCTGTCTTCGGCATGAGACGATAGTACGCCGCGACGCCCAGCGATCGTGTCCATGGGGAGTTTATTGTGAGGCGGACGAAATGCGCACGCTCAGAGCCCCTGGTTCGATCCAGACTTTGAAGGCGGTAGCTTTACCGAAGCCGTCACCATCGAGCTCAATCTCTTCAGGCCTGGAAAGTCGTGCTGTCACTTGTTTCCCGGTGTCATAGCGAATGTCCTGATCCTTCTTCGGTTCTCCGGCGCGAGCTCTTCCCAAGGCGGTGCCACGGATCGCACTATTGACCAAGGCGACTTTGGCCCAGATACGTATCCAGCCAAGTGGACCGCCCGGTCGCATCATCATCACATCGAAAACGCCGTCGTCGACAACAGCATCTGGCATGAGCAGGATCTTCCCCGGAAGAGAGCCGCAGTTGCCCACCATCAGGGTGTGCATTGTTATACGTTCGGCGCGCCTTTTATCGAGCTGTAAATGCAGGTGAAGCTCGTCAGGATCGCTGAGAGACTTCGTAATCGCCTGTACATACGCAGCCCAACCCGCCTTCGATTTGAGATCGTCGTCGGTATTTTTGATCATTTTTGCGTCGATACCCATACCAGCCATGACAAGGAAAACGTGGCGGTCTCGAGACTTGTCTTCGCGTTCGATGTCGATGACACAGAGATCGACTTTGCGGTCTATGCCGGTAAAAGCAGAGAGCACCGATCCAGGCATGTCGTCGAGCGTCAACTTCAAGTTGCGCGCCAATAGATTCCCCGTCCCGGACGGCACGAGGGCGATCGGAACCTCAGTTCCACGAAGCGCCTCAGCAACCGCACGAACAGTGCCATCACCTCCCGCCGCGATCACCAAATCGACACCTTTGTCCAACGCGTCTTTCGTGACTTTCTGTCCCACGTCCTCTACAGACGTTTCACACCAGAGCGTCTCACTCCAACCGGTGGCTAGTGCTTCAGCTTGCACGGCCTGCCGCAAAGCAGGAAGATCAACCTTCGTCGGGTTGTAAACGACCGCAGCGGTCTTGGTAGTCAACTCGGTCATACGGTCATCCTAGGGTTCGATTCGGTGAGCCTCCAGTGTCCGCACTTCAGAAATCGTATTGCCCGTCGCCACGGTAGTGGGGCCAACCCACGTGGCACCCGAGCAACGGCGTCAACGCTGCATAATCGGCCTCTGGGCAAGTTCTCAGAAAAATAACGGTTTGGTAACTAGACGCCGTTACCGGACCGTTATATAGTTCAAGTGCAGAAGTTGTTTGCTGTGGCAGCTTTTGTGGAATGTGATTGCAGGACACTCTTGGTGCAAGGGAGAGGGTCGGCTTCTTGCCTCTGAAGCCGGCCCTCAATCCTGTTTAAGAAGCGATCCTCACTCCGTCGCCGATTCTGCCCGCAGCAGAGGCATAACTAGAGTTGTCCCATGCGGACAGGTCAACGATGAGTGAGCCGACAACGGCAGTCGCCGCCTGGGAGGCTCTCTTTCGCGCGCAGGTGTCTGTCATGCGCTGCTTGGGCGCCGATTTCCCGATCGACGACATCTCGTTCAACGAGTACGACGTGCTGTTCACGCTGTCCAACCGCCCCGACCGCCGTCTGCGAATCCGAGACCTCAACCGGGACATCCTGCTCACTCAGCCGAGCGTGAGCAGGTTGGTCGACCGCCTCGCCGTGCGAGGTCTGGTCAACAAGTTGCATGATCCGGATGACGCACGCGGCATCGTCGTCGAAATAACCGACCAGGGGTTCGCGCTATTTCGCCGTGCCGCGGTCAGCCACGTGCACTCCATCAACCAGCGCGTCGGCAATGCACTCAGTCCGGACGAAATGCACACCCTGGTGGAGCTGTGCGACAAGCTCCGGTTCGCCGCACAAGCCGACAAGAAGCACCGAGCCGTCAACCGCGAGGACTAGGCCGACCTCCCACGATCGTGACCGCCCGGGCGGCTAACGCGACCCCAGCATCCGCTGAGACTTGCGAATTGTGTGTGCCTATCCAGCTCGCGAGGAAGCCGGCAGAGAACGCATCCCCAGCACCAGTTGGGTCCACGATGTCCGTTTTGCTTGCCTCTCGGTACGCACATTTCTGACCGTGAACCGCAACTATAACGCCGGTTTCTCCGAGCGTCAGAGCGACGACGGGGAAGCGCTTGCCCAGCGCAGTCGCGATTTCCTCCGGATCGTGCAAACCGGTGAGAATCCGACCCTCGTCTAGATTCGGCAGGAAAACGGATGCGCCGGCAACCAGCTCGAGAAAGCGCTCAGCGCCGAAGTCTTCGAGAAACCCGATAGAACCAGGGTCGACCGATATTTCGACGCCGCGGGCAACCGCCCTCTGAATGAGCCTCCCGAAGGCGTCAAGGTCGCGGCTGGCGAAGACGCTGTAGCCCGAGAAGTGTACGAGTGCGGCCGTATCGAGGAGGGCGTCCGGGACATCGTCCGGACCAAGCTCAGCGTTCGCACCACGTTCCGTGAGCATGCTGCGATTTTGGCCGTCGACGAGCACGACAATCGCTCCTGTTGGAAGGGACGGATGCGCGGTCAGGTGCGGTGTTACCCCGACGCTGGCAAGGGCCTCCGAGTGGCGTTCGACGTCTCCTTCACCCACCAGGCCGACGAAGTCAACCTCGGCACCGGCGCTCGCCAACCAGGCCGCGGTGTTGGCAGCAGAACCACCGGGGCGATGACGGATCGACGACGGAGTATCGGTATCCACCCTGATCGGGCCCCGGGGCACCACCACAATGTCGTCGATCACGTCGCCAAAGACGACGACGCGCCGGCTGGCCACCTTAGCTGCCTTTCGTCTGCGTGGACAAAGCTAGCGCAGACCATTCGGTCGCGATCTCTGCGGCAAGACGAACGTTGTTGCGGGCCAGATCAAGGTTGACCTCGAGGCTGCGACCCCCTGATGCCCCGACGATGTAGTCGAGGAGGAATGGCGTGACTGCCTTTCCGTGCATTCCAGCCGCGTCGGCCGCGGCCAGCGCCTCGAGCAGCACCCGGTCGTGTTCGGTCGGATCCCACTGCTGGGCAACCGGAATAGGGTTTGCGACGATGATGCCCTGACCGTGCCCCAGCTCATCCTGACTCCGCATGATTGCGGCGACCTGCGCCGCGGAATCGACCGACCAGTCGAGTTCATACGCCGATGCGGTCAGCCAGAAACTCGGGAAGATTCTGGTTCGGTAGCCCAAGACGGGAACGCTCAGAGTTTCAAGGCGTTCCAGGGTGGCTGCAATGTCGAGGACAGACTTGACGCCGGCGCTGACAACGGTGATCGGTGTTACCGACAGCGTCGAAAGGTCTGCGGATTCGTCGAAAGTCGAGTTTGCGCCGCGATGCACCCCACCCAAACCACCGGTGGCAAAAACACGCACGCCAGCGAGTGCGGCCAGGTGTGCCGTCGCGGCGACTGTTGTGGCACCGGATGCGCCCGCCGCCGCCAGAATAGGCAGGTCGCGCACGCTGGCCTTAGCCAGTTCCTCCTCGGAGATGCGGCGCACGCCCTCGGCGTCCAACCCAATCCGGGGAACCCCGTCAAGTACAGCAACCGTCGCCGGTGTGACCCCCGCATCGAGCAGGATTTGCTCGAACTCTTTGGCGGCCTCGTGGTTGCGGGGGCGCGGAAGTCCGTGGGAGATAATCGTTGATTCGAGCGCGACGACGGGACGATTCTCGGCGAAAGCCGCTGCAACCGCATCCGAGACGATAAATGGTGTACTCATTACGACATCCTATTGAGACCTTCTGGTCTCTTAGTGTCTACTTGACGAGGTCCGCGAAGAAAGAATCACCTATGGTGGAAGCACGTTCGCCTTGTGACTCACAGCTAAGCGGGGGCTTCGATGGATAACCGAATCAGGAAGACCGCGTATTCGATCCGCGATGCCGTGCGCACGCAGTTGTGGCCCATCCCCACCGTGGGAGTCGTTGCGGCAGTGGCCTTCGGCATCCTGGTTCCACATCTGGACAGTCTTATCGACGTGGGTCTGCCACGGTGGCTGGATGCTTTGGTCTTCGGTGGTGATGCCGGGGCGGCAAGAACCGTGTTGGAAGCTGTTTCTGGCTCGTTGATCACGGTTACCTCCCTTACGTTCTCCCTCACGGTAGTCACCCTGCAACTAGCCAGCAGCCAGTTCTCTCCACGCCTGCTGCGTACCTTCACGCGGGACCTCTTCGTGCAGGTGACGCTCGCGATTTTCCTTGCGACTTTTACGTATTCCTTGACGGTGCTGCGCTCGGTTCGCTCCGGGGATGAGAGCACAGCAGCTTTTGTGCCGCGGGTTGCCGTCACAGTGTCATTCCTGCTCGCCCTCGCGAGTGTGTTCGCGCTGGTGTTCTTCCTCTCCCATCTCACCCGCCAGATCCGGGTCGAGACAATGCTCGAGAACGTCCATGGTGGCGCGACCGAAACTGTGAAAGCCAACCTGATCCGGCGCGATGCCACCCAAAACGCACATCCGATCCTCACCCCGCCTGCGGACGCTGTGCGTTTCGTTGCATGGAAGTCTGGCTTCCTTCTCCGAATTGATGACGGCCGTCTGGTCGCTGTGGCGTCATCGATGGATGTATTCATCCGGATTGATCGTTCGCCAGGCAGCTTCGTTGTCGAACAAACACCGATCGCACGCGTGTGGCGCAGAGGTGCCGGATTCCCCTCACTCGATGACAACAAAATGCTCGATGCTGCTCTGCGCGCGGCGTTACATTTCGGGCCCGAGCGAACTGCTGCACAAGATGTCGGCTATGGCCTGCGCCAGCTCGTGGATGTGGCGGTCAAGGCACTGTCACCTGGCATCAACGACCCCACGACGGCGTCGCACGCACTGGGCCATATAGCGGCGCTGCTCAGTGAATTCGCGCAGTACCGGCTAGGGGACGTCAGCACGATCGACGCGGATGGGGGCGTTCGCGTGGGATATGCTCGACCAACATTTGCCGACTACCTCGAACTAGCGATTACCCAACCTCGACACTACGGCGGCTCGGACCCGTTCGTCGTTGCCAGCCTGCTGCGGGTCCTGCTCGATCTGGCCTGCACCGTACCCAGCGAATATTTCGGCGTCATCCTCAGCCAACTCCAACGCCTCCAGTCCACTGCCGATACACGGGACTTTGACTCAGCCGAACGCACACAGCAGGCAGAACTGGCGTCAGAGATTGCCGATGCCATTGCCGCCCGACGGAAAATCGAGAGCCAATAGCGGATGCTGGGCGCACGCAGGCCAGGCCGCACCTCTCGAGCGCTGGCAGGCTACCCCGCCGGGATCCCCGGCATCGAGCGGAACTACATCTTTGGATCGTGAGCGGTCTGCCTCGCTGGAGGACCAGGAGCGCGCGTCGCTCTGGACAAATTTCGGCGTCGAACTAGAAGGCTGCGGACGAGCAAGGGCACGACGGATACGACAACAATGCCGACCAGGATGATGTCGATGTAGCTGGATACGAAACTCGCCACTCCAGGGATATGACCGAGACCGAATCCAATAAGGACAATCGCGACAGCCCACCCCGCCGCCCCGGCGACGTTAAAGATCGTGAAGAGTCGTCTAGACATTTTGCCAACCCCTGCAGCGACTGGAGCGAAGGTACGAATCACAGGAATGAACCGCGCAAGTGACACGGCGGGAGGCCCGAATCTATCAAAAAAGGCCTGCGTGCGAGTAACGCTCTTTCGGCTGAACAAGCCAGATTCTCGTCGGTCAAAGATTGCCGGTCCCGATCGCCGACCTATCGTGTAGCCGAGTTGATCCCCGAGAAAGGCGGCCACGATAACGAGCAGGATCACCAACCACAGTGGTTGTGCGATGGTGCCATTGAGCACAAGGACGCCGGTGAAGAACAACAGCGTGTCTCCTGGGAGGAAGAACCCCACAAGCAGTCCCGTCTCGGCGAAGACTATGCCACAGACCACCGCCACACCCCAGATCCCGGCATGGGAGATGAGGTTTTGTGGGTCTAGAACGCCTACATGAACGACGGAAGAGAAAAACATCGCTCCAGTATTTGGTGTCTTTGCTCAGAATCAACTAAGGAAGTATGACCTGCGGTTTCCATTGGTGCCGCGTGAGCACTCCAGGGTTTAGTCCGTCAACCCGGATTCTTAGAAAGATCTGAGAGCTCCGCAAACAAAATCAGCGCGTCGCAGCAATCTGAGCTCAGTTCCATCGGGCTGTCCCTTTTGCGTAAGCGTCGCGCATACCGAAGTCGTTACGATGGAGCGCGAAAAGCCCTAGCGACAATGAGATATGAACCTCAGCATTGGCGGGGTCAGCATCGAACTTCCTGTCAGCATCAAGAGAGTCGAGTAGCTAAATGGGCGGAGAACGTGGCTTGTCCTACCGCCGGAAAAGGCAATCTCTTTCAAAGTACCTGCATGTTCTGTGGCTGCTGACAAAACGGGATTTGCACGTGCGCTACGCCACGACGGCGCTCGGATACTTGTGGTCGATTCTGGATCCGCTTGTGATGGCAGGGATCTACTTCGTTGTATTCGTCATGATCTTTCACCGATCGAAGGTTGGCGAGGATCCATACATCGTCTTCCTGCTTGCGGGGTTGCTGCCCTGGGTATGGTTCAACGGTGCAATCTCGGACTGCAGTAGAGCCTTCCTGCGGGAATCCCGGCTCATTCGCTCGACCGCTATCCCTCGAACGATCTGGGTCACACGCATAGTACTTTCCAAGGGCATCGAGTATCTCGGGGCACTCCCCGTGCTCTTGCTCTTTGTTCTCATCAGTCATGCTTCATTAACTGTCGCCATAGTGTTTCTTCCACTAGCACTCGTGCTGCAAGCGCTTCTTACCATCGGTGTTGGACTGATCGTCGCTCCATTGGTTGTGATCTTCCGCGACCTTGAGCGGGTTGTAGCTCTCATCCTGCGTGTTTTGTTCTACACGTCTCCGATTATTTACAGCGACACGGACGTTCCACGGGGTTTACGGATGCTGGCAATCTTCAATCCACTCACCGGCATCTTCGATCTTTATCGATCTGCCTATTTCCCAAGAGAACTGAGCTGGAAGGCAATTGTCGCCTCGATGCTGGCGACTTTGATCATCCTTGCCCTCGGAGTGTGGGTATTTTCGCGCACAGAACGCAACGTGCTCAAAGAAATCTGAGATTGGTTGAATCTTTAGACCATTCTGGGAACGAACGGCTCAGAGTATGGAGAGGTCGTTACGTCACACGCACCTGTAAAGGAGCACCGATGTTCGTATTTTTTCTCATTGCGGTATGCGCGCTTTCAGCTGCTGCACTGCTGCTAGCGTTCTGGCTATCCGTAGCCACCCTCTCCGAGATTGCCTACGTGACCGACGAGCTCGATGGTGACTAGGCTGCGTTGCGTTCCGCGCAGGCGACGGGAAGACAACCGTGCCTTTAGTCACTGGACCAGTGCTGTCCGAACGGTCAAAGCGCCGGGAATTACGCCCTCGAACTCATGGAGCGCATCGGCGTTATACGCCGCCGCGTCGAGGACTGATCCGCTCACGCGACCATCGATGTAGTCGTTCATTCCCTCGGCAAGTGCACTGTCATCCTGCTCGACAATGTGGATCGTATCAGGCGGCAACGCGTCGTCAATGGACTCGAATCGTGTCGAGACGATAGGAAGGTTCATGAGTGCAGCCTCCAGCAAAACCATCGGCTGTCCTTCGTATTTGCTCGACAGCACAAAGCAATCGGCCAGTGCCAGGGCGGGGAACGGATTCGTCAAAAGACCTGTGAGGTAGGCAACTTTCCCGAGTCGAAGTGAGTCAATCTGATGTTGCAGGCTGGCTTGGAGGGAACCGTAACCAATGACAAGTAGGCGTGCTTCGGGATGCGCGGAGTGGACAAGCGCGAACGCCCGAATGAGGCGCGCGTGATTCTTTTCGGGCGAGTATCGCCCGACAGACACGAACCACACCCTGCCTTCATGGCGCGCAAACGCGTCAAGCCATTCGGGAGCTCCGGCAGAGACATCTTGAACTCTGTTGGTAGTGAGGCTTTCAAGACTTTCACGGGCTAGTTCGCGAATATGTGTCGCATTGATCAGATTGCGACTCGCGACGAATGCCTGTGGATCGATGCGGTACTTCTGCGAAAGCGATAGACGGTTCAGCTTCGCGAGACTTTCTGAGACGGAGACGAGTCGGTCGTGTTGGGAGTACAAAGCGAAGACGGCAGGTAATGTGTGCCGCATTCGCCGCCTGCCGCCGACAGCACGGTCGACTTCAGCCGCCATATCGTTGTGCAGCCAGATCAAGTGGGTGGCCTTCGGCGAGTGGAGCAACAAGGTGGCCCAGAATACGCTGTACCCGCTGAAGTCGATGACCGCGTCGAAGATTGTGTCACCGAAGGTGCGTCGCCATTCGTCGTCCCAGAGCGCAGCCTGGGTGCGGCTGGAGTGATGGTTGTCCGGGGTTCCGTGCCGTTCGGAGGATTTGCGTCTGTAGTGCGGGATCTTGTGGCCGTTCATTCCCCCGGACCGATGAAATTGACGCACGCGAGGGTGTATGAGTGCCTGGTTAGCCACCTGTTCTTGTCCGCGCGGTCTGCGAATGACGATGGACACGTCGTACAGGTCATGATTGATCGAATCGAGCAAATTGAGCGCCGAGGCGGTGATCCCGTTTGAACGCATTCCGCCAATATGAAGGAGAATCGAGGTTCGGGAATCCTCTGAAAGGGTAAACACTCTGCGTGGATCGAAACGGTTTCGAAATGCCGCATTGATCACACGGGCGGCAGCACCGCCGTCGTCTCGACCCACAAAGCGCTGCCGCCACGCACCATAGAGTGGATGCGGCTCACCACCGGCTCGTCCGCTCGTGGATGCGACGATCGCATCAGCAACCAGTGCAAGGCTCGTTAGAACCGGCCCTGGCAACTCGCTTGCCGCGAAGTAGGTTCCTCTGGAATCGGTGTAGTCAGCGGCGTCTGGGGTGTAGAAAATTATAGGCTGGCCGGTGGCGAGGAAGTCGAAGAAGATCGATGAGTAGTCAGTTATGAGGACGCTGGCCAGCCCAAGCACGGTGTTAGTGGGAATGTCGTTGGGAACCAGAATGCTGCGTAATTTCGGGTTCTTTGCCGCGAAACGGTGCACAACCTGGTGAGTTTTTAGCAAAACAACATAGTCGGACGAGCCGAGGTGTTCCTGTATTTCTGCGACCGTGGATAGCAGTTGGTTCGCGTCATCCTCGGGGTTCGCGAATGAGTCGCCTTTCCACGTTGGAGCGTAGAGGACGACGTGTCGGCCCTCTAGCGCGATACCTGCGCTTTCCAGGCGGGCGCGACCCTGAAGAAAGCTTGCGTGGTCAAGGAATTGGCGATCGACTCTCGGGTATCCTTCCTCAATAACCTGCCCTTGAAATGCGCCGCGAAGTTTGTAGGCACTCTCATACATATGTTGTGTCATGAAGTGGTTCTGCGACAGCAGGAAATCTGCAGAGAGAAAGTTTCGCAGGGTATTCGCGGAGTCCAGTGCGCCACTTGGCATGTCGTAACCCATCTTCTTAAGCGGCGTTCCATGCCAGGTATTGATGTAGATCTGGCCAGGACGTTTCGCGAATTCGATCGGGAACGTTGCATTGTTGATCAGATACCCACTGGTCGCCAAAGCACGGAAGTAACTCACTGACCTGTAGCGCACGAAACGCACGCGACGATCATGGGCGAACTCAGCGCGAATTTCCGTATGGTCGCTCCTGTCGTCAAGTACCCAAATATGACGTAGATCACTCATATCTGGGGCGCGGAACAGTTCCCGAAATAGTGCCTCTGGGTTGTCCAGCGCACCATTGCCCGAAAAGGATTCATACAACACCGTGCGGGGGCGAAGCGGCGAGCGCGCAGCCCACGCGCGGATTTCTGCACTCATCGCGCGCATCAGGCGGTGACGAAATCTGGTGATCTTTGTGCGAGTAGTTCTCAGCATGGTGTCCTCCGCGGAAGCCCGGAATCGGTCTGATAACGAGTGTCGCGAGGAGCCCCACAGACGGCTCTAAGAATGCAGTGCGCTAGCGCACGAATCGGAGAATCACACTTCGGTGTGTGTGGATCCCCAGCACCTGGGTGAAGCCGAGTGCGCGCAATTCAGCGGTTCCTGCGGTGTCCGTGTGAGTTGGCGTGGCGTATTCAACAAGCCAGATCGTCTTGACGCCCGACATCCGACCCAAAGTTTTCGCGGCTGCGATTGAGTAGGTGGAGTCGTGCCATGTTGCATCCGCGAAGTAGGGGGTTTTCAGGGTGACATCATCCAGCCCTCTGAAGCCAGCCGGGTAAGTCCGCATCGCAAGTCGGGTACGACGGGAAGGCCTGGTGGAATCGTCGAATGCGACCGCATCGCCCGCGTGCGCTCTGGAACCAATTTCGCTGCTGATGACCGCCCAGTCACTATTGTTTTTTGCATACGGGCTACGCTGCTGGAGCCAACCCGGCAAAGCTGCAGCGACGATGGCCGCACAAATGAGGATGAGTGGAATGGTCTTCCGTTGCACAATCCCCAGCACCCCAATTGCCATCAGTACAGCAGCGGCCGGCGCACACATCGACAGGTATCGAGCCGTGAAATCGGGCACGATGAAGTGACTGCCGATCAACAGAACGCTGGGAACAACGAGCCACGCTGCGGCGACAACTACCGGGCTCAGTGGAAGGCCGTCGTTCGAGAGCCCAGCACGTCGTCGAGACTGCAGGTCTTTGATGAGAAACCCCAAGGCAGCGACGATCGCTGCCCATGACAAAACGGCGAACGCCGGCGTACCGAACCACAGAGTCACGGCAAGTGAGTAAAAATCGGCGGTTGTTCGGTCTGCGAGGAATGCAATCTGACCTCGCTCGAAGACTCCCGCGATTATGAGAGGAGATACGGTGACCATGACGATCAAAACTGTGCGAACCCATGGTCGCAAGAGCGGGCGGGTACGAGAGCTGAGCGCGAGGATTGCAGCGTGCGCTGCGGCGATAAGCGCCAGATACAGAAACACGTAGGTTCCAACCGCGAGAACAACTCCGTAGGCAATCCACTGGCGGCGGCTAGGGCGTTCGCGCTGCAACATCGCGATGAACAGCACAGTGAACCATGTAGCGATCGCGGCGGTAAAGGCGTAAGAGCGTGCTTCATCTCCCATTCCGGTCACTCGCGGTAGGACCGCGCAGATCACGCCGGCGACAACTCCAAGTTTGAGGGAGTCGAGCTTCGTACACAGCAGGACGACGCCCGCAACACACGCTCCGATCGCCAGTGCGCTGGGAAAGCGGACAGAAAAAGGAGAGCTGCCGAACACTGCGGCCCAAAAATGCAGTCCAAGATAGTAGGTGCCATGGACAGCGTCCACATGTCCAAGCATGGCAAAAAGGCTCGGGAGCGATCGGTTCGCGGAGAGGACGCTTGCTGCTTCGTCGCCCCAGAATGACGGAATCCACGAGCCGACGACCGATACGGTTGCGGCCGCCACGCCCAGTAGGATCGCGACGAATCGAACTCTTGCTGCCCCCGGCGGAGCGAGGGCGGAGGAAACGACGTGGTCCTGCGTGAGTGCCATTGGTTAATGGCAGCCGGTGTAGCCCCAGAAACTTCAAAGAATTGAGAGGGCCCTAGCGCACGAGTGGGATGACTAGCTCAATCTCGGTCCCTGCGGCCGATGTGGCCGACACCGTCGCCCGCCCACCTGCACGCTCCACGGTGTCGCGAACCAGTGACAATCCGATGCCGAAGCTTGTGCGGGTTGAACCGCGGCCATTAACCCCGGACTCGGCCCTGGCGAAACGGTCGAAGATTCGAGCCGGATCGATGTCCCGAATTCCGGGCCCCTGATCGCGCACGGTCACGTAGGCGGCTCCTTTCATCTCGCGGAGTCTCACGGTGATTGTCGAGCCGTGTGGCGCGAAGTCCAGCGCATTATCAAGGAGTGCGACGATACATCGATGGACGCTTGCGGGTGGGATCCTTGTCGAAAGCGAAGATGTTTCTTCAATCACGATTGTGACGTTTTTATCGATGGCAATGACACGCATCGAGTCGACTGCTAACGCAACAATAGGGTTCAAAACAAATGGCTCAGTCTGTGCGTCGCCGCCGACTTCAGCGGACGCCAGAAGATCGTTGACGATATCGATAAGAGCCTTCGCGTCGCGACGAAGTTCGCTGACAATCGGCCCAGAGGGGTCGTTCTGGGTAAGGCTTCGCTGAAGCAGCTGTAAGCGCGCATCGAGCACCGCCAACGGGGTGCGCAACTCATGGCTCGCGTCGGAAACGAACGCACGCTGCAGGCGTAGTGCATCTCCAAGGGGGCGCACAGCTCGTCGGGTTGCGAAGATGCTCATACCACCCGCCAGCAGAATAGCCGCGACGCCAATGAGCAGGCCGCCGAAAAGAATGTCAAGACCGCCGACATCGATTGTCGTTTCGTGGGGACGCTTGAAATCGAACAGGCGGCCAGCCGGAATGTGTTGAAATACGAAGGCGAAGGCAACGACGAGCACGGCGATCACGAGCACGCTCGAGGCTATCGTGAGCTGAATGCCCACTGTACGAGACGCCTGCCTTACCGCTCGGGTGTCGGCATCGGCAAGGTCAGCAGACCGGACCTTCTGACTCATAGCGCCCCTAATCGGTAACCTTGACCGCGAACGGTAGTGATCAGATCGTTATCCGTCTTGCGCCGCACGTAGTGCACGTACGTATCGACTGTGCCTGGCTGGTCTTCTTCGTCGAACACCTGCCTAAGAATCTGCTCACGCGTGTACGTTCGCTGCGGGTGTTCTGCGAAAAGTCGCAGTAAGTCGTTTTCCCGCTCGGTTAGAAGTGATCGTCCTTCGTACGGTGAATAGACGGTGCGACTTTCCGGGTAGAACTCCCATAGTCCGATCCGCAAAAATGGGCCTTCTCCTGTGAAGACTCGACGAATTGCTCGCAATCGAGCAAATAACTCATCGAACTCAAACGGCTTCACCAGGTAATCGTTGGCACCCGCGTCGAGGCCGCGCACTTTGTCTTGAATCGTACCGAGGGCAGTCACTATCAGCATTGGCGTCGTGACGCCCTTCTGCCGCAGCGCCTCGATCACTCCGAGACCATCAAGGCTCGGCACATGACGATCAACGATGAGTGCCTCAAAATCCTCGACCAGGGCAACGCGCAGAGCTTCTTTTCCATCATCGATAAGACGAACTGAGTAAACCTCTTCAAGCACCTGCCGCATCACCGGTCCCAGTTTTGGGTCGTCTTCGATGAGAAGCAGGCGAGGCCGCGTGTCCATTAAGAGAGTTCCTTACGTGAGGAGACCAAGGTAACAGCGTGGATGCTCCGCTCCAAGAATGCTCTGAGATTAAAAGAACTCTCCAATGCACGTCTTGCTTGCGGCACTCAAAGTCAGATCATGTACCTAACCCGCGACTTAGCGATTTCTTAGAGTTTGCCACTTTGAGTTAACAGACATTGGCGGCCCGACCGCCGCAGTCGTGAAGTCCCTGCGGGACGAACCGCACCACGACAATGCCAAGAAAGGCACCCCTTGCACACCTCTGTCAGCGCCCCCGCCACAGATGAGTCCGCGAAAGCGCCCGAGGTAACCTTCCTCGTCAAGGGAGTCCGCCTGTGACCGATGTCTCGCGGGGTACCGCCCGACCACACCGGGCACTACCTGAGTCACCAGTGCGGCCTTTTCACGCATTCCCACCCGTTACTGCGAGCAAGTTCCCTGAGATCACGGCCGCTTTCTGGATCATCAAGATACTGACGACAGGAATCGGCGAGACTACTTCAGATTATTTCGTCTTACACGGCGATCCGGTGTTCGCGGTGCTGAGCGGAGCGCTTCTCTTCAGCGTCGCACTCTTGGCCCAGCTCGCCGTTCGGCAATATATACCGTGGGTGTATTGGCTGACCGTTGCGATGGTCAGTGTTTTCGGCACAATGGTGACGGACGTCGCTCACGTTGGCTACGGGGTGCCATACGCCATATCCTGCATTGCGTTCGCGGTCGTGCTCACCGCCATCTTCGCGACGTGGTTCAAGGTAGAGAGAAACCTGTGGCCAGGTTGACACGGCCCGGTCGTACGGCCACCAACGGTCCTACTTTCGCCCTTGCCCTTACTCAGAAGCCTAAGAGAAATACCGGGAGCGATGCAGAGTCGTAAATCGTTTCGATGGACAAGTCTCGAACTCTGGTACACAATCGGCGTCACGCTAAAGGGCGTGGACGGCACAGCCGAGGTTCTGATCGGGTTACTGTTGCTCTTTGCACCAGGACTCGCTGCATCGTCGTTGTCGGCGGTCGCGGCTGAAGCGGGAGAAAGCACCACCCCCGTCCGACAGTGGATTTCCGCTTATGTGGGGAACCTCGACCATCAGGTCATCGTCGCCGGGGTGGGCGGCCTAGTTGTGTTTCTGCTTCTGCATGGGTTCGTGAAACTTGCGCTCGTATATTGCCTTTTCCGCAAGTACCACCGGGTGTATCCATACGCTTTAGCTGTGTTGATTTTCTTCCTTGGCGTTCAGGTGTACGCGCTTGCGGCCAACCCTACGATCAGCTTGGCTGTGCTCTGCGTCCTCGACATGATCATCATCGTCCTTGTCTTTCGGGAGTACCGCGTTCTGCTGGTGCGTTCGCGATGAGGGTAGGTATTCACTCCACTTAATAGTTGCTGCTTCCCATATCTTGGAGACCCGCTTGCCCGCCAAAGCAGCCAGCGTTGTTGAGGGCTTCTCAACCAGGAAGTACATCGCTGTGGCAACCACTGTGCATGTAATCAGAGTAAGAACACCGCGAACCCACCACGGCTGAGCAATGAAATGCAGCCCGATGCCGATGACGATGGGTGCTTGCACAAGATAGAGGCTGTAGCTAACTCGACCGAGGCCGCGGAACGCATTGGAGGAAAAGAAACGTGACGCAGCTGGCCAGAATGCAACCGTCGCGACCATAATCACGGCACCTGGCACCCGCATCGCCATGGCTAATGCAACTGTGGGGCCCGAGAGAACTGGTCGAAGTAACCAGTAGGAGATGGAGAGCATCGGCCCGCTTACAGCAAGCGTTACCCACATTGACGTGAGCCAGCCTCGGCGTCGGCAGCGGTTGAGTGAACGTTGGATGCGGTAGGCGTTAGCGCCGAGCAACCCACCGAGTGCAAATGCGGGCAAGAACATCATGGCGGGAACACCAGCAACGTACCCGTACACGCTCACCGCAACGAACAACGCGGCCCAGAGAAGAGGCAACTGTCGTGACCGCACGACAATTAGGATGGCGACGGGTAATAACAGGGAGAACCACATCTCCCAGGTCAGTGACCAGAGTGAGGAATTCACACTCGGCTGATTAGGGTCAACGATTAGCAAGGCTTCTGCGACGAGATGATGAATGCTGAGATCCGGATGAGCCTGCCGCGTCAACCACGTGCTACCGGTGCTGTGCGCCGCCCTAGGCATAAGCCCGATCAGTGCCATAGCGAGAACGAGTGATGCCACCACCGGGATCCCCAGTCGCAGAATCCGGCGAGGGTAGTAGGACACCCAATCGTAGGCACCGCGTTCGCCAGAGACGCCTGCCCGCCCGCTATCAATACGAGCAAGCGGGGACAAACTGAGCACGAAGCCGCTGAGAACGAAGAAAACCAGAACAAATTCTGGGCCGGCGAGGAAAATCTTCACTGGACTTTCGAGCGCCCACCACGCAATCGAGAATGACGACACTGCACTCCTCGAGTCATACCCGAGCGACACCGAGGGAATGGTTAGCGACAAGTGATGAAGGAGCACGATCACTGCCGCGGCCCCGCGCAGACCGTCCAGCGACCGGAAGCGGGAAACCGGTACTGGGGCTTGGCGTTTCGAGTCACCGGGAATGACTGCGGGTGCAGCCTGCTCCAGGACTCTGAGCGACCCCATCAGCTCGCCATTCTTTCAGACCGACGGGCGAAGGCGGATCGGTCCAGGATGGCAACAGTCACAATCGATGGGCCGACAAGCTACGAACATAACCACTCAACTTTTGCACCTATCCGAAACCGCCCATTCCCCTCGCTGTCACGGGGTTACCCCGCGCTCAGTTGATTATTAGTGCTGCCACTGAGAGTTGGATGGGTTTAGCCGGATGTTGGCGGGAAAGCTCATCGCACCGAATGCGGCTGGCTTTCTCCGTAAACTGTCCGGAAAAGTCCAATTCCGTCGTCCATCAGAATGTCGATCGCTTCGCTGCAGATCGCCGGGGCTGGGTCTACCTGCTTCCCGACCGCAATGTCGATCTGGAGCGTGACCTCAGCCGCCGCGTCGCGACCAGCATGGATGAGGCACAGGGCTCTGTGAATTGTCGGCAAGATGTGAATCGAACCACGAAGAGCTTGAATAGCACTCGCTGAAAGTGCCGATCAGACTGTTGTTTTTGGTGCGCCCGGAGGGGTTTGAACCCCCGGCCTATTGATCTGTAGTCGAAAGCCGTTTCCCCGCAGTCATGCGGAAGCGCAAAATATCCCAGCAAAACACTGGTGACTGTGCTCGACCGTCATGCCGCGAGCTGACCCCGATGCTCTTCAAGTGTGGGTGAGATGTGGGCACAATCTTGGATGATTCCGGCTCACTTATGGCGAGCTCAGGGGTTCGATGCGAATGCAGTTCGTCGGGGTATGTGACCGCTCCCGCCGTTCGCAGCGTTCCGCAGGTCAACTCTCTGGCTGGTGTTGGATGAAGTCGGCCATTCCAGGGACAGTGAAGGCGACAGCCCCGTGTTCGGCAGCGTAGATCAAACCCTTCGCGATCAGGTTCGCGCGCGTCGGGCCCAGGCTCTTGGGCCGGAGACCCAGTCGGGTAGCGACGTTGCCCGAAGCGCTTCCCGTGTCGCCGTCGATCGACATCGCACGCAGATATTTCTTCTCGGATTTGTTTGCTCTATCCCAGCGCACCCGGTAGAAACCTGTGTCCAACGCGGCATTGGCCTTGACGGCACCGATCTTCGCGTCGACGAGCGTGATTGGAGATGCGACGGCTTCATTCCGGGTGTCCTGCCCGAACTGTTGCAGAAAGTAGGGATACCCGCGTGTGGCATCTACGGTGAAGTCCACGGCGGCAGCCTGCCATTCGATCGCTTCTTGACCGGCCGGCATAATCAGTGCGTCTCGTGCTAGGCCGTCAACGAGCTCCTCGATCCGCTCATAGGTGAAGAGTCTTTCCGCGTAGGACTTGACCTCCGCCAGCAGTCGCGGCAGACTCGGCAAGCCGGCTAGTGCGATCATCAGCCTCCATTGGCGCTGCCCGGCCTCATAGGCGATCGCGCAGACCGTGTTCAACTCGTCCGGGGTGAGATCCTGCGCCTCGTCAATAAGGATTGCTACTCCCACACCCTCTTCTTCGGCGGCACCCGCCAGATCGCGCACAAGTTCTGTCAGGTCGGTTTCAAGGACACCTGTATCAGCACCGCCTCCGGTCGCACCGGTCAGATCAAGCCCGAAACTCAATGTCCCGCTTATGTCGTAGGACGCCATGAAGCTTGTTGCCGTCTTCAATGCTTTCAACAGTCGGGTCCCGGCTTTAGGCCGCGCCAGATCCACCAAAGGATCATGCAATGCCTCACCCAAAGCCTCACGTTACGATTTCCCAGTTGCGGCCTCGATCTTCGCCGTGATCCAGCTGAGGCCTTGCGCAGACTTCTCAAAGTCAGCCAGCAGCACGGTCTTGCAGACCCCGCGCAGACCGTACAGTGCGACAGGCTGGACACCGCGGCCTTGCTGGATGCGCTCTAAAGCCACACGCCACGCCTCGCGTTCCCGGTCGCGACCGACCAGGGCGGCGGGGACGCGCCCCGCGCCAGGAGCTTAGGGGTGGGTAACAGGATCCATAACAGCCTCCGAACTGGGGTCATCTACCAGAATCTATGTGAGTCTACTGAATTAGTAGATACATTCAGGTGTTAGTAGACATAGGTCACTTCCACTTCCACTTCCACGTCCACGGTCGAGGGGTATTCGCCTTCGTTAACAGCCACAGGGCAGCGCTCGGTGACCGTGGTTGTCTCAGACAGTATTAGTTTTCTGGGACACTCACCTCGAGCGTTTCACGCCCCGTCATCGGGCAGTTTCTCGGGCGGCCTAAACGCCAAACCGCACGCCCACCAACGACTCGATACCAGCAACGACGCGGGAGTGTCCGTTCACCGTCCCGCTTGCGGGACGGCCAGCAGCGTGGTGTATTCGAGGACGCGTTGCATAATCACAATGGATAGACTTGCCGGCGCCCATGACGCAGGCTCAGTTTGAGCGACCCGCTGACGCTTGACCCGGACGGCAGACCGTCGGCTGGCCCGCCGCTCGGCCTGTTCACGAGACTTGCGCGGCCTTCGAGTAATCCGGCCATGTTTCGTTCACAGTCCAAGAGTTGAGTGACGGTCAATATATCAAGAACGTTGATGTTGATCTGCGCGGGGATGTTGACACTCAGAACCTTGAGTCGGTCAATCTCCGCAGCGAAAATGTACCCTAGTCAGTCCGACAAATGGACTACAGACATGATCCGGAGCCTGTGCTTGCATACGGTAATAAGAAAGTTTCAATTTCGGAAATCTCTAGAAGAGGAATCATGTTTGAGCAGGTGAGCGCAGAGAGCATTCAATTCGCGGAAGTGCCAGCGCAAGCGTCCCACACGCTAGAAACGTCGAAATCAGCGCCGGTGAAGGCACCTCTGCGGGAGCGGAACCGACTGCGAGTGATCGTCGCGGTGTGTAGCGTAGGGGTGCTCCTCTTCTCAGGTGCAGTGAGTCCTGCCATGGCGAACGGAGTGTCGCCCGCGACTCGGACTGAGAACGCAACGCACGTCAGCGTGGGGGTAGATGCTGTGATGGCTGCCAGCGCAAAGATCCCCCCGCAGCCACTCGCTGATCCGGCCACTGGTCTCATGGTGAAGACGAACGGTGAGGCTATAGCCTACGGAATCGATCCTAGAAATGGTTACTCGAGAACGTGCTCACGCGGTTACGGGGTCGAGACATGGAATGCCCAGGTGATCGATGCGTGTGCCGGTACAGTGAAGTGGTATTACAACAC
>JBDTIM010000016.1:0-17823 GCA_039936355.1 Lacisediminihabitans sp. | reverse complement strand
TGACCTGTCTGGCACGGTTTCGCCCGGCACGGTTTCGCCAGGCCGTGCCACGGCCGGTGGCGAGATGCTTGCCGGGCACGCCGCAGGGGCGGTGATCGTGTTGGTAGCGAGGGACACCGCACCGTTGCGTGCGAGCAATCGTCCCTCAATAGTGGCGCCGGTGGTTGCCGAGATGGAAGTCAGAGCCATGATGGTGCCCACGAACGTCGTCATGGTTCCGAGAGTCGCGGAACTTCCGACCTGCCAGAACACGTTGCAGCGGTTCGCGCCGTTAATGAGCAAGACCGTGCTGTTGGATCCCGTCGTGAGCGTGGAGCCAGCCTGGAAGATCCAGACCTCGTTGGAGGCATTCGCGCCTCCTCCTCCGTCGAGGGTGACAGTTCCGGTGAGCTGCAAGCTCGATGACGCGGTGTAGGTGCCGGGAGTGAGGGTCTGCCCACCCAACTCGGCTGGTGCGCCCTGTAACGAACTGGTGGAGGGGGAACCGGCTGCTACGTCATAGGCGGTGGTCAGATCGTTCTGTGCCGCTATTGCGTTAGCATCAGCCGCGTGAATAGTGCTGGGCGGTGTGACCGTCCCAGGTGGGAACCCGGTGACAGCGGAACCTGGACTCAACCCCAAGTCACCCGTGATGACGGTGGGCCCCGTATTGGTGACCGTCGTGCCGGCAAGGACCGCGTAACTCTCGGCAGATCCGAGACCAATTGGTGTTGCGGCATTCGCCTGCCCGGCGCTGGTCAGGCTGAGGGCGATCCCGAGGCCTGCTGCAAGCGTGGATGTAACGATGCTTCGTGCCGTGCGTGTCGACCTGCGGCTCATAGTGTTCCCCCGAACAGTGAGGAGCAGGTGCGACAGCACCCGGGAGGTACCCGAACCTCCCGACCCCTTGGGTAAGACCTATCAGGCTTTCGTTCTTCCGTCAAGAGGCGGAGATTGTAGTCGCGTGAGAAAAGTCACAAAACCCCCAAAACTAGGGACAAATGTGAGCAAAACAGTAACTGCCAATCGGCTGTGTGCTTGCGATTCTGCGTTCCGCACAGGCGTGGGACGCTTCACGAGAAAACGCCCCCACCGTGACAGTGAGGGCGTTTTCTTGGTTTTCGAGGAATTCACAAATGTCGGGGTAGCGGGATTTGAACCCACGACCTCTTCGTCCCGAACGAAGCGCGCTACCAAACTGCGCCACACCCCGATCGCTCTGTTTCCAGAACCTGCTTCGGACGAATCTCGCGATTCATCCGAAACCTCATCAAGAATAGCCGATATCTCTGCCCGTGAATGTCAGAAGACTCGCTTCGGGTGGGCAGGCGAACCGGACGGGGGCGTAGATCGACGTTCCGAGCCCCGCAGACACATTGAGGTGAGCGGATCTGCGACCATTTTCCCACACGCTCAACCCGCTCACTTTGCTGCGTGGAATATCGCAATTGGTGACTACCGCACCGTATCCAGGCACGCGGACCTGCCCACCGTGGGTGTGCCCGGCGAAGATCATTTCGGCTCCGTGATTGATCAAAGAGTTCAACACCACCTGGTAAGGAGCGTGGGTGAGTCCTATAGTCACCGGGTCAGGGCCGCCCGGCTCATCCTGCCAACCGACGTTTTCGCGCATCTCGTCCACAGCGCCCGGCAGCTTTTCTAACTTTGCCCAACCGATGTGGGCATCGTTCACACCGATAAATTCGAGCCTCGAACCCTTGATGGTCATGGCCCGTGCCGTGTTGTTGAGGTTCAGCCAACCGAGAGATTCGAAGTACGACTCCATTCCGGCCGTATCGAGATTCGCTGGTGTGTGTCGCTTCTGAGACGGCCCGGTGAAGTAGGTGAGCGGGTTCTTCGGCATCGGTCCGTGGTAATCGTTTGACCCGTTGACGAACACTCCGGGGACGCCACGAAACGGTTCGAGAGCGTATTTGACACCCTCAATCCCACGTTCGTGCCCCAGATTGTCGCCGGTGTCGACGATCAGATCCGGCTCGTAGACGGCGAGGCTGCGAATCCACTCTTGTTTAGTCCGTTGCCACGGAGCCATGTGCATATCCGAAATGTGCAGAACCGTGAGCGGGCGAGCTCCGGGCTCCAGCACAGGAACTGTCTCATGCCGGAGTGTGAACCGGTTGCGTTCGATGAGGGTGCCCCAGGCAAGCGTACTCAGCCCCACAGCGGCTACCGCGGCGAGAGTCGCGGTAGCCGATCGTGAGGTGGTGTTGCTCACGGATTGCAGCCAGAGCTCGGTGCCTGGGTGGACAGAGGATTGCCTGCCGGGTAGCCGGTACTGATCTTGAGCGTGACTGAGTCAGCCTTCGATGCCTGAGCATTGGCTCCGGGGTTGGAACTCACGACCTTACAGAAGTCCGGACCAGGGAGTTGGCCGGGCGGAAGGTTCGTCGAGGACGAGCTAGCCACCCATTCAACCTGGATGTTGTTCGGATCGAAGCCCTGAGCCACAATCGCCTGATTGGCGTTGTGACGGCTCTGACCGACCACGTCCGGCATGGTCGTCGCCAGGCTCCCATCGCTCGTGTACACCGTTACGGTCGCTCCAACTGGAGTCTTAGCGCCCGGACCGGGATTAGTACTCGCAACCCTGCCGGCAGGAAGTGCCGACGGAATCGGACCCCCATCCGCGTAGTCGAATTTCAGACTCTCCAGGAGCGCTTTGGCCTGCTCAGGTGATTGGCCTATTACCGACGGGACCGTGGCTGATTCGCCGCCCAGCATAGCTGCGGAGGCATCCGGGAATGCCACTCCCCGGTAGGCCGGGTTGGCATCCGCCGGCGTCATGATTGCTTTGAAAATATTGAATCTGGCGTTGTTGGCGTAGCTCTGTCGAGTGATCGGGTTGGTGAATTTCCGGAGGCTCGAATGGCCGACGATATTGCCCGTCCATACGGTCGTCGACAGCTTCGTTGTTGTGCCCATAATCCACACGTGATCTGCAACGTCACTGGTTCCGGTCTTTCCACCGATCGGGACGCCGTCCCTAGGGTTTGCTGACCTGCTGGTGCCGCTGGCCATGCTCAGCTGCATCGCGTTCGCAACGCCAGCTGAGACCTCTGCGGTGATTGCCTGGTTGCAAGTCTGGGGCTGCCCCGCAAGCTTCTTACCGTCCGGATCCACCACCTTGTCGACAATGGTGGGTGCGCAGTACAGGCCGTTTGCGCCAATCGTTGCCGCGGCAGCTGCCATGGTGAGTGGGGCCTGCTCGTTCGAACCGAGGATCGCGCTCGGAAGGACCTCTAGTGGCTTGCCATCCGCACGATGAGCGCCCATGCTGGCCGCGGTGTCGCGAATGCTGCAGAGGTCAGAGACCTGCGCCATGTGCATGAAGGCGTTATTGACGGAGTCCCGGAGGGCGTTCCTCACGGTCATCATGCCGCCGCTGCGGGTGTCGTTGTTGAGCGGGAAATCCGGACCCGCCAGCACACCAGGGTCACACGGTGCAGTGAAGCTCGACATCTTGTATCTCTGCGGAGTGCGTCCGTCGACCAGATCGTTCAGCCCGTGTCCGTTCTGGAGCCAGTTCGCCAGGTCAAACACCTTGTAGGTCGAGCCGGTCGGGAAGCCACCCGAGCCGCCATAAGGAAAGTCTGTGCTGTAGTTGACCGCGGTGGTGGTCTGCTTGTCGGCGTCTGGGGCGTCGTCGAAGAGTTTGTTCTGTGTCATCACCAGAACGCGTCCGGTCCCGACCTCGACAGTGTCTGCCGCGGCTCCGAGTGGGAAGCGGGCCTCGGTCGGCGGTGCCTGTTGCTGCAACGATGCGTCTGCCGCGTCCGTGAGATCGAGGTCGATGCTCGTGTAGATCTCATAGCCGCCCTTCTCCCAGTTCGCTTTGCGGATGGTGGGCGTCGCGCCGAGAGAGGTGAGCACGGGGTTGTGGGCGGTGAAGATGGGATCCGTGGTTGAGCTGGTGATCAACTTCGAGACGTAGTCGCACGCCCACTTGGCGTCCGTGGCGTTGCGGCATCCGTTGGTCGCCTTGCCGGGCTTGACCTCGTCCTCGATCTTCGTAGCGATCGCCTCGTCATGCTGTTTTTGGCTGATGTACTTTTCCTTGAGCATCGAATCCAGGATCTGATCCCTGCGGATCTTGTTCGCTGGGTAGTTCTTGGGATCGCTGAGGTTCTGGTAGCTCGGCCGCTGCACGATGGCCATGAGGCTGGCCGCCTGGGCGAGAGTGACGTCCTTTGCCGAAACGTCGAAATACTGCTTCGCCCCGGATTCGACACCGTAGGTGTTGCCGCTGAATCCGACGATATTGAGGTAGGCGAGCAGAATTTGTTTCTTGGTGTACTTCTTGTCGAGACCGATCGCGAGCTTCATCTCTTTGAGCTTGCGATCGGTGGTCTTCTTCGTGGCCTCTTTGTATGCGGCCTTCTGCTCTTTAATCGTCGGTTTGGCCAGCGCGTCCTGCATCAGGATGTTCCTGACCAGCTGCATGTCCAGAGTTGAGCTGCCCTGCGAATCCGCTGACTGGGTATTTTGCACGATCGCACGACCAACGGACGAGAGGTCGATTCCGCCGTGTTGGTAGAACCGCCTGTCTTCGCCGGCGACGGCGGCATCCCGCAGGAATGGCGAGACGTCATCCCACGCGACTTCCTTGCGATTCTGCTTGTAGATCGAGGCGATCACTTCGGGCTTACCGCCGCGATTCGCGTAGATGGTGTTCTGCTGGCTCTGCTCGCCGATCTGAATGAAGTCAGGGAGGTTCTCGAAAATGCCGATCGTGTTGTTCGCGGCCACACTGGTGACAGCGAGAGCTGGCGTGATCATGGCCGTCACGAGTACGCCGGCCAAGACGCTGAAGCCGACAAACCCCGCCACGCCTCCGAGCACGCTTGTTGGCTTCAATTTTTGGGCAGACATAGCGTCTAGGGTAATGGGTGAAGACTGCCACAAACCTGAACGGAAGCCGTGATGCCTAACTGGGAGTATGTGACCACACCGCTGATCGTGCACAACACGGCGGCGATCCTCAACAACTGGGGCTCGGATGGCTGGGAGCTAGTGCAGGTCGTTGTCGGACCAGAGGGCGGGCTCGTCGCGTACCTCAAACGTGAAAAGAAAGAGGAATCCTGATGTCGAAGATTGATGATCGCCTGGCCGAGCTCGGGCTAGTTCTCCCCGAGGTCGCGGCGCCTGTTGCGGCCTATGTTCCGGCGGTGATCAGTGGCAACCTTGTATTCACCTCTGGCCAGCTACCCTTCGTTGGTGGTGTTCTTCCGGCAACGGGGAAGGTGGGAGCGGATGTCTCCGCCGACGCTGCGAAGGACCTCGCGCGCACCTGCGCACTCAACGGCCTCGCTGCCGCCGCATCCGTGATCGGTTCGCTCGACCGGGTGACCCGTGTGGTTAAGGTAGTCGGCTTCGTCTCGTCGGATCCTTCTTTCGCCGGCCAGTCCGGTGTGATCAACGGAGCGTCAGAGCTCCTCGGTGAGATTTTCGGAGAAGCTGGTAAACACGCCAGGAGCGCAGTTGGCGTGGCGGCGTTGCCGCTCAATTCGCCGGTCGAAGTGGAACTGGTTCTCGAGTTCGCGTAAGGCAACCGGTTGCATCGACTTCTTGTGCAATTCGCCCATTGCGCTCAAGCTGCTGTGGGGTAAACTGAATTGCGTTGAATGCAAATTCGACTAGTAGCGCGCAGTGATTCCCCCCAATCCAGCGCTGCTGTGGCGGCGCCGGTTCCCCCCAACAGGCGCCGCCCCTCTCGTTAAGCCACGGTTTCTGCGGTGCCGCTCAGCGCATCGCATGGCCTCCAGTCCTCGACCTTCGCCGTACGTCAGAGTTATCCACCGAAGCATCGTAGTAGTGGGTGGGAAGTGACGTCACCGGGTTAGCCTCCGGCAATGTCATTGTTCGCCACCGGACCGGAACGATTCGTCGCTCGTCCCCTCGTCGACGCCGGGCGGGCAGAGCCGTACCCGGTGGCAGCACCGGTGCCGGTGGCGGATTCCACAGCGGATCCGTTGTCGATGCCGTTTCCGATGCCTCCTGTGGTGCCGCATGCGGACTCGCGCGAGTCATCGGTGTTCGCTGTCCCAGCGCGGCCCTCGCTGGATCTTGCCGATTTCGCGGAACTCGTACCGCTCGTGTCCGATCCGACTGTCACGGACGTTTTTGCGAATGGCCCTGGCGAGCTGTGGGCGGACCGGGGCAATGGTCTGGAACGGCAGCCGAGTACCGGACTGGATGAGCCCGGCCTTCGTGAACTTGCGGTGAGACTCATTGCGCTCGGCGGGCGGCACATCGACGAGGCAACCCCGTGTGTGGACGTACGACTGAACGATGGCATCCGCGTCCATGCCGTGTTGCCGCCGATTTCCACGCGCGGGACGTTGCTCTCGATCCGGCTACCTGGGGCACGACGGATGTCCCTGGGAGACCTCGACGCGGCAGGGTTCTTCGAGATTGTTCCGCTCGACATCGTGTCCGCGCTCATCGCGGCTCGCAAGAATCTGCTCATCAGCGGCGCCAGCGGCAGCGGGAAGACCACGCTTCTCGGGGCGATGCTCGGGGCAGCAGGGGTGGGCGAACGCATCATCGCGATCGAAGATGTCTCGGAGCTGCGCGTGGAGCATCCGCACTTCGTCTCCCTCGAGGCCAGGCAGGCGAACCTCGAAGGTGCTGGGCAACTTGGGCTGGAGCGGCTGGTGCGCGAGGCGCTGCGGATGCGCCCCGATCGGCTGGTGCTCGGCGAGTGCCGCGGTGCAGAGATACGCGAGCTGCTTGCGGCGCTCAATACAGGGCACGATGGGGGAGCAGGCACGCTGCACGCCAACTCCCTCATCGATGTTCCCTCGCGAGTGGAGGCCCTGGGTGCTCTGGCAGGACTGGGTCCGACTGCGATCGCGCGGCAGACGGTGAGTGCGATCGGGGCGGTGCTCCACCTGGAGCGTACTGGCGGCATCCGTCGGCTCGTGCAGATCGGCCGGTTCACCCTCGATGCGAGGGATCGACTGAGGATGACTGAGATTGATGGCGCCTAGTGCGGAACGGGAATCCGGCATCGACGCCGTCGCGTCGGTCGTGCAACGCCTCGCTGTGCTGCTGGCCGCCGGAGTGGTGCCTGCCTCCGGTTGGGGTTATCTCGCCGAAGGTGTGAACACCGGGGTGGTTGCCTTCGTCGCTGCGGCCGCCGCGGATGGCCGACCCGTATCGGAGTCGATCGTGGCTGCCATGGAGCAGGGGCTGAATGCGGATGAGCAGGCGTGGCGCGGGCTCGCTGCAGCCTGGCAGGTGGCGAGCGAGGCCGGAGCGTCGCTGGCACCGTCACTTCGGCAGCTCGCCTCATCGTTGCGCGATCTCTCGCAGACCCGGCGTGACGTCATAGTCGCGCTCGCCGGGCCGATCGCCACCGCGAAAATGGTGATCGCCCTGCCGTTCGTTGGCGTGCTTTTCGGACTTGCCCTTGGCTTCGACACGCTGGGAACGCTGTTCACGACGGTGCCAGGATGGGCATGCCTGGTGCTCGGAGTCGGGCTCATCGCCGTTGCTCGGTGGTGGAACAGGAAGCTGGTGACCCGGGCGCAACCGGCGCTCCTGACCCCCGGCCTCAGTCTCGACCTCATGGCCATTGCCGTCTCGGGTGGAGCATCTCTAGGCCGCGCTTCCGCTGCCGTTGACGAGGCCCGAGAGCGGTGTGGGTTGGACGACGACGGCAGCGTCGCTTCGATCGAAGCCGTGTTGTCCCTGTCCAGGCGTGCCGGGGTGCCTGCGGCCGCGCTCCTGCGGAGCGAAGCCGAGGAGGCTCGTCGCGATGCCAGGAGCGAGGGTCAGTCCGCGGCAGCGAAGCTTGCGGTAACGCTCATGCTTCCACTCGGGCTCTGCATCCTGCCCGCGTTCATGCTGCTCGGGGTCGTCCCGTTGCTGATCGCCATCGTTACCTCCACCGTCTCGATGGGGTGAGTGTCCTCTCGTTCACAGGGTGCCGATCCTCGTGAATTCCACCGATTCGCGTTCGCATCATTGTCGGTCACGCGGTTTGGCAACACTGGGGTCACTGAGAGAAATAGGGAAGGAACATCATGAGGCAGTGGATAAAGGAGCAGTGGATAAAGGAGCAGTGGATAAAGAAGCAGTGGATGAGGAAGCAATGCATGAGGACGCAATGCATGAGGAAGCAGCCGACGCGAGAGCAGCGCTTTCGAGGCAGGTGGATGCCGAGCCAGTCGCTCCTCGGTCGTCTGCGGATCCTCAGACAGGATGCTGGTTCGGCCACCGCAGAGTATGCGATTGCGACCCTTGCTGCGGTAGGTTTTGCGGGGCTATTAGTGGTTATTCTGCGCTCCGACGCAGTGCGGCAGATGCTTACGGATCTGATTCATCGTGCACTCACCTTCGCAGGGTGAAACCGGCGTCGTGCGACACAGGCACCGCACGCATGGCCGAACCGAGCGAGGTAGTGTGACCGCCGAGTTCGCGACGGTAATTCCCGCGGTGATGCTCGTGCTCGCTTGCTGCCTTGGAGCGTTGCAGCTTGCCGGGCAGCAACTGCGGCTGCAGGATGCGGCGGCGACCGCATCGAGGAGTCTGGCGCGCGGGGATGGCACAGGGGTGGCATCCGCCCGGGTCGCGCAGTTGGTCGGCGGAGCGACACTAAAGGTGAGTGAGAGGTCGGGGATGGTGTGCGTGCGACTACGTGCTCCCGGCCCAAGCGGCCCGTTCGTCGCTCTGTCAGTGACGGCCTCGAGTTGTGCACTGGCTTCGGGCGGCTAGACCTGTGAAGTCTGAGAGTACGCGCTTCTCGGGCCGGGGCAGACGGCGGCGAGCACGCGGCGAACGCGGCTCCGGATCGATCCTCGCCGTCGTTATCGTTGCGGCAATGTTCGGGGTGCTCACCATCTTCATACCTCTATATGCGGTGCTGGGCGCCAAACGGGCCGCAGCTGCGGCGGCAGACTCGGCTGCGCTCGCCGCAGCAACCGTTGCCGCGGGCATTGTGCCCGGTGTTCCCTGTGCGGCGGCGGCGTCCCTCGCCGCCGCACAGGGGGCCTCGCTCACCCACTGCGAGTCCGACGGAATGGTCGTCACGGTGGGGGTCCACATCGGCATTCTCGGCTTCGATATTGCGGCCGCTGCAACCGCCGGTCCGGACTTCGCGAGAAAATATTAGGGGTGCAACCTATTTCTGTGTGTATGGTGTGGCTGTCGGTGTATCAGTCCCGACACGAATAAAGCAGGGTTGCACTTCTGATCGGCGAACGTATGCTGAACAAAGTTTTGCCATGCCATGAATTACCACGAAACACATTGAGGAGTCAGGTGCCAGGCACGAAGAAGCTGGTCATAGTCGAGTCGCCAGCTAAGGCGAAAACGATAGCCCAGTACCTAGGGGATGGCTACGAGGTGCTGGCCTCCGTCGGTCACATCCGCGACCTTATTGAGCCCAAAAACCTACCGCCGGAGCTCAAGAAGGGCTCTCTCGGCAAATTCTCGGTTGATGTCGAGAACGGCTTTGAGCCCTATTACGTGGTGTCGGATCAAAAGAAGAAAACTGTTGCAGAACTCAAGCGTGCGCTAAAGAATGCCGACGAGCTCTATCTCGCAACTGATGAGGACCGCGAAGGTGAAGCCATCGCCTGGCACCTCCTTCAAGAACTCAAGCCCAAAGTTCCTGTCAAACGTATGGTGTTCCACGAGATCACCAAGGAGGCAATCCAGAGGGCGAGGGAAACCCCGCGCGACCTCGACACCGCGCTGGTCGACGCGCAGGAGACCCGCCGCATCCTCGATCGCCTCTACGGATATGAGATCTCTCCCGTGTTGTGGCGCAAGGTCGGTCCTGGCCTTTCGGCCGGCCGCGTGCAGTCTGCTGCGACCCGTCTTGTCGTGGACCGTGAGCGCGAGCGACTGGCTTTCACTGCTGCCAGTTACTGGGATCTGTCTGCCCAACTGTCGACATCCGACTCCACCACTTTTGATGCCAGGCTCGCCCGCCTCGACGGTGTGCGCATTGCTACCGGCCGCGACTTTGATGACCACGGTGAGTTGAAGACGGATGCCGTAGCCCTCGACGAGCAGGCGACGAACATTCTGATCGCGGCGCTTCGCGAAGCGTCCGTGACAATCACCGTGACCTCCGTGGAGTCGAAACCGTATACCAGGCGCCCCGCGGCACCATTCAGCACCTCGACACTGCAGCAGGAGGCGGCGCGGAAGTTGCGTTTCTCCGCCCGCCAGACCATGAGCGTTGCCCAGGGACTGTATGAAAACGGGTACATCACCTACATGCGCACCGATTCGCTCAACCTCTCGCAGCAGGCGATCAGTGCCGCGCGCTCGCAGGCAAGCTCTCTTTACGGTGCCGAGACGGTGCCAGAGAAGCCGCGGATGTATACGAGCAAGAGCAAGAACGCGCAGGAAGCGCACGAGGCGATTCGTCCGGCCGGTGACGTGTTCCGCACTCCCGGGCAGCTCGAAGGCGTGCTGCGTGGCAACGACTGGAAGCTTTACGACCTGATCTGGAAGCGCACCATCGCCTCACAGATGGCCGATGCGAAGGGCTCAACGGCATCCGTTACCATTGCTGCCGAACCGCTCCCCGATGGGCGTAAGGCCGAATTTGCGGCGAGCGGGACGGTCATTACCTTCCGCGGCTTCCTGCAGGCGTACGAAGAGGGACATGATGAAGTACGCGGTGGAGCGGCAGAGCCGGCCGAAGCGAAGCTCCCACCGCTGACCACGGGCCAGGCGCTGACCGTTTCTGAGCTCGAAGGCAAGGGGCACGAAACCAGCGCTCCGCCAAGATACACCGAGGCGAGTCTCGTGAAGACGCTCGAAGAGTTAGGTATCGGGCGCCCGTCCACTTACGCAGCGATCATCTCGACCATTGTCGACCGTGGCTATGTCACGCCGCGTGGCCAGGCCCTCGTGCCGAACTGGATCGCCTTCTCGGTGGTGCGCCTCCTCGAGGAGTACTTCGGCGACCTGGTGCAGTACGACTTCACCGCGGAGATGGAAAACGACCTCGACCGCATCGCCGGCGGTCAAGAGAATCGGGTCGAATGGCTGACCGGCTTCTACTTCGGCCGGGAGGGCCACCAGGGCCTTCGCACGGTCATCGACAATCTGGGCGAAATCGATGCGCGCGAAATCAACTCGATCAAACTCACGGATGACATCACGCTCCGGATCGGAAAGTACGGCCCGTATCTTGAGGTGGTGGATGCCACAGCCGCAGAAGGAACGACCCCGCGCCGGGTGAACCTGCCGCAGGACCTCGCGCCTGACGAACTGACCGCGACCAAGGCACAAGAGCTCATCGATGCTCCGGTGATCGTGGACCGCGTGATTGGGATCAACCCGGTAAATGGCAAGAACGTCGTCGCGAAAGACGGACGCTTTGGCCCGTACGTGACCGAGGTTGACCCCGTTTCGGAGGAGTCGACCCCTGCAGCTACGACGGTCGGAGAAGCCGTTGTTGTCGACCCCGCCACTGGCGAGGTAACGGATGCCGTGAAGCCGAAGAAGAAACCGACGAAGAAGAAGGCGGTCATCAAGCAGCGCACCGCATCCATCTTCAAGTCCATGGATCTCGCGACCGTCGACCTGGAGACAGCTCTGCGGTTGCTGAATCTGCCGCGCGTCGTCGGACAGGACCCAGAGACCAGCGAGGACATTACGGCGCAGAACGGCAAGTTCGGGCCATATCTGAAGAAGGGCACCGACACCCGCTCGCTCACCGAGGAAGACCAGATCTTCGACATTGACCTCCCCGGCGCACTGGAACTGTTCGCGCAGCCGAAGTACGGCGCCCGCCGCGCGTCGAGTGCGCTCAAGGAGTTCGACGCCGACCCGGAGAGCGGCAAGCCGATTCGCATCAAGGATGGCCGATTCGGTGCGTACGTGACCGATGGTGTGACGAACGCGACGATTCCGCGCGGTGAGACGATCGAGGAGATCGACTTTGAGCGTGCGGTGCAACTTCTCGCAGACAAGCGCGCCAAAGGCCCGGCCAAGCCCAAGACTAAGGCTGCGGCAAAAAAGAAGCCCACCGCGAAGAAAAAGCCCACCGCGAAGAAGCCTGCTGCCAAGAAACCGGCAGTAAAAAAGGCGGCGGCTACGAAGGCTGCTACTGACGAACCCGCGGCGTAATAGTGAGTGACTCCCCACGCTTCGGGCTGTTCATCACCTTTGAGGGAGGCGATGGTTCGGGCAAGTCGACCCAGGCCGAACTGCTCTCCTCGTGGCTGAAGGATTCCGGGCACACCGTGCTGCGCACCCGCGAGCCGGGCGGCACTGATCTCGGAAACGAGTTGCGGGAGATCGTGCTTCACAGGAGGGGTGACATCGCTCCGCGCGCCGAAGCGCTTCTCTACGCCGCCGATCGGGCCCATCACATCGCGACGAAAGTTCGACCGGCATTGGAGCGCGGCGAAATCGTGGTCCAGGATCGCTACCTCGACTCATCCGTCGCCTACCAGGGCGCCGGTCGGGTACTCGACGGCACGGAGGTTCGCAACCTGTCGCTCTGGGCCACAGACGGACTGCTGCCGGTCCTGACGATTCTGCTCGACCTCGACGAGGGCGTTGGGCGGGCGAGGCTGGATGACGTGCGCACCAGATACGACAGGCTCGAGTCCGAGAAGCGTGAGTTTCATGCCCGTGTGCGGGCGCGGTATCTCGAACTTGCCGCAGCCGAGCCAGCGCGTTTTCTCGTGTTGAATGCTACAGACTCCATCGACGCGATTGCGGCGACAGTGCGCACCCGCGTCGAGCTGCTCCTCGCTCGCTGAGCCAGACCGCTCACAGTCAGCCGTGCCGCTTATGCTTACCCGTGTGACCGTGTGGGACGAACTGACCGGGCAGGCAGAAGCCATTGCCATCTTCCGTACCGCGGCTTCTGACTCGTCCCACGGCGACGCGTCGATCGGCCAGTCTGCTATGACCCATTCCTGGTTGATCACCGGACCTCCCGGTTCTGGTCGATCCAACCTGGCATACGCCTTCGCTACCGCACTGCTGAGCCCTGCAGGCCCGGACGGCGACGACGTAACGGCGCGCCAGGTGGTGGCGCGCACGCATCCTGATCTGGCCGTTCTCAGCACCGAGGGCGTGATCATCAAGATGGAGGACGTCAAGAAGATTGTCGCTAGTTCACAGTTCTCGCCGTCCCTCGGTCGCTACCGGGTGATGGTCATCGAGGATGCCGACCGCATGGTTGAGCGCACCTCTAACGTCCTGCTCAAGGCGCTCGAGGAGCCACCGCCTCGCACGGTGTGGATCCTGTGTGCTCCCAGCGAGGCAGATCTCATTCCAACCATTCGTTCCCGCGTGCGCACCGTTCGTTTGCGAGTTCCCGCGGTCGATGAGGTCGCCGCGCTGATTTCCCGCCGAGACGGAGTCGATTTGCCCACCGCTACCCGCGCAGCGCGTGAGGCGCAGAGCCACATCGGCATGGCATCCCGTCTGGCGACCAATGCCGAGGCGAGGCAACGGCGGCAGAAGACGCTGGAGACGGCGCTCGGCATCCACACCGTTTCTGATGCTGTCATCGCCGCGGCCACTCTTCTTGACCTGGCCGGCGCGGATGCCAAAGCGATCACTGAGGAGCGCGACGCAGAAGAGCGCGCGTCGACTCTTCGCTCGCTCGGTATCGCTCCTGGCGGCACGATCCCGCCGGCTCTTCGAAGCCAGTTGAAGACGCTCGAAGAGGACCAGAAACGCAGGGCAACCAGGAGTCTGCGTGACGGGATTGATCGCATCCTCGTCGATCTGTTGTCACTGTATCGCGACATTCTGCTTGTCCAACTGGGCTCGTCGCTCGAGTCGATCAACCTCAGCATTCATGTGCAGTTGGTCGCGGCAAGCGAGGCGAGCACAGCGGTCGCGACGCTTGCCACGATGGATGCGATTGCCACGGCTCGCCGCCGTATCGACGGCAATGTGTCTCCAGCGCTCGCTCTCGAGGCGATGCTTATCAGCGCCGCCAGGAGCGATGCCGCCGTCGCTGGGTCTTCCAGAAGCGGAGCCTCGCGATGACATTTCTGGGCAAGTCCATTCGTGTGGCATTGGTTGCGGCGGCCGTCGCCGTCGTGCTGCCGCTCAGTGGCTGCGTTTCGGCATTCCTGCCGAAGCAAGTTACATCGTCCCCGGTGAAGGAGAAGGTCGCCGCAGAGCTGGAACCGTTTTACACGCAGGTGCTGACGTGGTCGAGCTGTGAGAAGGGTGCCTTCCAGTGTGCGACGGCCACCGCACCGATGGACTGGAACAACCCGGCCACCGACTCGATTAAGCTCGCCCTGATTCGGCACCAGGCATCCGGGACCAGGCTCGGCTCACTGCTAGTGAATCCCGGCGGCCCTGGCGCATCCGGATACTCTTTCGTTGCGGACAGTCTCGATTACGCGGTCGATGCGAAGTTGAAGTCGAGTTACGACATCGTCGGCTTCGATCCGCGCGGAGTCAATAAATCATCGGCGGTGAAGTGCTACGAAAACCCCAAAGACATGGATTCGTTCCTTTACGACATCTCGCCGCATCAGGTCGGTTCGGATGCCTGGATAGCCGACCAGGAGTCTCAGTCGAAGAAGTTCGGTGAGGCCTGCCTCAAATACACGGGGAAACTGCTCGGCTTCGTCGACACGACGAGTGCGGCCAGGGACCTCGATATGCTGCGCGCCATCCTCGGTGATGAGAAGCTGAACTACCTCGGCTACTCCTACGGAACGCTTCTCGGTTCCACCTACGCAGAGCTGTACCCGAAGAAGACCGGTCACTTGGTCTTCGACGGCGTAGTCGACCCGGCTACGAGCGATTTCGATGTCACGTCGATGCAGGCACGAGGCTTCGAAAGCGCGCTTCGGGCGTATCTCGCGGACTGCCTTACCGGCACCAAATGCCCCTTTACCGGCTCGGGTCTCACCGGTGTCAGCTCGGCGATGACCGAGATTCGGGCACTTCTGAGCAGTCTGGATGCCAGTCCACTCCGTGCAAAAGATGGCCGCCAACTTGGTAGCGCGACCATGTTCAACGCCATCATCCTGCCGCTGTACAGCCGCGACAATTGGCAGTACCTCAGTCAGTTGTTCACGGATGTGATGAGTGGCAATGCAGACTACGCATTCCAGCTCGCCGACAGCTACAACGACCGCAAACCCGACGGAACATACACAGACAACCAGACGGAGGCGTTCATCGCCATCAACTGCCTGGATTACAAGTCGGATCATTCGGTTGAAACCCAGCGCGCCAACGCGAAGAAACTGGATGTACTCGCGCCCGTGTTCGGGCCGCAGATGTCGTACGGAGATACCTGTGGCCAGTGGCCATTTGCGTCGAAGCGCGATCGGGTTGCGATCGCTGCTAAAGGTTCTGCGCCCATCCTGGTGGTTGGTACCACCAACGATCCGGCGACTCCATACGCATGGGCGGTTAACGTCTCGAAGGAGCTCCAGAACGGGCATTTGGTTACCTACAAGGGCGAGGGCCACACCGCGTACAACAAGTCGAACTCCTGCGTGAACAATGCGGTTGACGATTTTCTGTTGCACGGGACGGTACCGGCGACCGACCCGCACTGCTAAAGATGTCGGTTGCGCCCGATGATTTTCGCAGACGCCGCGGTGTTGCTTTCGTGCAATCCCGCCTCACGGATCGGCTAAGCTTTCTTGCTGTGTGCCCGGCAACCGGCTCACGCCGCCTTAGCTCAGTTGGTAGAGCATCTCACTCGTAATGAGAAGGTCGTCAGTTCGATTCTGACAGGCGGCTCCGTGAGGGGCCCGGCGCGCGATCCGTCTAACAGTGCGAGATGCAGGCTGCGAACAGCTTAGAGATTGTGTCAGCATTTTGGGGGACAAGGATGGGCGGACCATCTTGTTCACAGCCCAGAAGGGGAACGAAACACCCCCAAAACGAGGGTGTTTTTGTCCCCCAAATAAGGCTCCAGCTTGCGAATGGAGGGATGTCCGCATAATGTTGCTCAGAGTTAAGGCCTTCGGGCGCGTGTTATTCGGGGTACACGCTCGGGTCTTGGGGGTTCGGGGGAACTGTAATGAAGCGTTTCGCATTACTGACGACTGTGTTTACGGCGGTGTTGACGCTTGTCCTGCCGTTCATCGGAGGTAGCGGTCCAGCGCTTCTCGGTAACGGCAGTTCTTCGGCTCAGGCCGGAAACAGCTCCGCCCCCCTCTTCGCGTCGCCGGTTGTGGCGACGAGCGAGGGAACGGCATCCGTTGCCTCGTCGAATATTGCGGCCTTCGCGAGTCGAGTTCCGTCATCCATAGCTCAGAACGCAGCGTCGATTAAGGCTGCAGCCTCCGCCCCGGTGGCGACAACGGTCGACACCGAACACCTTGCGCAGAAGCCCGTTCCGAAGCCCGCCCCTCCCGTTGTCGAAGCCGCTAGCGGCCCCAGCAGGAGCGGCCCCAGCAGGAGCGGCTCGAGCAGGACCAGTGGCAGCAGCCCAGTGACGACGACTCAACGTCGAGCGGCGGCCGCAGCATCCGGAGGCGGCTGCCCAGGCAACGTCGGTGGTGGTGTCAACGGCAACGCTGACCTCGCCAGCTTCGCCGCGGCATACAACGCCATCCGCGTCGCAAACTGCCTGCAGCCAGTTCCGATGAGCCACTTCCGCTACGACTCCTGCATGGAGCAGCGGCTCACCTGGATGGGCAACGACCCAGACTCGAATCCGGGAAACACCTGGGGTCATATGGGTGTGAGAAGCATCAATCCTAACCCGGCCACCGGTCAGTACTATTCGGTGACGTCACCGAGCGTCGGATGCGACGGCAACCTTGCAGGCGGAACCGGCAACAGCGGCGCGACTGTTGCCCAGAAGTGGTGGGACTCGCTCTCGCACCGGGCTTCGCTCTATCGGCCGTCCTTCACCGGCAACACCGCCGGTGTGTGCATCAACTTCGCCATGACCCACGGTGGCAACGGTGACGCGTACAGCTTCACACGGGCGGCGGCGCGCTGGGTGGGTTGCTAGGGCTTATCACGTTTCGTATGTCCGCACTGCGGCTGTTAGATTCGCTCTGAACAAAATCGTTCCGAGCGAGGGCCGCTGGTACGGGGAGGCACGCTATGTCTGTACTTCGCTGGGGAATCCTGGGTACCGGATGGATCGCGCATCAGCAGACCACGGATCTGCTCGGTAATGGATTCGTCGTCAGCGCTGTCGGCTCCAGGACGCAGCGTTCGGCGAACGATTTCGCTGCCGAGTTCGGGATCCCGGCCGCCCACGACAGCTACGAGGCACTCGTGGCCGACCCGGATGTTGACGTGATTTATGTGTCGACCCCGCATCCGTTTCACGCTCAGAACGCCACACTCGCCCTGAACGCGGGCAAACACGTACTGGTGGAGAAGGCTTTCGCCATGAACGCCGCGGAAGCGCGGTCCATCGTCAAGTTGGCGGCAGACAAGCACCTCGTAATTCTCGAGGCCATGTGGACGAGGTTCCTGCCTCACATGCTGCGCATTCGCGAGATCATTGCCGCCGGGACGATCGGTGAGGTACGCACGCTGCTCGCAGATCATAACCAGGACTTGTCGAAGGATCCGGCTCATCGCGTGAACAACCCTGCGCTCGGGGGTGGGGCCTTGCTCGACCTCGGTATCTACCCGGTGTCTTTCGCGCACGACCTGTTCGGGGCGCCGGCAACAATTCAGGCCAATGCCGCGAAGACAGCGACTGGGGTGGATCGCCAGACGGCGATCCTGCTGAGCTATGCGGAAGGGCAACAGGCGGTGCTGCATGCCGCACTCGACACCCTCGGTCCGAATCGTGCCGTGGTGATCGGGACGCTCGGTCGCATCGAGATTGACTCCGTTTGGTACACGCCAACGCCGTTCACCGTGTTTGATAATCACGAC
>JBDTIM010000015.1:0-4629 GCA_039936355.1 Lacisediminihabitans sp. | reverse complement strand
GACCGAGCGGCATCCGCGGAAGACCCAGCGACTCTGTCAGCGGAATGGACTTTTGTGCCGGCTGCCGCAGAGGGCGCATCAGTCTCCGCGGGCGATGTGCTCGGAACGGTTCCTGACTCCGGCGCGGTCGAGCACAGGGTTCTTGTTCCGTGGGGGGTTTCGGGGATGCTCTCGTGGCTGGCGCCGAAGGGGATTCTGCACGCGCTTGATCCGGTGGCCACGGTCGGCGACCGCACGGTGACGCTCGCGGAGCGTTGGCCTGTGCGCCGGGCACGACCCTTTCGCCAGTCGCTCTCCGAGGCAGTTCCACTGCACACCGGGCAGCGTGTTCTTGACCTCATCTATCCGCTGGCGCGAGGTGCGGCGGCTGCAGTTCCCGGTGGCTTCGGAACGGGAAAGACGATGCTGCTCCAGCAAATTGCGAAATGGAGCGACGCCGACGTCATCGTGTATGTGGGGTGCGGTGAACGTGGCAACGAAATGGCAGACGTACTCGACGATCTGTCCAAGTTGGTCGACGGACGCACCGGGGGGCGGCTGATGGATCGCACCGTCGTCATCGCGAACACGTCGAATATGCCGATGATGGCCCGCGAAGCGAGCATCTACACGGGGATCACCGTCGCCGAGTTTTATCGGGATATGGGTTACGAAGTAGTCGTCATCGCCGACTCCACCTCGCGGTGGGCCGAAGCGCTACGCGAGTTCGCGAATCGCAACGGCGATCTTCCCGCCGAAGACGGATATCCGGCCACTCTGGCCTCGGCTCTGGCGGCGTTCTATGAACGTGCCGGTCGAGTTGAGACTCTGAGCGGGCACACCGCCTCTGTTACCGTCATTGGCGCGGTGTCTCCCGCTGGCGGGGACATGACGGAACCGGTAACGACAGACACGCAACGGTTCGTCCGCTCCCTCTGGTTGCTGGATCGCGACCTTGCCTACTCCAGGCATTATCCGGCCGTGAGCTGGAATGGTTCGTTCGCACGCGATGTGGATGCTATCGGTCGGTGGTACACCGACAACGGAGAGCCAGGCTGGACTGGGCGACGCTCCCGCGCGGTCGCCCTGCTGGCCGAAGCCGACCGTCTTGGCTCTTTGGCCGAGATTATGGGGGTGAGTTCTCTCCCCGGCCATGAGCGCATGGTGCTTCTCGGCGGCAAACTCATCCGCGATGGGGTACTGCTGCAAAGTGCGCTCAGCCCTAATGACGGTTTCTGCTCCGATGAGAAAGGCGCTGCGCTACTCGATTTGGTGCTCGACGTTGTCGACGAATGCCAGAAGCTTGTGCAGGGTGGGCTGGCGGCGACACTCATTGAACAGGCTGATTTTGGCGTGGTTCTGCGTGCGAGAGAAGAGACGGATCCGGCGGATGCTGCCGGTGTCGCCTCACGGCTGGCCGAAATCGTACACATGCTGGGAGCCCTGCAATGACGGCACGAAAACCGAATACGCATTCCGAAGAGAAAGTGGTGACGCCCGATAGCACTCGCGAGGGGATCGTCTACGGCGATGTGCGTTCCCTCCGCGGTCCAATTCTCGTTCTGGGCGGCGTAGAGGGCGTTGGCTGGGAGGAGTCCGTCACGATAAAGGTCGATGGAGATATCGACAGACATGGCCAGGTTCTCGAAGTAGACCATGACCTCGTCACCGTGCAGGTAATGGAGGGTACTGATGGGCTGACACCCGAGGGCGTTGGCGTGCGCTTCGCCGGGCGCTCCTTCGCGATTCCGGTGGGCACTGGCTGGCTCGGGCGGGTGTGCAGCGGGAGAGGCAGCCCTCTTGATGGCGGGCCTCCGGTTGTCGGAGATTCGACCGTACCCGTCAGTGGATGGCCGCTCAACCCGGTCTACCGGGAGTCTCCGGCGGAACCGGTGCTCACGGGAATCTCGGTCATTGACGGTCTGATGACTCTGGTGAAAGGCCAAAAGCTACCCATTTTCTCGGTGCCTGGATTGCCTCACCTGGCTCTTGCGACGCAGATCGCGGCGCAGGCGACAGCGAGCGGGCGCCCATTTCGTGTGGTCTTCGCGGCGATGGGGCTCACCCATGCCGACATTGCCACGGTGCGCGACCGGCTCGAAGAGCGATCGGCGTCGGGCGAGTTGGTCATGCTCCTCAACGCTGCGGATGATCCGGTCATCGAGCGTATTCTGACGCCGAGGATAGCCCTGACAATTGCCGAAAATCTGGCTTTTGAGGAGGGTCTCGATGTCCTGGTGATCATGTCCGACATGACGAGTTATGCCGAGGCGGTGCGGGAGGTCTCGGCCGCTCGTCGCGAGATTCCTGCTCGCCGTGGTTACCCCGGTTACCTCTATAGCGATCTTGCGACACTGTACGAACGCTGTGGTCGGGTTAAGGGCCGGGATGGCTCCGTGACGGTACTACCAGTGCTCACGATGCCCGCTGGCGACATCACGCACCCCGTGCCTGATCTGACCGGCTACATCACCGAAGGTCAAATCGTTCTCTCGCCCGAGGTGCAGGCGCATGGGATTTATCCTCCCGTTGACGTGCTCTCCTCGCTCTCGCGGTTAATGCGCAACGGCGTTGGCGGCAAGAAGACCCGGGAGGACCATCTAGACGTGGCAGCTCAGGTGCTTGCCGCAATGGCGAGAGCACGTCAGGTAGCAGAACTTTCTGAGCTCGTTGGTGCCGCGGCGCTGAGCGAGACCGACCGCAGGTACATCGCCTACCGAGATCTCGTTGAGCGGGAGCTCTTTGATCAGCGCGACAATGAGGCGCGCTCGTTCGAAGACACTCTAGCTCGGGCGTGGCGCGCACTTGCCACGCTGCCCGTTCAAGAACTGACCATGTTGTCCACCGCGCTCCTCGATAAGTACCTCCCCAAGGAACGTGGGAATCGTGAATGAGACAGGACGATCAGGCAAAGCTCGCATCGCAGGCCAACTCGAAACCGCGCGTCGCGGCAGTACCCTCCTGGATCGCAAGCAACACATCCTGGCCGATGAACTCGAGCGTCTGGAGCTGTTCGCCGAGCGAAATCGGGGTGCTTGGGAGAGCCTCGCGCGAGTTTCGGCGACTTGGTTAAAGAAGAGCGCGGCGTTCGATGGCCGGGATCGAATACGGGCAGCGTCCGCCGATGGGGCGGCACTCGTGGAGTTGAGCTGGGGTGGGGCGATGGGAGTGAGTTATCCCGAAGACGCAACGGTGGAGCTCCCAGCGGAGCGTCATCCCGGTGGGTCTTCTGCGTTGTCGTACACAGCGCGGTCACACCGAGACTCGCTCGCCGCCGCAGCTCGCTGCGCTGCGGCCAGCCGCGCCGTGCTTCTGCTCACGACGGAACTCGCGGTGACGCGCATGCGGCAGCGCGCGATTGATAACACCTGGATTCCCCGGCTGGAGGCCAGCATCGCCACTATTCAGCGGCAGCTAGATGGGCAGGAACTCGAAGAAAGCCTGCGGGTGCGCTGGGCAGAAGATAATCGTGCACTGGTCGACCAGGCGCCGACCTCGACTTCACGCGCTTCAGGAGGATTAGATGGCTGACGTCGCCCGGGTGACCACGGTTTTAGTCGCCGTCAATGACTCGCCAGCGGCGTTCGCCGCGGCCGAGGTGGCCGTTGCATACGCCGCTCGACTCGGCGCGCAGCTTCGCGTGGTGACGATCGTCGATCCAACGCCGGTCCCAGGACGCGCGGGTCAGGCATTCGGTGCCGCCCTGGCCGGGCAACTCGAATCGGAGGCCGCGGCCATCCTGAACCATGTTGCGGCTCTCGCTGCCAGGAGCGGTGTCGAAGCGACGACGGGCCAGCGCACCGGCACAGTCGCGTCGGAGATCCTGAACGAGGCGCGCGAGGTTGCCGCGACCCTGATCGTTATGGCGTCGGTGGATCGTCCGGGTCATGCCATACCGAAGGTAGGAAGCCACACGCTGCGCGTGCTCGAATTTGCCTCTGTTCCGGTGCTTGTAGTCCCCGGTTCTGCGGTACCTGCACGTCCGTAAGGTGCCCGTTTAATACCCCATTGCGGTCGGAAACGCCACCCCTTGAAGAAAATAGTGGGGGTGATTATTAATGAATAGGCGGAACAATTCCGCTGCCGAATGAACCGGAATCTATTGATTGGAATGTGATTAACATGAGTGCACTTCTCGTCATCATCGCAATCGTCGCCGTTGTCCTGCTCTTTATCGGTGGTTTCGTCCAGGCAGTTCAGTGGCTGCTATGGGTGGGTGTGGTCCTTCTCGTCATCGCGGTCATTGCGTGGCTGCTCCGCTCGATCTCCGGACGCAGGAACACGTCTATCTAGCCGCGTGCAGGGAAGTGGCGTGCTCCACACTGAGGGCCACTATCGGGAACCGTTTTCGTGTGAGGAGAAACTTTCTTGACGACTGCATTTTTCGGCAGTGCGGGTCCCGCAGCCTCACCCTCTCCCCGCCCCGCAAACGGGATGTCGCACACCACAGCACCCGTCGCTACGCATATCATTGTGCAGGCGTTGTCGGCATCTCAGTGGCGCGTTTGTGACACGCACTGGCCGGAGTACGACGCGCGAAGCCTGCTGGGGTTCATCGAGGAGCGAGCCGGTCACTTTGAGGTAGTCCAGATTGATTCGGGACTCAATCGCTACTCATTCGGTTCCCTTGTGGAGGCAACTTGTCATTTT
>JBDTIM010000014.1:0-33152 GCA_039936355.1 Lacisediminihabitans sp. | reverse complement strand
GCGGAGCGGATGCGCGCGACACCGCGGGCGAGGCCGAGCACAGCAGGATTGTTCGCCACGCGGCGCAGCAGTTGAAGTTGAGCGTGATCGATCTCGACGCCGGGAAAGCGCAGGAGGCGTCGCATCGGCATCGACCCAACCATCTCAAGCAGGCTGGTTCCGCCCTCTTTCGGGCTCTCACGCGCGGCCGCACGACGCAGGATGGGCCCGGTCACGGGGTGCGCGAGCCAAGCTGAGACTGGGGATTCCATGGTGAGCGGATGCTCCTTCCTCGTGCTCGACCTGCGGAATGGTGCGGTCAGCACGATGTCGTGTGCCGAGCGACCCAGCTGCACCTCGTAGGTGCCGCCTGCGACCACCCAGGCCGAGGACTCCACATCCCAATAGCTGAACGCGCGAGCTCCCAGAGTGACGCTGACCACTCTGCTTTCGCCAGGGTCCAGCGTCACCTTCGTGAACCCGCGCAATTCGCGCAACGGGGTTCCGGCCTGGCCGCTCGGTGCCGAAACATACAGCTGCACGACCTCCTTTCCGGCGCGCTTGCCGGTGTTAGTCACTGTGACGGAAACCTGATCGCGGCGCACACGCAGATCCGTATAGCCGAAGCTCGTGTAGCTGAGCCCGAAGCCAAATGGGTAGCGAGCGGCGAGACCAATGGTCTCGTAGTGCCGGTATCCGACGAACATCCCCTCGCTGTACCGCACGACGTTGCCATCGCCTGGAAAGTTGAGGAAGGAGGGGGTGTCTTGCAGACGGAACGGGATGGTTTCGGCCAGTCGACCTGACGGGTTCGTGTCGCCAAAAACGACGTCCGCGATCGCACGGCCGCCCGCCTGCCCGAGCAGCCAGCATTCGAGGATGCCGGCAACGTCGTCGTGCCACGGTTCGAGAGTGACGACGCCGCCGTTGGTGAGCACCACGACCGTGCGCGGGTTCACCGCTGCGATCGCAGCGACCAGTGCGAGCTGGTCTTGCGGCAGGTCCAGCCGAGTGCGATCGTAGCCCTCGGACTCCTCGCCCTCCGGCAGCCCCAGGAACAGCAGCACGACATCCGAGCGCGCTGCGAGCTGCACCGCTTCGTCGTGCAAGGTGCCGTTGGTGTCCGCGCCGAGGGTGTACCCGGCAGCAAAGTCGACGGATGCCCGCGTCCGAAGCTCCTCGAGCGGGTTGTCCACCCGGGTGGGGTTCACTTGCGAACTGCCGGCCCCCTGGATGCGCGGCGAACGGGCGAGCTCGCCAATAACGGTGATGGTGGCGGCCGGGCTGAGCGGAAGCACGCCGCCCTCGTTACGCAGCAGGACAATGGATTCCGCCGCCGCCTCTCGCGCGAGCTCGTGGTGCCGGTCGGCGTAGACGCGCGCTCCGACAGGAACGGACGATCCATTGCCGGCAGTCGCTCCTGTTGAGCTACCGTCGCCACCCGTTTCTCCTGTTGAAGAGGCTGTCGACGCTCGGGTCACGAGCGCGCGCACTCGTTCCACAGCAACATCCAGCGTGCTCTCCTTGAGCGATCCATCCCGTAGCGCCTGCATCACTGCGGCATGGCTGTCGGCCTGTGGTCCTGGCATTTCGAGGTCGGTCCCAGCTACGAGTGCGGCAACCCGTCCGTCGACGGCACCCCAGTCGCTGACGACCAGGCCACTGAATCCCCATTCTTCGCGGAGCAGAGTGGTGAGCAGCCAGTGCGACTCCGCAGTCGCGACCCCGTTGAGACGGTTGTAACTGCACATGACCGTCCACGGCTGTTCGCGTGTGACGATCGTTTCAAATGCGGGGAGGTAGATTTCGCGCAGGGTGCGCTCGTCTATGTCGGCGCTGACGGTCATCCGGTTTGTTTCCTGGTTGTTCGCTGCAAAGTGTTTAAGGGACGCCCCGACGCCCTGGCTCTGCAAACCGCGCACGAGGGCTGCGCCGAGTTCACCGCTTACCAGCGGGTCTTCACTGAAGTATTCGAAGTTGCGGCCGCACAGCGGCGACCGCTTGATATTGACGCCTGGCCCGAGCAGCACCGCAACGTCTTCGGCGCGCGCTTCCTCACCGAGTGCGATGCCCACGCGTTCTACGAGCTGGGTGTTGAAGGTGGAAGCGAGCGCGACCGCAGGCGGGAAGCAGGTGGCGGGCACACTGACGCCAATTCCGAGGTGGTCGCCGCCTGCCGCTTGTTTGCGCAGCCCGTGCGGGCCGTCCGCGACCATGATGGAGCGGATGCCGGGCACGGCTGCAGTGTGCCAAAATCCGCTTCCGACAACGAGGGTGGCCTTCTCCTCAACGCTGAGAGCGGCCGGTGGACTGTATTGAGCTGGCACCAATCCAGTCTCCTCTCTTCGGCTGGGGGGCGGCTTGAAGCTCCCGGGTCGTTTCCTTCAGCTTAAATGCCGGATGCCCGACCCCCTCACGGGAGCCGGGCATCCGAACAGGTACTACCTAACTATTCAGCTCTCACGACTGCGGAGACGACTGGCCGTGACAGCACCAGCACCACCCAGCAGCAAGAACAGGGCAATGATCAACATGCCACTCATGTTTCCATCGACACCAGTGAATGCCAGTGTCGTCAACTGCGGGCACGAGGCAGGAGCGGCAACCGTGATGGTCCACGCACTCTCACCATCAACCGAGGCATCACCAGCCGGGTCAGCTACAGCAGTCACCTTGTAGGTACCAGCCGGAACCGTGGTGGTTTTGCTCGTTACCTTGGTGCCATTGATGAAGTAGTCCACACCGGCTCCGAAGAAGTCGGTCGACCCTCCCTCACCAATTACCTGGCCCACGGTGATGGTTCCACCAGTCGCGTCACCTGTAGTGCACACCTGGTCGGTGCTCGTCACCGCGGTTGGGATCGGAGCTAGGGTAACCAAGTCGCAGTTGCCTTCGAATGCTGTGATCGTGCGGATCCATGGCCCATCGTTCTCGGCCAACACGTATCCGGAATCAGCAGTTGCCGACACCGTATACGTTCCGGGCGCCAACTCGGTTTGAGCTCCAACATCGGTGAGGTTCACCGCGACGTTGTCATCAGTGGTACCCGTGATCGAGTACTTGACGTTTGGCGTCACAGCAATGGTGATGTAACCAGAGTTCACAGTCGCGTCGCCTTCGCCAATGACGCACTGCGGCTGAACAACTTCCGGATCAGTCGCAATCACCACTGAGGTTGGGCACTGCGTCGCCGTGGCGTCCTCGAAGGTCACGATTTTCTTGCCCACCTGAACCTCGGTGCCGGGAACGTAGGACTGGCTGTCCTGGCTCCAGACGAACGGGGTCTGGTAGTTACGTGTGACGACCTTGATGGTTCCGCCACCGGGGAAGGTGCCGTCCTCATTCACCGTGCAGACAGGGGCCTTCTTCTTGACGACCTGGCGCGTGGTGGCCGGGGGCTGGCTCGGAGCAGCAAAGCTCGCGCATCCCGTGATGCTACTCACGGTGGTGTTCTGGCCTTCACCCGCAGTGGAACCAAGGTGGATCCCTTGGCTGATCAGCTGGTTGTTCGGGATCAGAGCGGCCATCGCAGCGATCGTGACCGGTTGGCTCTGCGAGCCCGGTCCTGAGGAGATGTGCGAGTTCCACACCAGCGTGCTCTGACCGATCGTGAACGTTCCGGTCTGTCCTGCAACCCAGCCATTCATGTAAGGTTCAGCGGTGACCGAGGTGTACCCGGACGTTCCGTTGGCGTAGAGCACGAAGCGGTAAGCCGCCTGATACCCGGTCGCAGCACTGATGGTATAGCCCACACTCGTGATTCCCTGCAGGTTGCCCGAGGTGGGAACCAACCAGTTCAGCGCGTGCCCTGAACCGCCAAGGTACTCCTGACCTTCCGAGTTGAAGACGGGGAAGCCATCCTCTGTGTAGGGCGCTCCGGTAGCGGTACAAACCTGTGCAGCCGGAATCGCGTAGTCGAACGGTTGCGTAGCGCAGTTGAACGTCGCCGAGTGAACCGTCACAACATCCGACGTCTCACCCCAGACCCCAACCACAACTGACGTTACTGTCGGGTTGCTGAGCATCCCGTTCAAGTCAACGCTTGAGTACGCGCTGCCCTGTCCGCCGCCACCGAGCGGGAAGACTCCCGCGTTGTCAGCAAACCATGGGTGCGTGTAGCCCGCGAACGGCTCGTAATGAATCTGATTACCATCCGACGTATTGAACAAGATCGCGACCGACCCTGAGCCTGGACCCTGCGTGTAGTCGATCGCCGCAGCGCCAGCTTCCGAAAGTGGGAAGTTTGTCGAAAGGGTGACCTTTCCGCCATCCCAGTTCGTCGACGTCAACTGCACACCACCCGCAACATACGTTGCCGTGCCAGCCTTCAAAACCCAACCGTGCTGATCGAGATTCGTGCTCGTGGGCATGGTCGACGTAATCGAGCACACCTTCGGAGTAATGACCGGGGGCGTAACACAGGCGGTACTTGAGCCCGTAATGGTCTTGGTCCACCCGTTAACTCCGTCTAGGTCGTCCCAGGCCGTCACTGTCACAACCCAGTTGTGCGACTCGTTCGAGTTAGCGAAGTTGAAAGTGTTGTTGTAGCTCGTACTGAAGTCCGTGTCTGCCACAGGGGTGGCGGCGCCATCGATCGTGACCTTCACGTGGTTGGTCTTCTGTGCCGTTCCCTGGTGATCCACGACCTGAATCGTTGGAGTACCGACAGCCGGTGTCACGGTGACGGTGCCAGTCCAGTAAAACCAATCCCCGCTATTTCCCTTAAAAGGGGAATTTACTGGATCGGTTCCGTGACCAGCTCCGTCATAGTTGTCGGTGTTTGCTTGCCAGTTCTGGCTCGGCGGAACCTCCGTCGGAGCCGTGCTCTGGTTCCCTCCGGTCCATGAGTAGCGCTGATACGTTGTCGTGCTTGACGCCGGAACGTAGGCCGGGTTCGGAATCGTCTTGTAGGTGGTGTCAGATCCCGGAACTGTCGCCTGGTAATTTGTGAGGTTCACAGTGAGCACCGAACAAGTTGACGTTACGCTCTGGTTGTGCGCAGAGGCTGGGGCTGCGACACCAACGACGGCGAGACCGGTAGCGAGAAGCGCAGTCGTAACGACCGCAAGTGGCTTCGTGATGCGTACGCGCTTGTGCGCGTGGCGCGGGGCGGAATTTCCGCCACGTGCAAGCCCTAAGGCCTGCAGGGCAGTCGTACAGACTGCCAACAGTTTCTTCATTGGGTAAATCCCCTCGGGTAAGAGCTAGATGAATGCGAACGGCGCTTACCGCAACGTGTCGTGGACTAAGTGACACAGACCAAAGAAGGCCAAAGGGGCAGTCAAGGCGGGTAAGCGCGACCAGGCCGGATATCGGATGTTAGACCGGCGGGTCAGGAGGAAATGGGTTGGGTCACCACCAATTGCGCCCACAGTCGGGGGTCAGCGACACATCTTCGGGTGATGTGCTACTCAGGAGCGCGTTGCTAAGCTACCACGTCCCCCAAAGAGAGGACAAGGCCCCTCCACAGAATGGTCAGTCTTGATGACCCCAGTTCAGGGGTAATTCAGTTGTCCAGATCCAGATCCTGCTGGAACAACGGATGCCCGACCCCCTTACGGGAGTCGGGCATCCGAACTGGTATTAGCTAGCTATTCAGCTCTCACGGTTGCGGAGACGACTGGCCGTGTATACGCCAGCACCACCCAGCAGGAGCAACAGGGCAACGATCAACATCCCGCCCATACTTCCGCCATCGACACCAGTGAACGACAGTGTCTTCAACTGCGGGCACGCGGTCGAAGGCGGTGCGATTGTCAGCGTCCAGGACGAGTCACCTACGATCGTGTCGGCTGGATCGGCGGTCTTCGCAGTCACCGTGTAGGTTCCCGCGGCCATGTGAGTCTTCGCAGACGTCAGCCTCGTTGTTCCCACGAAGTACTGAACTGCATCTTCAAAGCCAGGCTCTGCAATGAAGTCGACATTGATGTAGCCGTTCGCAGTGCTGCCGTCAGAATTACACACCTGGTTTGTGGCATAGGCGTTCGCATCCCAGCTTGCCAGCGTCGTAAGGCAGGAATTAGCTTTCACCGTCAGGTTCCATTCCGACTGACTGAGCGTGTACGGGGCTGTAGCAGTTGCTGTCACCTTGTAATCCCCAGCAGGCACATCCGTTTTGGCTGTTGTCACCGGGTTGATGTCGATTCCGACTCCCACGATCCGGTAGCTCACGTTCTCTTTCAGATCGACCGTGATGTAGCCGCTGACCGAAGTCTTACCATCGGCAGCACACACTCCGTCGGTTGGGTCAGCTTCCGCTGTCAGGATGCACGAAGGAGCATCGACGCCGAGCGTCTTCAATTCGTCAAGCGTCGTCGTCTTCGTGCTCACAACCGGTGTACCCGCGACCTCGGTGCCCAACTCGTATTTGGACGTATTTGGGTTCCATACGTAGTCCGTGGTGTAGGTCGTCGCCGTTGTCGTCAAAAGCAGCGAGCAGTCGACGTTGTAGGTGGTTACCGTGCGGTGTACAGGCGTTGGCACCTTCGGTGTGCAGTTTCCAGCCGTCACCGTCAGGTCAGCGAAGGTCTTCGTGAAGTTTCCGGCTGTAGCCGTGATCGTATAGGTGGCCTGTACGTTGCTCGCGAGGCTCGGACCGTTCACAGTGGCTGTTTGTCCCGCCTTCACAATTTTCGTGTAAGCGTTCGTGCCAGACACCGCGAAGCTAGCGTCAACGTTGGACTTGCTGTTGTCAAAGGTGAAGACAACAGGAGTGCTTGAGCTGCCGCCTGGATACACACACGTTCCCAAGGCCACCGATGCCGTAGGCAGCAGTTGCGATACACAACTGAGGCTCTGGTTCATATACGTTGGGCCACCCGTTCCAGTGATTCCACTCAAGCCACTGAGGAACTTCTCCCAGGCAGACGGCCCTGTCAGAGGACTGTGGGACGCGGGATTGATGTTGTCACTCCAGGACGAGTAGATGTCACCCTGTCCACAAGTAGGAGTCTGCTTGTAGGTGTAATGGCCGGCCTTGTCGATCACCAGCTTGGACACCTGGTCGATGGTCTGAGGCCAGATCGAACTACTCAGGGTGTACTTCCAACTCGTAGCCCACACGTAAAGCTTCTTGCCGCAGGTCTCACCGGTGACGTCGATCGTTCCGGAGTTGTCACTCTTGTCATAGGTGTACTTGTAAGCCGAGGTGTCCACGCACTTCGGCGGTGCGCACGTGGTAACGAAAGCCGATTGCGCAACGGTCGCGGTGTTGACGCGGTGCGTGCCGTCGGTCCAGTCGGCAGTGACAGCCAAGGTGAGACCAGATGAAGTCGGCCTTGTCGTAACTTCTTGCGTGAACGTCTTCGAGTTGAAGGTATTCGAGTCATTGCGATTCGATGCTGCCTTGATTAAGGTTCCCGCAGCACCGGCAAGAACAGGCGAAGTCGAGGCAATAGTCGCGTCTTGATCCCAGTCGTTCGTTACCGTCCACGTGACGGTCCATCCTTGGCCGCTCGTGCTGCAAGCGACAGCGCCGCTCACGACGTTGTTGTGAGCACTCGCCGTCAGCGCTACGCCGGAGACACCCAGCCCCACGGCAAGCAGGGCCGTCGTCATGATCGCGACGGCCTTCCAAATCTTGGAACGCCTAATTGCGTGGCGAGCCTTGGAAAAAATTGATACGAAAAATGGCCGGGCATGGGTAGTGTGCCGTGGCCGCCGGGGGAGCGACATAGGTAATCCTGATGTACTTATGGACACAGTCGGGGTCAGCCAGCAAATCGGGTATCGCTGACTCAAGTGCCATGCGCGAGTCTATATGTCCCCCCTTATGAGGACAAGTGTCGATATTTTGCACATTGCTGCGCCTATGAACAATCAGTACACGTATTCCAGAAGGTCGTAGCCGATCGTACGCATCGCATCCAACACCAGAAGCCTGGCCTGCAGCCCGGACTCAGCAAACTGCACTGTCACCGCGTATGCAATGCCCGCTCGCGCACCGCGCAGAAAGCCCACCTCGGAGCACACCCCCGGGTCAACTCCCGTCGCATTGACCAGCTGAAGCCCGTGGTCGTTCAGGCGATGCGAGAGAGGTTCGAGACCGAAAGCACTTGCCACCATAGACAGGTCAGAGTGCAGGGACAGCCAGCCAAGCACCCGCTGACTGGTCACATGGTCGACTACCTGACCTCGGTAGAGCGCCGAGAACAGCCAGGCGAGCTCTGCGGTCGAGCCGACGGAAAGCTGCGGGGCATCGTCTGGTCCACGATTATCACGTACCCGATCGAGGAGGGCGGTGCGGGCCAAGCCAAGCGACTCAGCGCGGGCACGCACCGCATCCAGCCCAATCTGACGCAACAGCACATTTGTGGCGAGGTTGTCACCCGTAGCACCGACGAGGGCAGCCAGGTCGGATACCGGAAGCGCGGGAGCCTGCAGGTGTTGCCACAGCCCGGCTCCGCCGACGGCATCCAGCGGGCCCTTATCGAGGATGCCGTAGCCAGCGAAATCCCGCTCCGTCATGCGCGCGGCTACCTCGATAAGCAACAGCACCTTGCCGACGCTTGCCGTGGGCAGCACAATTCGGTCGTCGATTGACAGCAGCGTAATACCACTCTGCAGATCGATGACGTTGGCAGAGACTTGTGCCCCGCCATAAGCCAAGTTTCCGAGCACGGTGAAGCAACCGGTGAAGTTCTCCGCTCCACTGGTTCCGCGGTGGCGTCCCGTCCTCGGCAGGCGGATCCGCTCACGACGTTCCTGGTCTCGAGTAGCTACCAAATGGTCACGCGCTCGTTCGGGTCGAGCCAAAGGTTGTCCCCTTCGGCAACACCAAAGGTCTCATAAAACTCGTCGATATTGCGAACAATTTGATTGCACCGAAATTCGCTCGGCGAATGTGGGTCGATCGAAATCAGTCGGATAGCCTCCTCGTCGCGGGTCTTCTGCTGCCACGCCTGTGCCCACGAGAGGAAGAAACGTTCCGCGCCCGTGAGGCCGTCGATCACGGGTGACTGCCTGCCATCGAGGGAGATGAGATACGCCTTCCATGCGATACCGAGTCCACCCAGGTCGCCGATGTTTTCCCCGATGGTCAGCGCGCCGTTAACGTGATGCTCGGGAATCTGCCGTGGAGCAAGCGCGTCGTACTGCTTAATCAGGGATGTCGTGAGCTTCTCAAACGCTGCACGGTCTTCTTCGGTCCACCAGTCGGTGAGGCGGCCGTCGCCATCATATTTTGAACCCTGGTCGTCGAAACCGTGACCAATCTCGTGCCCGATAACCGCGCCAATCGCGCCGAAGTTGGCCGCAGCATCCCGACTCGAGTCGAAGAACGGGAATTGCAAAATGGCAGCGGGGAACACAATCTCGTTGAAACCGGGGTTGTAGTAGGCGTTGATGGTCTGCGGAGTCATGAACCATTCGTCACGGTCGAGCGGCTTGCCGACCTTGCCGAGTTCGCGCTGGAACTCGAACTCGTTCGTCGCCCGCACATTGCCAAGCAGGTCACTCGCATCGATTGACAGTGAGGAGTAGTCGCGCCACTTCACCGGGAAGCCGATCTTGGGAGTGAACTTGTCGAGCTTTTCCAGTGCGCGCTCGCGGGTCGCCTCGGTCATCCATGACAGTTCACGAATGCTCTGCCGGTACGCCTCAATCAGGTGGGCGACCAGGACATCCATGCTCGACTTCGCCTCGCCAGGAAAGTGCCGCTCGACGTAGATGCGCCCGATGGCCTCGCCCAGCGCACCCTCTACGAGCGAAACGCCGCGCTTCCAGCGGGCCCGAATCTCCGGTGTGCCGGTGAGGGTCTTGCCGTAAAAGTCGAAATTGGCTGCGACGAAATCGCTCGACAAGTATGCAGCGTTCGAGCGGATGACCTGCCAGCGCAACCAGTCCGTCCAGGCGTCGATGTGGTCGTCATCGATCAACGATGCAAGCCCCGTGACGAAGCTCGGCTCGCGCACCACAAGCTCGTCAACTGCGCCGTTCGGCACGTCGAGCGCCGTGATCCACAGGTCAAAACCGTCAACCTCGGCCCAGGTAGTGAGATTGTAGGTTGCCTCGCTGTCACGGGTTTTGACATTGTCCCAGTGCTGTAAGGCGATCGCGGTCTCCAGCGCCACGATGCGCTCAGCGCGGACTGCGGCATCCGTCACTCCAGCGAGCTCCAACATCTTTTCCACGAAGGCAAGATAGCTCGTGCGAGTCTCGGCGAACTTCTCCTCGCGGTAGTACGACTCATCTGGCAAGCCGAGGCCGCCTTGTTCGAGGAATACCAGATAACGCTCCGGGTTACCCGGGTCGTTGTCGACGAAGAGCTGGAAGAAGCCGTTCGTGCCCTGCCGTTCGAGGCGGCCGAGTGTGCTGAGAAAATCGTTGACCGTGCGAATTGCATCTACCTCGGCCAGGAGGGGTTTCAGCGGTCCTGCACCCAGTTCTTCGATGCGCTCCTCGTCGAGGAAACTCGCATAGAGGTCACCGAACTTACGCTCCTCGGTGCCTGCTTCCGCGGTCTGCGCCTCGAGGATGATGTCGCGCACCGCCTTCTCGGCCTCCTCCGCGAGCATATAGAAGGAGCCGTAGCGGGCCTTGTCATCTGGAATGGCGGTGCGCTCGATCCACTTGCCATTGACGTGGCGAAAGAGGTCGTCCTGTGGACGGATGCTGGCATCCAGCTCAGCGGTGTCGATTCCGGAGTTGAGGGGGGCGTCGGGGCTCGTGGCCGAATCGGAACTCATGAAAGCCAAGCCTAAATGGTCGGTGGGGCTGCACGGCAAAAACGTACGAGGTGGGGGACCGTTAGGGCGCGCCACTTGCCGCGCGAGCCCCGGGGGCAATACTCTCTGGCAAAGTCAATCGAAGCGAGGGAGCCTGAATGGCCATCTGGAAGCTACACGGAGACGGTAAGAATGTCGCCGCGTCAGAAATCGTCCTGCCCGAAGAGCGGCTGACCTGGCCTCGTACGATCGGATTCGGCTCCCAGCACGTGGTGGCCATGTTCGGCGCGACCTTCCTGGTCCCGCTGATCACCGGGTTCTCACCCAGCACAACACTGTTGTTCTCTGGCATCGGTACGCTGCTGTTCCTGATCATCACGCAGAACAAGTTGCCCAGCTACCTCGGTTCGTCGTTCGCATTCATCGCGCCGATCACCGCGGCTGTCGCCTCCGACGGAAAGAGTGTCGCGCTCGGCGGCATTCTCATTGTCGGTGCCCTTTTGGCAATCGTCGGCCTGGTCGTACATCTGGCCGGGATCGGCTGGGTCAACGTGATGATGCCACCAATCGTGGCTGGAACCGTTGTTGCCCTTATCGGCTTTAACTTGGCTCCGGCCGCAAAGAACAACTTCGAGAAGTCGCCGCTCATTGCGGTAATCACGCTGCTCGCGGTCATCCTGATCACCGTCCTTTTTAAAGGGATGATCGGAAGACTCTCGATCGTTCTAGGCGTCGCTGTTGGATACCTGGCAGCGGTCCTCATGGGCGAGATTGACTTCAGCGGAGTCGCGAAGGCGGCTTGGATCGGATTCCCAGAGTTCATTACCCCGTCGTTCAGCTTCGCGCACTTCCCTATTTACCTGATGTTCCTGCCAGTCGTACTCGCCCTGATCGCGGAGAACGTCGGTCACGTCAAGGGTGTCGGGCAGCTGACCGAACGCGATCTCGACCCGGTGATCGGCCGTGCGCTGTTCGCGGACGGTCTCGCCACGGTGATCAGCGCGATCGGGGGCGGTTCTCCGACCACGACCTACGGTGAGAACATCGGCGTGATGGCGGCAACTCGGGTCTTCTCGACCGCCGCATACTGGGTGGCTGGCATCGTCGCCATCCTCCTCGGCCTGTCTCCCAAGGTTGGTGCGGTGATCTTCACCATCCCACCGGGCGTGCTTGGCGGTGTAACCACAGCCCTCTACGGACTGATCGGGATCATTGGGGTTCGCATCTGGGTCGAGAACAAGGTCGATTTCAGTAAGCCGAAGAACCAGCTCACCGCGGGCATCGCACTGATTATCGCGATTGCAGACTTCACCCTGCACGCGGGTCAGGCGAGCTTCAGCGGCATCATCCTCGGCACCGTCGCAGCGCTCATTGTGTTCCATTTGATGAACCTGCTCGGCAAGTGGCGTGGAACGGATGTCAGTACCGTCGCCGGAACACGCAAGGAGAATGCGGAATCGGTCCGAAAGTAGGATTCCCCGTTTTCGCCACTGATGGTCGGGTGCGTTTGTGCGCACTCGACCATCAGTTTTCACGAAACTTTTCCCCCACAGCTTTTGGAGGAGTTCTATCATCTAAATGACTGCACCGTTCAGGCGCAGCTTTCGAATGAGGAGACCCCATGCCCGACGTATCGTCTGAGCCCACCGATCTCGATGTGCGCACCCTGCCCCATGGCGCGCGCCACAACATTATCTTCGGAAGACTCGGCGAACTCGAACCCGAGGGAAAACTCGTGATCGTTAATGACCACGACCCGCTTCCGCTGCGATACCAGAGCGAGTCGCTCTGGCCAGGACGTTACGAGTGGACCTATCTCGAAGAGGGGCCTGTCGTCTGGCGTGTGGAAATCAGCCGTGTCGGCTGACCGCGACCACGACTCGCACGCCGAGAACGTGGTGGCCGATGACGACTCAGCTGCGGTCGCCGATGGAGAGATTCCGGATGTCATTGACGGCCTCACGAGAGTTCTTGCGAAAGCCTGCAGGCAGCTCGGAGACGCGGGCCACCCGCGTGAAGCAGGCAAGCTCGCTGCCGACGGCTGGGTCTTGTTGCGCGAACACCACCCGCGTGAAGCTGATCGCCTGGACGGCACGATGCACTACACGGCGCGCCTGGAGGCACAGCAGAAGCAGTAGGAGCGCGAGTTGCCCACTTTTGCCCTGATTTCGGTCGATTCTGCCCAAAATAGGGACACAAGTGGGCAACTCGGTGATCGGGCCCACACTCAAGAAGAGGATTAGCTGGGCTATGCGCTGGTCAGGTCGCGCCGCCGCAGGATCCACAGCCCAATTCCTCCTGCGATCACTGCAAGCAGGGTGATCACGATCAGGGGGAGTACGGCGAAGTCTGTGCCCAGCCGCGGCGTAGCCGTGAACGGAGTGTTCTCTACCACCCAGTCCGGAAGTCCAAAAAGATCGCCGAACATCGACAGGATGACCACGACTCCGAAGAGCGCCCAGGTCACGGATGCCGCGGCCCTCGGAAGTGCGGCGGCACACAGCATCACGACCCCGATGACGAGAAGCACGGATGGCCAATAGGCGAGAGAGGCCCAAAAGAAGCGCGCAATCTGACTGGTGTCGCCAACACCAGCCCCAAAGGCGCCACCGATAGCAGCACCACTAAGGGCGAGCAGCACGAACGAGGCGACTGCGGGGACGGCCATCCGGGAAGCAGCCCAGCGCACCCTGGAGATCGCGGACGCCCACTGCAACTCGGCACGGCCATCCGCTTCTTCGGCCCGAATAGAGTCCGAACTCTGCAGCACGAACGCGGCCACCAGCAGGGCGTTGGCCATCAGGAAGAACCCGAGCAGACCATCCAAAACGTTGCTCGAATGGCTGGTAAAGGCCTTGGTTATCGCATTATCGGGTGAGAGCAGGTTAGACATCGCCGTGGCAACTCCGCCGAAGAAGAGCGCGAACACGATGACCCCGAGCGTCCAACCGATGATCGATCCGCGTTGAAGCCGAAGGGTGAGGCCCACCTGAGTACGCAGCAGAGCGGATGCCCCGCGCGGCCCGACGTGCTCTGGAAGAAGTCCTGAGCCGAGATCACGTTGACGCTCGAGAGTGAGCGCGATCCAGCACAGCGCAAGCGCGGCACCCAGACACAGCAGCAGAGGCCACCACAGGTTCTCACCGTATGACCGCGTCTGTTGCGCCCATCCGATTGGTGAAAGCCAGGTCGCCCAGTTGGCCTTGCCGCTCTCTGATCCGACGTCGGCCCCCGCCCGAATGAGATAGGCGACCGCGAGGACGATGGACGCGAGTGCGTTTGCTCCACGGCTTGTTCTGGCGAGTTGCCCCGTCACCGCCGATACCGCTAAGAACACGAGTGCGACGCCGAGGAAGGAGGAGCCCATCAGCAGCGCGCCGTCGCCAGGGAGCCCCTGGGTCATCGCCGCCCCCGCACACGCTATCCCGATGACAGCGGCGAAAGCCGCGGCAACCAGCCAGTTGGCGAGCGAATACGCGTGACGGCCGAGCACTCCGGCGCGGAGCAATTCCGTTCGCCCGGCCTCCTCTTCCGCGCGGCCATTTCGGGTCACCAGAAAAATCACGGCGAAGGCGAGAGCCACTGCTATGGTCATCCACAGTTTGATGTTGAGGATGCCGCCGAGGGTTCCCGCAGCGTACGGCAGACCGGTTAGCGCTGCGAGGGCTGGCGTGTTTGCTACTGCGGCATAGGCATCCCGTGCAGCCTGCGTGGGAAAGAGTTCGCGCTGCGAAGTGATTACGAGCGGCACCATGCCCGCGAGTACGATCAGCCAGATCAGCATCCGGAGCCAATTGCGGCGCACGATGAAGCGGATCATGAGAGCAAGCCCGGCGTATGGTGCGCGATGCGCTCTCGCGCTAGTCCCTGTCTCGCCCGGTGCATTCGGGAGCATCCCGACTGTCGTGGCCACTACTCCGCCGCCCTGTGCGAGCGCATGGATTCCGTCGCCGGGTGAACACCGTAGTAGTGCAGAAACAGCTCTTCAAGTGACGGTGGAGTGGAGACCAACTCCCGCGGACCGAGGGGAGCGAGCGCCGCCAGAACAGTGGGCAGCGCCACGCTGTCCACCGTGAAGCTGGCCTGCCCACGTTCTGCGACCAGGTCGTGTACGCCGTCGACGGTTGCGAGGGTGGCGGGGTCGCCGTCCAGCGCCACCGTCACCCTCGACCTCTGGAGGTGCCTGAGCTCTGCGAGTGTGCCGGATTCGACGGTTCGGCCGTCACGGATGATTGTCACCGTGTCACACAGCTTCTCAACCTCGGCAAAGATGTGGCTTGAAAGCAACACCGATCGTCCTTCTGCACGCGCCTCCTTGACACATTCGGTGAACACGCCCTCCATGAGCGGATCGAGCCCGTTCGTCGGCTCGTCGAGAAGGAGGAGTTCTGCCCTGCTGGCGAAGGCAGCGACGAGTCCAACCTTTTGGCGATTGCCCTTCGAATAACTGCGCGCCTTCTTCGTCGGATCGAGGTCGAAGCGGGTGAGGAACGCATCGACCCGCTTGCGGTCGTGGTCTCCCCGCAAAGCGCCGAGAATGTCGATCGCCTGCCCGCCGGTGAGACTCGGCCACAGGGTAACGTCACCGGAGACATAGGCGATTCGCTTGTGTAGTTCAACCGCATCGCGCCACGGGTCGCCTCCGAGCAGCGTCGCGTGGCCACCGTCGACGCGGAGCAGACCGAGCAGGATGCGGATGGTCGTCGACTTACCTGCGCCGTTCGGACCAAGAAACCCGGCGACGGTGCCGGTGCCGACCTGGAGGTCCAGCCCATCCAGGGCCTTCGCGGGACCGAAGCTCTTTTCGAGGCCGCGGACGTCAACGGCGAGGGATGCGGTCATGGTGTGGACTCCGATGACGTGGTTGCTGGATTGTTGAGATACGACAGGTATTCGTCGAGGTATCGGCGATCGGTGAGCACTCCCTCCGTGTAGATCTCGAGGGTGGGCAGCGTGATGTCCTCGACGAGTCGCCGCACGGTCGGACCAATGTCGGCGAGATCAAGATGGGGGTGCAGGGAGAGTTGAAGCAGGAGGCCACCGAGGCTCGACGTCACGAGAAACCGGGCTCGTGCCCGCGGGTCACGGCTGGGCCGCACCACGCCGGTTGCGATGCCCTCCTCGGAGAACGCCACGGCCTCCTCGATCATGTTCTCCAGAAAAGTAACGCCGGCGGCGCCGCCATCGCGCACGCTTCTCAGGATGTAAACAAACATCGATGCGTAGCTGTCGAGCTCGGCCATCATGGTCATGGTCTGCGTAGGCGACATCGCGATTCCCTCGCTCTTGAGCCTGCTGTAGTGCAGCAGCACTTCGGCATCGCACTCCTCACGCAGCTTTTGCTTGGATCCGAAATGATGTGTAATGAGGCCCGCACTCACCCCAGCGTGTGCGGCGATGTCGCGCATAGAGGCGGTAAATCCGCTCACTGCGAACACCTCAATCGCCGAGTTGCGCAGACGGGCACGCGTCGTAAGGTCGCGATCCGCAACTTCGGTGGTTATACGCATGTATAGGATGCTACACACTTGTATAACAGCCGGCTAGACCCCCAGCAAATATCCGGTTCGTTTAACTTCAGAGCGCCGATAGGGTCAGGTATCAACCTTTTCAGCCGTCGTCCCGTGGATCGCGACATCCTGCGACTCGCCGTCCCGGCACTCGGGGCCCTCATTGCCGAGCCGTTGTTCCTGCTCGCAGACTCCGCCATGGTCGGACACCTGGGGTTGACGCCGCTCGCTGGCCTGGGGCTCGCAAGCGCGGTGCTGCAGACCGTGATCGGGCTGATGGTGTTCCTCGCGTACTCGACAACGCCATCTGTCGCACGCTGGCTGGGCGCGGGTGATCGCAGCCGGGCCGTGTCTGTAGGGATCGACGGACTGTGGTTGGCGCTCGGTCTTGGCGTCGTGCTCGGGGCGATCGGATGGCTGGCCAGCCCCACACTGATCGGCGCGTTCGGCGCGACAGGTGAGGTGACCACGGAAGCCATCGACTACCTCCGCATCTCGATGCTCGGCCTGCCAGCAATGTTGCTCGTGTTTGCCTCGACCGGCTTGCTGCGTGGCTTGCAAGACACTCGCACACCGCTTTACGTCGCTGGCATCGGCTTTGCTGCAAACATCGCCCTGAACGCCGTATTCATCTACGGCCTCAAGCTGGGGTTGGCCGGGTCGGCCATCGGCACCGTGATCGCTCAGTGGGGCATGGTCGCGGTGTACCTAGGGGTGGTGGTACGCCTAGCCCAAGCATCGCGCGCGGTGCTCCGACCGCAGCGGGCGGGAATGGCGTCAGGGGTGACGTCCGGGGGCTGGTTGTTCCTGCGCAGCATAAGCCTGAGGGCGGCCATGCTCATTGCCGTGTTCGTTGCGACCCAGCTCGGTTCGCCGGAGCTGGCCGCGTTTCAGGTGGCGATGACCCTGTTCGCAACCCTCGCCTTCGCTCTGGATTCACTCGCGATCGCGGCCCAGGCACTCGTGGGGCAGGCTCTCGGGGCTGGCGACCTCGACGCCGTACGTGCGGTGCTCCGGCGCTGTCTCGAGTGGGGAATCCTGTGCGGAGTCGCCCTCGGCATAGTCGTGACACTGACGAGCGGCGTCCTCGGTAGCGCATTTACAAGCTCAGCAGATGTCGTGGCCCTGCTTCCACCGACTCTGGTCGTACTCGGCCTTTCGGTTCCGCTCGGCGCGCTCGTGTTCGTGCTCGATGGCGTGCTCATCGGCGCCGGGGACGTGCGTTATCTTGCCCTCACCGGCATCCTTAACGTGGCAATTTTCGCACCTCTCGCCTTCGCCGTGTTGGCCTGGCTGCCTGCGGATTCCACTGGACTCGCCTGGCTCATGGTTACGTTCGCTTTCGGCTACCTCGGAGCGCGCGCTGTCACCCTTAGCCTGCGCGCGCGAACCGCGCGGTGGATGGTCGTCGGCGTCAGCTGAGAACGCAGCCCGACGATGCGCGATTTCGTTATCGGCGCGGTTGCTATAACCGCCGCATCGATAACGGTCACCCGCATCGTTCAGGGAGTGGTCGCTCGGGAGCCGGGAGCCGGGAGCGGGGAGCTGGAGGCGTGCAAGCGACTCAAGAGGAGAGCGGGATGGGCGGTGGTCCGGTGGTGTTGCCCCGGTGAAACACACACGTGAAACGCTCGGGCATGCCTGGTTCGTCCGCAAGGAGCGCCACGACTCCGCGGCCGGCCGCACGGCCCTTCTCGATCGCAGGCTGCACCATGGTGGTGAGGTCGCGAGCGCCCATCCCCTCCAGGCGCACTCCGTCGAAGCCGACGATGCTCACATCCTCAGGCACGCGCAGGCCGAGCTCCTCCGCCGCAAGAATCACACCTCGGGCAAGCAGGTCGCTCTGGGCGATGATTGCGGTGGGGCGTGGATCCCTCCCTCGCGACCCTTCACCGCCGCGTATTCCTTCACTACCGCCCAACAGCTGGAGGCCTGCGATCCTGCCCTCCTCGACGAGGCTGCCGGCCGCAATCCACCCGCTCGCATGGGGAAAGACCTCCCGGACACCGGTGATGCGGGCGGATGCCGTGTAACCGGTGCTCGCGGCCTCCAGCGCCGCGGTGAGCGGCCCGCGCTCGCGGCTCGGGTCCAGCGGAAGCGTAACGATCGCGACGGACAGGTGGCCGAGGCCCCTCACATGTTCGGCCAGCGCGTGCGATGCCTCACGGTTGTCAAGGTCAATGGCGAGAACCCCGTCCAGGGCTGCTGCCTCGATCGCAACGAGGGGGATACCGCGCCGGCGCAGAATAGCCACTGCCGCGTCGAGGCGAGTGCTGCATCCGACAAGCACTACGGCATCAACGGGCGCATTCTCGATGCTGATCTGGCCATCGCCGGTGTCAGTGAGCAGAAGGAGTCCCGAGCCAATGGCACCGGTTTCGTCGGCAAGGCCATCGAGCATGGCAATGTTCATCGGGTCACGGAAGGCGTCGCTCAGGCGGTCCTCGATGACGACACCGACGATACCTGAACGGCCGCGGCGCAGCGACTGAGCGCGGGGGTCCGGGCCGGCGTAGTCGAGTGTGACGGCGGCAGCGAGCACGCGTTCCTTAGTGGTGGCTGAGATGGGCCCGGACCCACTGAAGGCGATAGATGCCGTGGAAGCAGACACTCCCGCGAGCGCAGCCACAGCGGCCAGGTTCGGGCGCGTTGCCTGCCTCACGTGCACGGCGTCGCTGCTTGCCTCGTCGCTCATGGTTTGATATCTTAGTCGAATCGATTCGATCGAATCGATTCGACTCCTTTCGAGATAGTCCAGAACCGGCAACACTGCCCACCACATCCATCCGCAATTGAGGCCAGGAGCCCCATGTCGAAAAAGACCGCGAGCGCTAGAACCCAAACCTATGGGGGCGGCCTTAATCGACACCAGGTGACGGCCTGGAGGAATGCGCTGTTCGTCGTTTTTGGCATCTGCGGAATCGGGTTGGCGAGCTGGGTTGCCCGCCTGCCTGCGGTGCGCGACGCGCTCAACGCCAGTACGGAGCACATGGGCTGGCTGATTTTCGGAATCGCAGTTGGCTCCATCGTCGGGCTCGTCGCATCCAGCCACATCGTGGCTCGTTTCGGAGCGCGGATGACCATCGTCTGGTGCCTCATCCTCGGTCCAATCGGCCTCACAGTCGCCGCTCTCGGTGCAACTGTCGGACCGAACTTCAGCTTGATTTTCGCCTCGCTCGTGATTTTCGGCGGCGCCTTTGGCATGTGTGATGTCGCGATGAACGTGTCAGGTGCGGCCAATGAGAGGGCTTTGAAGCGAGCGATCATGCCGCTGTTTCATGCCGCATTCAGCGGAGGCACGATTATCGGAGCCGCACTCGGCGCGCTAGCCGAGGGCCTGCACATTCCGATCGCCGTGCACATCGCCGTCGTCTGTCTCGTAGTGGCGATCAGCGCGGTCGTCGCTGTGCGGTCATTCCAGTCCGAACACATTCTCGGTGAGGAAGCTGGGGCCGTCCCGGATGACGATTTCTCCATGAGTTGGCGCGGGCGTCTAAGCATCTGGCGCGATCCCCGCACCCTACTCATCGGTCTGGTCATCCTGGGCATGGCCTTCTCCGAGGGTTCGGCGAATGACTGGCTCACCCTCGCGATGGTCGACGGCCACGGTGTAAGCAACGCTAGCGGCGCCGTCATCTTCGGTGTCTTTGTCACGGCCATGACCATCGGTCGCATTGCCGGGGTGTTCGTCCTCGATCGTTTTGGTCGCGTGCCAGTGCTTCGAACCTGCGCACTCCTGGCCGCCGGTGGCCTGCTCGTCGTGATCTTTGTGCCCATCGTGTGGATCGCCGTGCTCGGCGTCGTTGCCTGGGGCCTCGGTTCCTCGCTCGGCTTTCCTGTGGGGATGTCGGCTGCCGCTGACGACCCGAAGACCGCCGCGGCCCGCGTGAGCGCGGTAGCCACCATCGGCTACTTCGCGTTCCTGGTCGGACCTCCCACCATCGGATTCCTCGGCGAACACTTCGGACTGCTGCACGCGCTGCTTGTCGTGCTCGTGCTGGTCGCCCTCGCGGGAATAGTGTCCGGCGCCGCTCGCAAACCCGCACCCGAGCCCGCATCCGTCACGGCGGCAGCCACGGAATAGCTCGTGTGCACAACAGGGGCACAAGTGACAGTCTGAGCAATTACTCCTGTTCACCGTGTGATCGGATCCCTTTGTCCTGTTGAACGTCAACGCCCTTAGCCCTTTCCACGCGGTCACGGCAGCATCCTGCTGGCAGTTACCGTAGGCTCGTCGGGTGCGTCTCGTCATTGCTCGCTGCTCCGTTGAGTACGCTGGACGCCTCTCCGCGCATCTTCCGCTCGCCACTCGGCTCCTCCTTCTCAAGGCCGACGGAAGTGTGCTCGTCCACTCGGACTCGCTCTCCTACAAACCTCTCAACTGGATGAGCCCGCCCTGCATCCTCACCGTGATCGAGCCGGAACAGGAGCAGCTGGATGCGGGGGTCACTGAAATCTGGAAAGTCGCCCAGGCGAAGACCGCCGACCTCCTGGTCATCTCGCTGCACGAGATCCTTCACGACAGCAACCACGAACTCGGCATCGATCCCGGACTCCAGAAGGACGGCGTCGAGGCGCACCTGCAAAAGCTGCTGGCTGAGAACATCGAGTTGCTCGGCGACGGCCATCGTCTTGTGCGTAGGGAGTACATGACCGCGATCGGCCCGGTCGACATCCTGGCCAGGGACGCCGAAGGCGCTGCCGTGGCCGTGGAGATCAAGCGTCGCGGCGACATCGACGGGGTTGAGCAACTCACTCGCTACCTGGAACTAATGAACCGCGACCCACATCTCGCACCCGTGACCGGCGTCTTCGCGGCTCAGGAAATCAAGCCGCAGGCGCGAACGCTGGCGCAGGATCGCGGCATCCGTTGTCTGCTGCTTGACTACGACCACATGCGTGGCCTCGACGACGATCACCTGCGCCTGTTCTAGGTGGCGTGGTAGCTCACACGGGGGCTATCCGGGGTCACACTAGCCGCCCAGAGTATGATCGTCCAGATAAACCACCCGAATGGTTGCACGAATGTTGACGCGGCAGTTGGGGGAGTGCTGGCAGTGATTAAGGCTTCTGATGCGGCGCGCCTGCCCCGAATCTCGCTGACGGCCGAATGGTTCAGGCGAAGGCTCGCTCCAGTGATGAGAATGTGGCGCGCCGGAATCAAGGTGACGCTCGTTCGGATCCCGCGACCGTTCGATGAGCCGCATACCAGTGCGCCGGGAGGCAATAGCGACCGCGTCCTGATCTTTGGCGCCGGACTGGCTGTCGGCTGGGGGGTGAGCACGCATGATCTCGCGCTGCCCGGCTTTCTCGCACGGTCGCTGTCGTCCCTGACTGGTCGTGGCGCCGATGTTGACGTCATTGCCGACCCGGACATTCTGCTCAACGACGCCCTGCGCATGTTGAATGCGCTGCCGCTGTGGCGCTACGACGCAGTGGTGGTCGTGCTCGGAGTCAACGCGGCGCTGCACCTTGACCCGCTAAAGATCTGGCGGCGAGACCTGGCCGCTCTTCTGGCCGGGTTGGAAGAGAGCTTTCGGGGCAAGCCTGTCGTCATCACGAGTGTTCAACGGATCCGATCCATACCTGCGTACGACTCCATCCTTGGGAGCATCGCAGACAGACAGGCGACGATTCTCAACCGAGCTACGGCAGGGATTTGCGCGCGTTCAACCCACGCGATTTTCGCGCGCCTCCCCGATTTCGCACTCCCTTCTCCTGGGCGATACAGGAGTCCAGACACTTTCGCGGAGTCCGCCCGTGTGGTAGCCACAGCCCTGGCGCCTGCGCTAGCCATCCCTCAGCACCAGGACGGAGATTCGTACCAACCACTTCCGTACGACGAGGACCGTGCAGAAGAGGCTCGTCAGGCTGCGGTTGACGCACTCGACCTCACGGATTCCGAACTCGCTAAGGGCATCGATCAAATTCTTGCGCTCGCCCAGGTATCGCTCGAAGTACCCGCGGCCCTGCTCACGTTGGTTGACCATGACAGGTTGCTGCTGTACGCGAGTGCCGGGAGTTCGCCAACAGAAACACCCCGCGCTGGATCGTTTTGCGACCTCACAGTCCGCCAGCGCGGAAGGATGGTCGTTCCGGATGCGAGGCAGGATGACCGTTTCCGCGACAACGTGCTCGTTGTGGGCGACCCCCACATCCGTTTCTACGCCGGATTCCCTCTCGAGTCGAATTCAGGCGAGAGATTGGGAACGCTGTGTGTCTTTGACACCAAGCCGCGCCAGGCCGACGACATTGACCTGGTCGAACTACGGAACCTGGCCTTGAGGATGCAACGGGAACTGCGCACGGCGCGGTGAACGGTACAGAGCGGTCCCAGCCTCCGGTTTCTCCTAGGCTGGACGTGATGAGTACCAACTGGAGCTGCATTCTTTTCGACCTCGACGGCACTATTCTCGATTCGGCTCCCGGCATCACCGAGACCCTCGCCTACATGTTCGAGAAGCTCGATCGACCCGTTCCACCCCCGGCCAAGCTCCTCGAGTACGTTGGTCCGCCCATCCTGGATTCCTTCCGTGATCTGGCCGGAATGTCACCATCCCAATCCCGGGCGGCATTGGATGTCTACAAAGTGCGCTACCTGGAACGGGGAGCTCTGGCAAGCACCGTGTACCCAGGGATCCCGAAGCTGCTGCGACAGATCCACGACAGCCCCGTCCCGCTCTCGCTAGCCACCTCGAAGCCGGAACTTCCGGCGACCAAAATGCTCAACCTCGCGGGCCTCACCAGGTACTTCGACGTCATCGCTGGCGCCTCAGAAGACGAATTGCGAAGTCGCAAAGCGGATGTCGTGGCCGAGGCGCTGCTGCGTCTCGCCCAGCTCGGAGCCGATATCTCCAACCCCGTCATGGTGGGGGACCGCGAGCACGACGTCGCCGGCGCGGCCGAGCGGGGCGTGCCGGCAATCTTCGTCACCTGGGGATACGGCAGCACTGCGGAGGCTGCAGGATCGATCGCGACAGTAGACACCACCGCCGAGCTGCATGCACTGCTGTTGGGCTAAGCAGTGTTGGCCACAGTGAGTTGTATGGTCAACCGGCCAGCCGCTCCACGACCGCGCCGAAGACGCCTGGCAGCGCAGCTGCCAATGGAACGATGGCCGGCCGCAGGGGTGAATCAGCCAGAGTGACTAGACCCGCGGTGAGTATGCGGAAGTCCCGCGTGCAGCGCGACCAGGCCTGCTCATAGCCGGCCACGTCATCCGCTGCGATGCAGTCGATTGCTGCCTCAGCCTGTGCAAGCCCGCCGCGGATGCCTTCCCCCGTGATCGCATCGACATAGCCAGAAGAGTCCCCCACCAGCAACACCCGGCCGACTCGACGATGGCGTGTGCGCTGCCTGAACGGGCCAGCACCGCGTAGGGTGCTTGCCGCAGCAGTCCCCTCCAGTCTTGACGCGAGAGCGGGTATTGCCCTGAGCGACCCCGCGTATTCCATCCCCTGGCGTCCGAGCAGTGCGACGCCCACCACATCGTCACCCACCGGTGTCACATAAGCTTCGACCGTCGGTGTCCAGTGCACCTCGACCAGATCACTCCACGGCTCCACCCGGAAGTGCTGGCGCAGCCCGCAGCGACGACCCGTCGCGGGGCGCTTCGCGACGCCGAGGAGCGAGCGCACTGTCGAGTGCAATCCGTCCGCAGCAATGAGGTAGCGGGCGCGGATGTCCGCGGCGGTTACGCCGTCGGCATCCTGCTCGAGGGCAGCCACCTTTGACACGACAAACCGCACGCCCAACTCCCGGGCCCGCTCGGTAAGCGCGGATTGCAGTACGGTCCGTCGCACGCCCATTCCCGCGCCGCCGACCGCGCCGTCTCCTGCCGCACCCTGTGTTCGGTTGCCAGTAGCGTCTCCTGCACGATCCTCGAAGAGATGGTCGACCTGCCGATTCGCGCTGCGGTAGCCGATACCTCGAATGGGATGGTCGGGCGGCACCACTCCGAGACGGGCGAGGGCGGTCACGGCACCGGGCATGAGTCCTTCACCGCAGGCCTTGTCGATCGGAGAATCGCGTGGTTCGACAACCGCCGACGACAGCCCTCGCATCCGAGCGCCTATCGCGGCCGCGAGCCCCACCGGGCCGCCACCGACGACGAGCACATCGACACCGGTCTTCATGCCGACCCAGCATGCGACGGCCGATCGGTGGCACCCTCCAGCGCGGCAAGCGCCCGCTCCTCCGTGGGGATGCGGAAGCAGAAGAGCAGGATCGCGTTCAATACCGTGAACGCAACTGCGGTGACCCAGGCTGTGTGCACCAGCGGCAGCGCCATACCTTCGATAATTACAACGAGGTAGTTCGGATGGGGCAAGAATTGGTAGGGACCTCTCGTCACCCTACCGAGACCCGGCACCACGATCACCCGAGAATTCCATTGGTGTCCGAGCACGGTGATGCACCAATAGCGCAATCCCTGGCAGGCCAAGGCAAGTGCGAGCATCGGCCAGCCCAGCCACGGCAGGAATGGTCGGTGGCCAAGGTACACCTCAGCCAGGCACGCAAGCAGGAGCCCGGTGTGCAACACCACCATGAACGGATAGTGCCCTCGCCCGAACTCACGCCCCCCGCGCTCAAACGCCCAGCGTGCATTGCGGGTAGAGAGCACAAGTTCCCAGATACGCTCGACGCCGGTGAGCAGGATAAGAATGGCGAACCAGATCATAAGTAGAGCACTGCCTATTCTTCCGAAGCCCAGCGCAACAGCACCAGCTCTGCGCTAATGCCCGGACCGAGCGCGAACATGAGCGTCTCCGTACCCGGCGGCTTCACCCCGGCATCCAACTCGGCCGACAGAATGTGCAAAACCGACGCCGATGAGAGGTTGCCCACCTCAGCTAGCGAGCGCCAACTGTTGTCGAGAGCACCATCCGCGAGTCCGAGCGCCGCCTGGAACGCCTCGAGCACGCGCGGCCCACCCGGATGTGCGACGAAGCCATCCATGTCGGCGATCGTGCGGTTGTTCGCGGCCAGGAAGCCCGAGACATCCGCCTCGAAGTTGCTCTCGATGACGCTGGAGACCGCCGCGGTCAGCACGATGCGGAATCCGGTCTCACCCGCGTTGAACCCGAGCACCTCCTCGGTGTCTGGGTAGAGCTGACTGCGCGAGTCGACGACATCTGGTCCGGTCACCGGCATGCGCTTCGCCCGCTCTTGGCCGACCATGACGACCGCGGCAGCGCCATCCCCAAAGAGTCCGGTCGCGATGATATTTGCCATCGAGTCGTCGTCCCGTTGGAACGTGAGCGAGCACAGTTCTACAGAAATCAGAACCGCGACGTCATTCGGATGCCCGGCCAGGTAGTCATTGATCCGCGCGATCCCCGAGGCTCCCGCGACGCAGCCGAGCCCGAACATCGGCACTCGTTTCACGTCGGTTCGTAACCCCAGCCTGGAGACGAGCAGACCGTCAATCGAGGGCGCTGAAATGCCGGTGACCGAGGTGAACATCACATAGTCGATGTCGTCTGGCATCAGCCCGGCCCTGCGGAGGGCATCGCGGAGGGCATCTTCGGCGAGCTGCACTGCAACGTCGATGAACAGACCGTTCGACTCGGTGAAGCTCTGTGCATCCCGATAGCTGTCGATGGGCATGACGAGATGCCGGGTGCGTACCCCGCTTGCCGCATGCATCCTTCGCAACACGGCCTGCCTGCTCGGGTCCGTCGTGATCATTGTCGCGATCATGCTCGTGATGGCATCCTGCGGGTAAGCGTGCGCGGGCAACGCGGTCGATACGCTGGCGATTCGAGCCATGTCGCACGCTAACACGGTGGGCTGCGGGCGAAATCTGAATGGCTCGCATTCCCATGAGTTTTGGACTCTCTGAAAGGGTGCTGAGCGATTCATGGGCGCTCTTGTCTACCCCCGTTTGCGGGGGTACAGTCAGCCTTGACGGTAGTTGTTAAAACTGGCGGGGGTGATGTAATGGCACAAGTACAGGATGCACATCCACAGGAATGGCACTCGACGCAATCGCTTGAGGCGGAAACGCTAGAGAGTCAGGCTGTAGTTCCCAACACGGACACGGTCGGTGCTGCCCGGGAACAACATGCGACCCTGAAACGCCAGCCGAGCGAACTAGTGTGCGTACACTACGGCGGCAGGCAGTTCATCGCCACCTATGAGATGGCTGGCATCTTTCTTCGCCGAGCACAGCGTCTCATTGACGCCGAAGACGCAGAACTCGTCCCGCTCGTCTTCGAGGGTGGTCTTGAGTTGTTGTACGTATCCTCGGCGATGCCGTTCTCCGTGCACGACGCAGACGCAGAACCGGCCGACGGCTCTCACCAGGGTCCTGCGGCGACAACGTAGGGGCCACGGATGGCACCAATTACGGGGTGCCGAGTTCGGAGGTCGAGAGATGGAACAAGAACTCCCGCGCGCTGCTTTAGGCGACCTCAGAGTGGATGAGGTGGCCGAGGGCCGCTGGCAGGTCATCGATCGACGCTTCCGTGCCACGAACCCTCGGGCACTGCTCGGATTCATTCAGCAACACGGAGCTCGATTCGAAGCCACCGACCTGCGCCACTCGAATGATCCGGTGACGTATGGCAGCCAGCATGCTGCCATCGTCTCTTTCCTGCCGGCATCGTCGGCAGCGCGAACTCCGAGCCACATGGATGCCGAAGAGAGTCTTCGCTGAGCGCAAAGCCGCTGCAATACAAACCATCTGATGCAATGTCAGGCGTGTGCTGTGGCTTTACCTGACGCACCATCAAGGCGTTGGCCCTTTCACATTAGAGCGTCTCCCGTAAGCATCAGAAAAGTTGCAATTCTGAAGAGATTGAGGCAGCTGCCGCACGAAGTAACGGGATGGCCCGTTCACGGAAGTCCTCACCAATACGAACAGCGGGACCGGATATAGAAATCGCTGTGGGGGCCGGCGCGCCGGGTATAGCCATCGCATAACCGCGCACCCCTACTTCTTGTTGGCCGTCATCCGCGGAGTATCCGCGTCTTCTGATTTCTGAGATTTCCGTCAGAAGATTATTAAGACTGCTGATGCCCCGTTGGGCAACGCTTGCACGCCTCATTCTGGAGACGATCTCGCGCACGCGGCCCGCGGGAAGTTCGGCCAGAATGGCTTTCCCTACACCGGTTGTCTGTAGGTGGGCGCGACTCCCGACTTCCGTAAACGACCGCATGGGATGGAAGGAAGGCACGTGCGCGATATACACGACCATGTCGGAGTCAAGCACCGCCATGTTCGCACTTTCACCAAGCTGGTCGACGAGTTTCTTGAGGTAAGGGCGTGCAAGCACTCCAAACTGTCTCTTTGCCGCGTCACCCAGTCGGATAAGCCGGAGCTCAAGCACGTAGCCGCCACTATCGAGCCTCCTGACGTAGCCCAACTTCTCAAGTGTCTGAAGCAATCGGCGGATAACGGTTAGGGGCAGATTAGTAGCCAAAGACAGGTCGCCGGACCCCACTTCACCGCGAGCGCCAGAAATCGTCGTAAGGAGCAAGAACGCTCGCTCTACTGACTGCACTCCTTTCCCTGAAGACGTTGTGAGCATGTGGATTTCCGCCAGTATCGCCGAGTTGTCGCCTTAGCCGCGTTGGACGATCTGCCGCGCGGTGATCGTGCGGCAAAGGTCACGAGTGTGCACGTGAGCGCGACACCCTAAAAGAGACCATCATGCGAGCAATCGCCCCCACTTCGGTTCCAGCCCAGGTAGGCCGACCATGCTCAGGCATTTCCAGAGCGTCACGGCAACCGAGTCGAGGACTGCGATGCCTGTCTCACGCTCGACCTGTTCAACGATCGGAGCACCGTACAGGTTCGTGCACAGGTAGATGATCGCGTCGGGTCGCACACCGTTACTGCCAGCGGCGACTTCACGGGAAGGCTCAAGGAGGTCCTCCGGTGCAACACGTGCGAATGACTCGTTCACCGTCAGCCCCAAGTGACGTTCGGCGACAACACGCTGCCCTTCCTGGGCGTAGTTCTTGGTTACGGCGTCGTTCACGTCCGGTGTGTAAGGACTGACTATTCCGATTTGTGTCAATCCGAACTGCTTATATGCGTCGGCGTACGCCAGTGCGGATGTGGTGGCCGGTAATCCGGTGATGGCTGTGATTTCAGCTGCCATCTGACGATCATGGGCTGTACCGAGCCAGGATCCGGCGGTACCGTTCCAAGCAATTACATCGACCTCCGCAGGCTGGAGCAGTTGCGCGGCCGCAACCATCGTGGATAGGTCGAACTGGCTATCCGAGTCCTTATCCAGTGCGATGCGAGTGACCTCGATTCGGGCGAAGTGCAAAGTGACATCCGTGCGCTGCCCAAGGATCCGGTATGACTGGGGTTCGAGGCACGTATTCGATGACGGCACGATCATTCCGATCCGTGCAGGGCGGTCCGACATCAGAGCCCCACCATCTCTAGCGAGCCAGCTGCTGATGCTCGTACACCCGCACGTTCTGCTGCCTCGCGGACACCCAGCTGCGTGAGAAACCGCCCGATTGGTCCCGGGTCAATAAACTGACCGTCCTCTAGGACAACTTTCCCACCTGCCACAACCGTGTCGGGCCAGCCCACGAGCTCTAGTCCGTCGAACGGACTGAAATCGGTGCCCATATGAAGCGCGGTCCCATCAACCGTGCGGGCCTCTTCCGGATCAAAGATGACCAAATCAGCATCGAACCCGGGCGCGATAATTCCCTTATTCGGCAGTCCGTTGATCCGAGCAGGACCAGCGGAGAAGACCTCGACGAACCGCTGCACCGACATTCCGCGCTCCTTCACCAGAGTCGTGAATGCCGCCGGCATCCTCGTTTCCACTCCCGGCATGCCATAGGGCATGAAATGGATGTCGTCCTTGCGAGACTTCTTCTGTACGGTGTCGTAGCACGAGTGGTCAGAGGAGATAACGTCCACCTGCCCCAACGTGACGTGGTCCACAAGCGCCCGCGCGGAGTCCACGCTTCGCATCGGTGGGCAGCAGGAGAATCGTTCCGCAACCAGTGAGCTGTAGACACTCTCATCAAATCGGAGATAGTGCGGGCACGTTTCGGAGTACACCGTCATGCCGCGAGAGCGCGCCTCTTGAACCATGTCCACAGCTTCCGGAATGCTCTGATGGACATAGTAGACGGCAGCTCCCGTGTACTTGGCCATCGCCAGGGTCTCCTGCACCGAGGCTGCCTCAGAGAGTTCTGGTCGTGTGTGATTGAGGTTTTCAACCGAGGTGAGCCCCAACAACGTGTTCGTCTCAGTGCAGTCGAAGATGATGGGATCGTGCTCCGCATGGATGTACACGAGCCCGTCAAGACGCACCATTTCCTTCATCACTTTGATGATGGTGTCATCGTCGGCCATCGTGGAGTTCCGATTGGTCGTGTACAGCTTGACCGACCGGATGCCATACCCGGCCAGCGCATCCAACTGCGCGGGAATGGTCTCGTCCCACTCGATTACGCAACCGTGCAGTGCGACGTCACAACGTGCGATCTGCGCAAGCTGCATCTTGTTCTCTGCGGCGTGCAGCGGTGACTCGTTGCGGTCTGCGGGGATGCCGAAGTCCATGATTGTCGTCGTGCCCCCCCATAACGCTGCAATCGAGGCCGTCTCGAACGTGTCTAAAGACTTATACGGGCCGGTGACTTGCTCCACATGGCAGTGGCCATCGACTCCGCCTGGAATGACCAATTTGCCTAACGCATCCAATACACGCACTGCACTCGGCAAGGCATCCTGTGGAGTGTTTGCATCGTAAACTGCAGCAATGCGCCCGCTCTTGACCGCGATGTGACCCACAATTGTGTGCATCGAATTGACGATGACCGCATTGGTAATCAACAGATCAACTGCCCCGTCCATCAATGCCTCTCAACCGCCGCAATCATCCGCATGATTTCCGCGGAGAGTCCGACGTTCGGTTTGACCGGCGGATGCGCGAAGCTGCCTTCCTTGTGCGACCCACAGTCAAGGGAGACCAGCAATTCGCACTGTTTGAGTCCGGCTGCGACCCCGTCAACTACTGGAACTGGAAGCTGCTCGCCGATTTTCCGGGCCAACCCGGCTAGCGGTGCACCCGCCAGGATAATGACGTCGGCGCCGTCTTCGGCTACGGCTATCTTTGCCAGGGCAAGTAGTTGACCCTCGAAATCATCCTGGACCGAGCCGATCCCCCCTAATGGGTCCTTCAAGGAGCGGATCGATGCCAGACGCGAAGTCAGGCCGTTGCGGTCGACGCATTCTCGGTACCATGCCTTGATCCTGCTGGAGATCGCGATGATAGAAAAACGCGTGCCCTGCAGCGCCGCAGTGTAGAGCGCGGCCTCGGTGATGCCGATGACGGGCATATCCACCAGTTCCTTAAGCGCAGGCATGCCAGGATCTCCGAACGCGGCGACCACCACTCCGTCAATACCCTCATACTCTTCCGCGATGACTTGGGCGACGGCGTTTCCAGCAATCAGAGATTCAGCACGGGTTTCGATGTACTCCACTCCGAAGGGCGCAGTTCGCATCAGGATCTCTGTGCCCTGGTCAGCGACGCGCATCGCTTCCGAGTAGATGAGCCGCGATACGTCTTCGCTCGTGTTCGGATTGACAACGAGAAGTTTCATTTGCGCACACAGGCGTTCATTGATTCGCCGACTCTTCGTGATGCTAATCCAGACTTCCGAGGCTGGTGATTCCTAATTCTTTCGGTCATCATTCTTTCGGTCATCATTGACGTCCTTTGTTTTTCTTGTCAGACCTAGCCGGGTAGATCGGGGTCCCTCAAGCTTCGACTGTGAGCCACGTCGTGCTTTTTGGGATTCCAAAGTAACGGTAAGACGAACCACGAGTGAATGTCAAGCACCGGGTGACCGGTCGAGCATTCGCGCGCAGTATTAGCAACACACCGCTCAGCTGAACAAATAGTCCAAGGTCCGAGTGCGGTACGACTGGACGTGTTTCTCGGCCACCCTGCGCGCTTTACGTGGATCTCCTGTTGCAATGGCCTTTGCCAAATCATCGTGCTCTCGGTAGACCTGTTGAAAGTCCAATACCTGGCGGAAAATCCAGTGCAGTCGCCCCAAGAGGGGAGTGAGCATGGTTTGAAGATTCCCATTCTGCGAGAACGCAATCAAGTCATCGTGAAAAGCAGCATTAGCGGCATGCGCAGTATCAAAGTCCAGCGCGCTGACAGCGGCGTGTGATCGCCGTACGAACTCATCAAGATTGCTGATCGCACCGTCTGCAACACGTTCTGCGGCAAGCCGTGCGGCGAGACCTTCTAAGGCCTCGCGAAGATCGAAAATCTCGATGACCTCCTTGCGTGTCAGTTTCTTCACAACGATGCCGCGGGTTGCCAACGATTCGACGAGGCCCTCGTGATTGAGCAGCCGGATTGCCTCGCGAACCGGCGAGCGAGACACGTCAAATTCGGCGGCCAAATCTCTTTCCACTAAACGAGTACCAGGAACATATGTGCCATCAAGGATCCGAGACCTGATCTTCTCGCTCACAACTTCGCGCAATGGAAAGCCATTCTGATATAGCGCACTGGACGACTTCATGCCCCTCCCCTCGCTACGATGCAGAATCTGGAACTCACGCGCATGAGTATATTCGCCGCGCCTCTAAGACTCGGTGCACCTTGTCAGCAACTCGAGTCCACCGCCACTTTGACCTATTGAACTCCCCTTCTCCCGAACTCCATCGAAGGAAATCTTCTTGGCGGAATCGTTGACGGCTGAACGGTGGCGCGCTAATCTAAATTCACAATTTGGTATTCCAAATGATCGATAATTATCCAAATCTAATGGCCGAGATGTCCAACAAAGGTGAAGTGCATCTCGTGGTGGCCTTGTTTTTGTGAAACTCCACCCTTGCAATGACGGAAGGAAGTCATCATGGCTCAACCGAAATCCGAAGCTGACAACACCACACTCGGACGCTCAAGCTCGAGGACTGCGACCACCAACCACGGACGCTCCGCTCCACCACGTGATGTCGGTAGAGCGACAAAAGTCCGGTGGCGCCTGTTCCTCCTTCTTCTCCTCCTGGTCACGATCAACTATGTTGACCGCGGATCCATATCCGTGGCGATGCCTCTTATCCAGAAGGACTTCACCCTGACTCCGGCCGAGATCGGGTTGTTGTCCTCAGCGTTCTTCTGGACATACGCGCTGATGCAGATCCCCATCGGTTGGGTTATCGATCGGTTCGGCCCACGCAAGGTGATCGCAGGATCGGCCTTCGGCTGGGGCCTCGCTACCGCGGCGAGCGGCTTAGCGTGGGGTTTCGGGAGCATGTTCGCACTCCGCTCGGTGATTGGCATCGCAGAAGCTGGAATCTATCCGTCCGGAGGCAAACTGAATGCAACCTGGATGACTCAGACCGAACGTGGTCGCGGAGCCACAATCCTCGATGGTGGAGCCCCTCTTGGTAGTGCAGTCGGTGGCATCGCTATTGTCGGCCTCATCCTGCTCACCGGTTCATGGCGGCCGGCTTTCATCCTGGCAGGGCTCGCAACGGTCCTTGTTGGCTTCCTCGCTTGGTGGTATATCCGCAACAATCCACGAGAGCATAGAGGCGCCAACGCTGCAGAGGTTGCACACATTGAGCTGGCTCACGCCGAAGAAGAGCGGTCAGCGCTTCCCGAAGGAACCGCGGGTCCAGGCAAGCTGCGCAACTTCTTCCGATACCGCTCGTTCTGGGCCATGTGCACTGGGTGGCTGGGGTTCAATGGAGTCTTCTACGGCCTGCTAACTTGGGGTCCCCTCTACCTCTTTGACGCACGAGGATTCAAGCTTTCGGATCTCGGCTGGTCGACGTTCGCTATCTTCGGTGCTGGTTTCGTCGGAGAGATCATCGGTGGTCTTATCGCTGACTACTGGCGTTCCCGCGGTGGATCGGCGAATCTCGTGATGCGCGTGCTCCTCGGATTCGCAGCGGTTATGGTCGTTGCGGGGTTGTTCGGCGTCATCGTCACCCCCAACGCATTGACCGCCGTCGCTCTGTTGTCCGTAGTGCTCTTCTTCC
>JBDTIM010000013.1:0-1825 GCA_039936355.1 Lacisediminihabitans sp. | reverse complement strand
CCTCGAACCACTTCAACCCGACGAACCCGGCTTCGTCGTTGACATCGATCAGAGCCCACAACAGATCGTCGACGCGGCGGTCGCGGTTCTGGGCTAAACTAAGCCACTGAACTTCGGCGAGGGAATCACCAACCGGTGCTTCCGTGATCGACGCGGTGAAGCGGGCACGCCTACCGGATAGATTTCCATGGGCACACGTCTTCCTCACGCTGCAGTGCTGTGAACTGCCGATGCGTTCGAGTTGATACAACAACGTGGGCCTCGGCCCTGAATAGGAGAAAACCATGGCTGATGAGAAGAACCTCAACTACCTCGTGACAGAGACTCGCGATTCGTTCGGTAAGGGAGCCGCCCGCAAGATCCGCGCGGTCGGCAAGATTCCTGCGGTGCTGTACGGGCACGGTTCCGAACCGCAGCACCTCACACTTCCCGGCCATCAAGTCGGCCTCATCATCCGTAAGGCCAACCAGGTCATCGAACTCGAGATCGGTGGCAAGGTTCAGTTGGCTCTGGTCAAGGATGTGCAGAGGGACCCGGTGCGTCAGATCATCGAGCACCTCGACCTCGTGGTCGTTCGCAAGGGCGAAAAGGTGCAGGTCGAGGTCTCGGTTCACGTTGTTGGCGAGCCTTCGCCGGGCACCGTCGCCGAGCTCGACACGCAGCGGCTGCTCCTCGAAGTGTTGGCAACCAGCATCCCGGAGCGTGTCGAGGTCAACATCGACGGCCTTGAGGCTGGCGCTCGCGTTGTCGCGGGCGACGTCATCCTTCCAGAGGGCGCGACGCTGATCTCGGATGCCGAGGCACTCGTTGTTGCAGTTGCTGTTCCGCAGGAGCAGGACCTGGGCGAGACCCCCGAGGTCGACGAAGTCGCCGAGGCACCCGCCGCCGAAGAGGTTGCAGAGTAGTCAGCCCCTTCAACACCCGTGGACAGTCAGCAGTGGCTCGTGGTCGGACTCGGTAACCCCGGGTCCGACTACGCGGGCAACCGGCACAATGTCGGCCAGATGGCGCTCGCCGAACTTGCCGATCGGGCATCCGCGACTTTCAAATCGCACAAGGCGGGTGCCACAGTGGCGGAGTCTCGCAGCGGACTCGAAGGTCCGAGGCTGATTCTCGCGAAACCGAACAGCTTCATGAATCTGTCCGGTGGTGCTGTTGCTGGCCTGTTGCGGTTCTTCTCCCTCGATCCCTCCCGGCTGATTGTGCTGCATGACGATCTCGACATCTCCTTCGATGTTCTGAGGCTGAAGTTCGGTGGCGGGCACGGCGGTCACAACGGGCTGCGCGACATCATCGCAGCCACCGGAACCGCGGACTTCACCCGGGTGCGCATCGGCATCGGACGCCCCCCGGGGCGCCAGCCCGCGGCCGACTTCGTGCTGCGCGACTTCACCGCCGAGGAGCGCAAGACACTACCCAATCTGCTTTCGGATGCCGCAGACGCGGTCGAGCAGATTGCGCGCGAGGGGCTCACCGCGGCCCAGCTCCGCGTGCACACCGCCCACCGCGCAGCCGAGTAACTGCGGTGAACGGCGCGTAACGTTTCGCAGTGACTGCCTCTCTGTTGATCGAGTCCGGTACAAACGGGCTCAGATTATGCCAGTGAGTACCCTAATTTGACCCGCTGCAATCTCGATGTTTCTCTTACAATGACAGATCGGTTCGCCCGACGATGGCATGATCGAGTCCACGGATGTAGCCCATCGCAAAAAGTTGACCGAGCACCCCGTAGGCGGGCCGCTCATTGGATTCTCCAGCCCTGGTGGGCACGTGGTCTGGCCGCATCGGGCCAATGAAACCAACGTCATGGTATGCACGCATGCAT
>JBDTIM010000012.1:0-5797 GCA_039936355.1 Lacisediminihabitans sp. | reverse complement strand
CACCGCCAGAAAGGTCGGAGACCGGCCAGTCACCGGGCGGAGTGCGCAGGGCGTCCATCGCCTGCTCCAGCTGGGCGTCGAGATCCCAGGCGTTCTGTGCGTCGATCTCCTCCTGAAGCTTGCCCATCTCGTCCAAGAGGGTGTCGAAGTCGGCGTCGGGTTCGGCCAACTCGGCACTGATCTCGTTGAATCGCTCGATCTTGCCCATGATCGGGCCGACGCCCTCTTGCACATTCTCGAGCACGGTCTTCGACTCGTCGAGTTCCGGCTCCTGCATGAGGATTCCGACGCTAAAACCTGGGCTGAGCCTGGCCTCACCGTTGCTGGGCGTGTCGAGCCCTGCCATGATCTTGAGGATGGTGGACTTGCCGGCACCATTCGGGCCGACCACTCCGATCTTCGCCCCGGGCAGAAACGACATCGTCACGTCATCAAGAATGAGCTTGTCGCCGACCGCCTTGCGGGCGCGGACCATCGAGTAAATGTATTCGGCCATGGTCTCTAGTCTACGAAAGGCGCGCGCTCCCACCGACCGACACCAGTGGTTCCGTTCGCGCGACCGCTGATACCCGTCGGCTACTACCAGTCGATGGGTCGGGTTTGGCCGATCAGACAGGCGCCACTCTGCAACGCCTTCTGTACGGAACTGACGTATTCCGCACCGCTGTGCTGACCAAGCAGACAGCTGTCACCGATCCGCACCGAGAAAAGCACGGAATCGGCATTGACGTTGATAGAGGTTTTATCGGGTGTCAGCTGCATTTTCGATTTATCGAATCCCGCGGCAACCAAAGAGTCGATGATGGACTTGCCCGTCACGGAATTGTTCGCTGTGATCAACGCCTGGTTGATCGAGTCGAAGTATGCCTTATTGGCCTGGGCGGTGCCATCTGGGGCATAGGTGGGTGCGGGAGCCGGAGCCAACGTGGCACTTGGACTAGCAGCGGATGTGGGAGCTGGCGGTCGCGAGGGACTTGGCGCTTGCGAGCTGCAGCCGGTGAGCAGCGCGACGGATACAGCGAGGGCAAGCGTTCCCGCGACACCAGCGCGAGTGCGGGTCCTGCCCATCATCGTTTCCTCTCAATGACAACCCGCGCGAGGTTTGAGCGCTGCACGGCCAAAAAGAGTCTACGGGGATGGACAGGACTACCCAGCCACCGGTTTCCCGGCCAGGCCGTCTGCGTCCGTAGTCAGAATGGCACCGCGACGCTCTCTGCACTGTCGGGGTCGAGCGAGGCTGACACTGGAAAGCCGTCGCGCTCGACCTCCGGTGCGGCCTCGGGGGTGCCAGCACTCGACGACTCCGTTGTCGAGTTGACGACCGTGCGCGTGAACGCGGTCGTGCCCCAGCTAAGGTCGTGGCCCACGGCGTCCGCTTCGATGTCCACGTTGGTGCCTGATCGATCTCCGGCCTCCCAAGCGCGGATACGCACGCGACCGGTCACGACGACGCGATCACCTTTCGTCACGGAGCTCGTGGTATTTATCGCCAATTGTCTGAAAGTGGTGACGGTATACCAATTGGTATCGCCGTCGCTCCAGCGCCCCTGCGCGCGATCGAAGCGTCGCTGTGTAGAGGCCAACCGGAAGCTGGTGATGGGCAAGCCCTCGCCCGTGACGAGGTGTTTAGGCGCAGTGGCCACGAAACCGATGAGTGTGATTGTGTCTGTCATGCCGCCAGTGTGCGCGAACTGCCGCAACAACAAAGCCGGCTGCATCCCGAATGGGGATACGACCACGATTTTGCGCTCGGTTGAGGACTAGTAACGAGGCGCTGCGCCGCCGAGCAGTGCTGCTCCACTGCACTAGCGTTGGGGCCAGTGCTGGTACTGGGTGTCAGTGCTGGTGCTGGGTGTCAGTGCTGGTACTGGGTGCCAGTGCTCGCTAGTGTTCGCTAAATTCAGGCCACTCAGAGCCGGGCAGCAGACTCGCATGGAGCGCGCTCTTTGCCACCTCAAGAGTCGGGTAGTTACCGCGATACCCTTCATCGCTCAAAAGCCTGAACGTGTAGCCGTCCCCGGTCTGGTGTACCGAGCCGACCGCACCGGCTGGCCCCGAAGCGACCCAGGTCTTGATGACGTTGTGTGCCGTTGCCGTTGTCATGTGATTCTCCCTTTTTCACCCATCACCGTTGATGGGCATCCATTCGATCCTGTGACACTCCGAGCCTATGACTTCCGAACGTGGACCGCTCCCAGCATTTCATCAGGTACGACGCGAGCACGTGGTGGGTGTCAGTTTTCCGTCGCGCCGCTGCGGCTTAGGCTAAACACATGAGTTTTGTCTATTCCCCCTACCTCCCTGCCTCCGATCGCTACGATTCCATCGAGTATCAGCGGGTAGGGCGCAGCGGGCTCAAGATTCCTGCGGTGTCGCTCGGATTATGGAATAACTTTGGCTCAGACCGACCCATCGAAACCCAACGGGCGATCCTGCGTCGCGCGTTTGACGCTGGTGTGACGCACTTCGATCTTGCAAACAACTACGGGCCGATCCCTGGTGCCGCAGAGAGCAATTTCGGTCGGATCTTTGCGGATGACTTCCGCAGCCACCGAGACGAGTTGATCGTCTCAAGCAAGGCCGGTTACGAAATGTGGCCGGGCCCGTATGGAGACTTCGGTTCACGCAAGTCTCTGCTGTCGAGTCTCGATCAGAGTCTCGACAGGCTCGGTCTCGATTACGTCGATATCTTTTACTCGCATCGACCCGACCCCGAGACCCCCATCGAAGAGACAATGGGAGCCCTGGCCACCGCGGTGACCTCTGGTCGGGCGCTCTACGTAGGGATCTCTAACTACAACCCGGAGCAGACTCTCGCCGCGCACAAGGCGCTGGCCGAGCATAAGATTCCGCTCCTCATCCATCAGCCCCGCTACAACATGTTCGATCGGCACATCGAGGAGGGGCTATTCCCTGTTCTTGACCAGCTGGGAATGGGCTGCATCGTATTCTCGCCACTGGCCCAGGGTCTGCTCACCGATCGCTACCTCTCGGGGATCCCAGCAGATTCTCGAGCCGCCAAGGGCAGATGGATGACGAGCGACACGATCGACGAGACGTACCTGGGACGCGCCCGCGCACTGAACGAAATCGCGAAGGGCCGCGGACAGAGCCTCGCGCAGCTCGCACTCAGCTGGGTGCTTCGCCAGCCGCAGGTCACATCCGCTCTCATCGGTGCGAGCAGTGTGAAGCAACTCGAAAACAACCTGGGTGTGTTGACCGCTGCTCCCCTGAGCGCGGATGAGATCGCTGCAATCGAGCCGTTCGCGGTGCACGGTACAGGTTCGAACTAGCGCCCGGACCAAGAATCCTAGATTCCGATTCGGGATGTCGGAGGTCAGCCGTAGCATCACTGTGTCCCACTGGATCGGCCGGAATAACCACCGAAAGACTCTCATGCCCACTCTCGCTTTTGTTGACCACGACGTTCTCTCCCCGTCCCCGTTGGTCCGTCCAGGCATCGCTATGGTGCAGGTGCACGATGAGCTTTGGCGGCTTACCCGCCCAGACGGCGACGTGCTTGGCTACGTCGAGCGATTTTCCGAGCCTCAAGGCGACCGTTACCGGGCAAAACGACTCAACGCGATGCGTCGCCGATTTCTCGTGCTCGGCGAGTTTTGGAGCTTCGAAGACGCACTCGACTGCTTCGGTCCCAACTGAGCGAGTTTGGAGACTCGCCCCCACAGTCGCTCAGGGTACCGGAGGAGCGGGTTAGTGTGCCCCCATGCAGTGGTGGAATAACTTCGTTGATTGGTTCGAGTCGGCTGACGGATGGAACATCGTCTCGACCGCAATCATTCCGTTCGCAGCGATCGTGGTTGCCGGCCTAGTCGCCGCACTCATCGGGCGCACATCTACCCGCCGGGTCATCGCGTTGAGTGATCGCGATGTGCGCATTGCGGCGGTCACGACTCTGCTTTCTGCTGCACGGCGAGCATCCATTTGGAACACGCTGTCCGCTGGCGAGCAACCCGCGGCGGACCAGGCCGCGATCGACGCGGAGATCCGCCTGCGCCTGCTCGGAGTTCCCGGAGCATCCATGGCATCCGAGTGGACGGCACACGAGATTGCCGACATGAAGCGCAACTCCGTGTCATTTAGCTTTCAGGCGGAGCAGACACTTCTGACGGTGCGCGACCGTCTCATCGAATGGCAAGCGAGACCTTCCCGTGCCAAAAAACTGTTCAAGAATGACCTCGATTCTTGGGCATATGAATCGTCGCTGAGTGACCAGGACCTGGTGCACCAGCAGAAGGCGTGGACCGCACAGCACTCTGAGGCCTCCACGCCAGCAACAAGCCCGCCGACCGCAGGTCCCACGCCGTCACCGGTTGCCCCATCACTCTCGGAGCCCGAAGTTCAGGCGACAGCGCCTGCTTCTACTCCCGTGCAGCCCGCACCGGTCAGGGGAGGCTTCTTCTCTCGACCCGTCGCTGCGACGGATGCCAGCAAGCGCATCGATCCCCTAGGCAACGACGAAGATCTGTAAGCGGAACCTGCCCCCGGCAGGATTCGAACCTGCGACCAAGAGCTGAGAAGCACCACGAGACCTTCTCCATGGCGTCACAACGGTTTCGTGCCCCCGGCAGGATTCGAACCTGCGACCAAGAGATTAGAAGGCTCCTGCTCTATCCCCTGAGCTACGGAGGCGGGGAAATCGGTTCAACGATACAGCAGCGCGGTGAACTTCCCTCCGGCTACAGCGCCTTGGCAAACGCCGTGAGCACCTGGTTGACGGTCGGTATCCCCTCGGCACGGAAGACTTCCTCGCCGTCCTCCTTGAGCACGATCACCGTTGGGGTCGAGCGAATACCCGCCCGCTCGGCCTCATCGACGTCTTTCACGATGTCGAGTTCCGCAATCTTTGCTGACGGAACAAACTTGGCCGCTTCGGCGAGCGCCGCGCGCGTCAACATGCACGGTTCGCAGAATGCGGAGGCGAAAAAGATAACTTGCATAGCAGCGTCAACCGTGGATGACTGTGCGGGATTCCCTACTGCCGTCCACCGCGATCTTCCGGGTCGTCAATCGGCTCGCTGTCCGCGGAGTCGAAAGTGTAGGTGACCTGATACAGCCCACCGATCTCACGCCACTCTCCGGCGTTGTAATCGAGCATTGTTTCTTTGCCGTCGACCGCGGTGATGACAGTGATCTCTTTGTCCCAACTGCCGTCGGTGCTGATCCGCCGATCGCTCTGCCCGTCGTTCGGTCCTCCCTCGTACAGCACAACATATTCGGTTCCGCGGGCCAGGGTCGGAGTCTTGTCGCTCATGCGCTCATTCTTGCACTCGGACGCTGGGAATGTTCCCGTCGCAACTCCATACCAAAACTATATAGTTTTACTATATACTTTATGGATGCCCGACTCTGATCCTCTCCTCCACGAACTTCTGGTGGCCGCACATCGGCTCACCAGAGTCGCCGCGCAATCCACCGGCACCACTACCCCAGCCGCCGTCTGGAGCACGCTCTCCATTTTGAACTCGGACGGGCCCTTGCGCATCGGCGATCTGGCAAAGATTGCTCGAGTCAGCCAGCCGACTATGACCAAGCTCCTCCAGCACTTGGTCGAAGAGGAGCTTGTTCAGCGAATCGCGGATGTCGACGACTCACGTGCGTGGCTCATCGACATCAACTTCAAGGGCACCAAAGCCCTGGGCGACTGGCGCGTTCAGCTCAGTAAGGCGCTCGGACCGCTCTTTGTAGACCTCACGAGCGATGAGGTTGACACGCTGCGCAGAGCAGCGCGAATCCTCACGGCGCACACGAAAACGAACAGGAAGGTGGCCTAGTGGCC
>JBDTIM010000011.1:0-12230 GCA_039936355.1 Lacisediminihabitans sp. | reverse complement strand
AACATCGCGTTGGGCAGAGCTTCGACTACTGCGCCCTCGATCTCGATGACACCGTCTTTGTTGGCCATAGCCTCTTCGTCGCTAAAAGTTGTGAATACTGGTCGTGCGTTGGATTGCGGCATCAGTCGTCCCGAAGACCGCCGACCAAAGGTCACTGATCCGGGGAAAAGGCGGTATGACATAACAGACCGCAGACACCAAGGATCAATCTTATGGGATAAGCCGTCGTTTCGCCAACACGCGTCTATAATCGCCACGTTCGTCGGTAATTGCGGCGGTCAGGTTTGCGCCGCGAGGACAGCCGCGCGAGCCTCGATGGCGCTGTTTGCCGAGAGGGCGACCGCCGCGAATTCCCGTGCCTGCTCCAGGGTGAAGCGCCTAAGCTCCGCACGAACGTCAGCAAGGGCTGAGGGAGACATCGAAAGTGAGGTGGCCCCGAGCCCAACGAGAACAACCGCCAGCAACGGATCTGCCGCAGCCTCGCCGCAGATACCCACCGGCTTGTCGAGCGCCGCACCTGCACGGCCGACCTCGCCCACCAGGCGCAAGACCGCCGGATGCCAAGGGTCCTGAAACGCAGCGACTGAGCCGAGAAGACGGTCAGCAGCGAGGGTGTATTGGGTGAGGTCATTGGTGCCGATGCTCGCGAAGTCAGCCTCGGCGAGGATGCGGTCGGCGAGCAGGGCAGAAGACGGAACCTCCACCATGACACCGGCCATCCGAAGTCCGGCCTCCCGCGCCATCCGGGTAAAGTATCGCGCCTCCTCGACGGTCGACACCATGGGGGCCATCACCCACAGTTCTGCGTCGGTGACCACGTCCGCATTGGCGAGTGCAGTGAGTTGGTCGCGTAGGATCTGCTCGTTAGCGCGAAGCGCGCGCAGGCCACGCAGACCTAGCGCGGGGTTCTCCTCCGGCGATGCGTTCAGAAAGCTGAGCGGCTTGTCCGCCCCCGCGTCGAGCGCCCGCACCACGACCTTCTGCCCAGCAAAGGCCTGAAGCAGCCGGGTATAGTGCTCCTGCTGCTCGGCGACTGTTGGCGCCTTCGTCGAGTCGAGGAAGAGGAACTCAGTGCGGAAAAGTCCAACTCCTTCCGCGCCGAGCGCGATCGCCTCCTCTGCCGCGCCGGCGGAATGCCCAGCCGAACCGAGGTTGGCGAGCAGTGGAATCGCTGTGCCATCTGCGAGCGCTCCTGGGCCAATCGGAGCCGGCTCTTCGTCCGCACGTGCCATGAGCCGCGCGTGCGCGGCCTCAAGTTGATCCGGGGACGGGTCGACCGTCACGTGGCCGGATGCGGCATCCACGATCACGACGGTGCCGTCGTCTACCTGCATGACGCTGCTCCTGTCGAAACCGACCGCACCCACCACGGCAACTATCGACTTCTCTCTGGCCAGAATGGCGGTGTGTGAGGTTGGACCACCCTCGCTCGTTACCAGAGCGATGATTTTGTCGAGGTCCAGCAGCGCGGTGTCTGCCGGGGCAAGATCGCGAGCGAACAGTACGAAGGGGTAATCGGGGTCCGGGACGCCAGGCGCCGGGACACCGGCGAGCTGTGCAATAACTCGTTGCGAAACATCATCCAGATCAGCTGCCCGCTCCCCCATGTAGCCGCCCATGCCGCTCAGCAGGTCGCGGAAACGTGCAAACGCCTCGAACACGGCGCGCTCGGCAGTCTTCCCTGACTGGATCCTCGCCGTGACATCCGCGCCCAGTGTCGGATCCTCAACCATGAGGGCCTGGGCCTCGAGCACGTCTTTGGCCGTTCCGCCTGCCCGCTCGCCGCGGGCCCTGACGAGTGCCGCCGTGGTAGCGAGTGCACCGGCCGCTCGCTCCTGTTCAGCATCAGCAGTGAGGGTGCTCCGGGCATCGGAAGGCTCCGGAAGCGGATCCGGCATCCGAAGTACCGGACCGACGGCGAGTCCGCGGCCGATTCCCACTCCCTGAAGTTGCATATCCACGGCCTATTCAGCGTCGAAATCGGTCAAGAGCAACGCAGCCAATTCGGCCACGACCTGCTCGGCGCTGTCGCCCTCTGCGATGACCGTGACCTCGTCACCGTGGTTGATGCCGAGCGAGATTACCCCGAGGATGCTCGCAGCATTCACCGACTTGCCACCCTTGGTGAGTTGCACGGGCACGCCTGACGCGGCCGCGGCCCGGGTGAAGATGGATGCCGGCCGGGCGTGCAGCCCATGGGTCGACGCAATTCGTACTGTCTGTTCAGTCATGGGAACTCCCTGGGTTGTCTCATTCGCCGGCTACAACGGTACGGGCCGACACAGCAGCGTGGCCGTTCGCGGATGCCGCACGCAATTCCTCGACCAGATCGAGCGCTTTGGAGGCTCCAGCGGCGCACACGACGAGAGTTCTGTGCATGACACGCCTCCTTGCGCCTGGTCACTCCGGTGTTGGAGCCTGTGTCCCCATCGTCGTCGCACTAGTGGGCTCTGCTCGCGCACGATGTCGAAAAGTAGAGTGAGACCCGGCACGCTACGGAAGCGGAACCGGAACGATTCCGAGCGGTGCGAGGCCCGCCGCACCACCATCCTCAGCAGTGAGTACCCAGATGCCGTCCGCGTGAACCGCGATGGAATGTTCCCAGTGCGCGGCCATGCTGCCGTCCTTCGTCGTTACTGTCCAGCCATCGTCACCCGTGAAGGTGTCGATGCCGCCCTGCGTCACCATTGGTTCGATTGCAACGACCAGCCCCGGTTTAATCTGCGGACCGCGGTCCCGAACACGATAGTTAAACACGGGTGGCTCTTCGTGCATCGAGCGGCCGATACCGTGGCCGACGTAGTCCTCGAGTATGCCGTAGTCTCCGCGCGACTCGATGTAGTCCTCGATCGCCGCACCGACCTCGCCCAGGTGGGATGCGCTGGCGAGCGCAGCTATCCCGTGCCAGAGCGACTGTTCCGTCACATCCACCAACTTCTGGCGCTCGGCGACGAGCTCCGGCCGAGCGGAATCTGGCACCACAACGCTGAATGCGGCATCACCATTCCAGCCGCCGAACTCGGCGCCACTGTCGATCGACACGATGTCACCTGGTTTGATCACCCGCCCTCCGGGGATGCCGTGAACGACGTCGTCGTTCACCGAGGTGCAAATGGTGTGACTGTAACCTGGCTCCTTCATAAAGTTCGGTACGGCGCCGGCACCACGAATGGTCTTCTCGGCTGTGGCGTCGAGCTCAAGAGTTGTCACGCCCGGTCGGATCGCTGCGCGCACCGCGTCAAGCGATGCCGCGGTCACCAGTCCTGGAACCAGCATCAGCCGCATCTCCGCCGGGGACTTGTAGATGCCACTACGCCTGCGCATCCGCTCAGCCGACCGCTGAATTGGCTTCCGAACTGCCGACGCCGCGCTCCGCGAGTGCTGCACTGATGCGAGCAGCCACGTCCTCGACAGATCCAAGCCCATCTACTTCGATAAGAAGGCCCCGATCACGGTAGACCGCGATCAGCGGCTCTGTCTCGCGCAGATACACATCCTGACGATGACGGATCGCCTCCTCCGAGTCATCGGAGCGGCCTTCGTCGATTGCACGCTTGCGCAGTCTTTCGACGATCGCGTCGCGGTCCGCGACGAGCCGGATGACGGCGGCGAGCCGGGTGCCGTGGCTGGCGAGGTAGGAATCGAGGTAACGAACCTGGTCTGTGGTGCGGGGGTACCCATCGAGCAGGAAGCCATCGATGGCATCCGGCTTGCCCAGACGGTCCCGGACAAGGGCATTAGTCAGCTCGTCGGGCACATAATCCCCAGCGTCGACGATCGCTTTCACCTGGACGCCGAGTTCAGTCTGATTCGCAATGTTGGAGCGGAAAATGTCGCCGGTAGAAATAGTTGGAACGTCGTACGCCGAAGAAATTCGCTTGGCTTGGGTTCCCTTGCCTGCCCCTGGCGGGCCGACGATGAGCAGCCGGGTCACCGGAGCAAACCCTCGTAGTGCCGCTGCTGCAACTGTGAGTCGATCTGCTTCACCGTTTCAAGCCCAACGCCGACGATGATCAGGAGGCTCGCACCGCCGAACGGGAAGTTCTGGTTTGCGCCGACCGTGGCTAGTGCGACGAGCGGGATCAGGGCGATGAACGCGAGGTAGAGAGACCCGGCGAGTGTCACACGGGTGAGCACGTAGTCGAGATATTCCGCCGTTGGTCTGCCAGCTCGGATGCCGGGAATGAACCCACCGTACTTCTTCATGTTGTCTGCGACCTCTTCAGGGTTGAAGGTAATCGCTACATAGAAGTAGGTGAACCCGACGTTCAGGAGGAAGTAGACCAGAACATACATGGGACTGTCACCGGACTGCAGATTGTCGGTGATCCACGTCACCCACGGCGCAGGCAACTGGCCAGACTTCGGCTGGTTGAACTGTGCGATCAGGGCGGGAAGATACAGCAGCGATGACGCGAAGATGATCGGGATAACCCCGGCCATGTTGACCTTGATCGGGATGTAGGTGTTGTTGCCACCGTAGGTCCTTCGGCCGATCATCCGTTTCGCGTACTGAACGGGAACTCGACGTTGAGACTGCTCGACGTAGACGACCAGTGCGGTGATGATCAACCCAAGAATGATGACCATCAGGAAGACCTCGAAGCCCTTGGACTGCTCGATGGCCCAGAGCGCGGTCGGGAAGGTGGCGGCGATCGAGATGAAGATCAGGAGCGACATGCCGTTGCCGACGCCACGCTCGGTGATGAGCTCACCTATCCACATAATGAGGCCGGTACCCGCCGTCATGGTGATCACCATCAGCAGGATGGCATACCAGCCATCGTTGGTAATGAGCTGGCTGCACTCCGGAGTGCCGGAGGAGCTGGGGAACAAGGCGCCACTGCGGGCGACCGTGATCAGAGTGGTCGACTGCAGTACCGCGAGCGCGACGGTGAGGTAGCGGGTGTACTGCGTGAGGCGCGCCTGGCCCGCCTGACCTTCCTGGTAAAGGGTGTCGAAGTGGGGGATCACCACGCGCAGCAACTGCACGATGATCGACGCCGTGATGTACGGCATGATGCCGAGCGCAAACACCGAAAGCTGGAGCAGCGCACCACCACTGAACAGGTTGACGAGGTCATAGAGACCACTGGTCGACGAGTTACTGTCTAAGCACTTTTGAACGTTGATGTAGTCCACGAAGGGCGCTGGGATAAAGGATCCCAGTCGGAAAATCGCGACCATGCCGATCGTGAAGCCGATTTTCTTGCGAAGATCAGGCGTTCGGAAGATCTGCGTTACAGCACGGAACACGAAGCCTCCTGGCTAAAACAATGGATGAGCAGGGTGGGTGGCCCCGATGGGCCACCCCACAACAGCTGCGGTCAGTTGACCGAGCCGCCCGCTGCAACAATCTTCTGCTGAGCAGAGCCGGAGACTTTATCAACGGCAACATTCAGCTTAACCACAATATCGCCATCCCCAAGAACCTTGACTTTCTCGTTCTTGCGCACAGCGCCCTTGGCGACCAGGTCGCTTGTAGTGACGTTGCCCCCCTGCGGGTACAGCTCGGCGAGCTTCTCAAGATTGACTACCTGGTACTCGACCCGGAACGGGTTCTTGAACCCGCGCAGCTTCGGGGTGCGCATCACGCTGTTCAGGTTTCCACCCTCGAGCCCGACGCGAACCTGGTAACGGGCCTTGGTTCCCTTGGTTCCGCGGCCTGCGGTCTTACCCTTCGAGCCCTCACCACGACCGACGCGAGTGCGTGCGGTTTTGGATCCGGGAGCGGGGCGCAGGTGGTGCATCTTCAGGACCTGCGGTCGCGACTCGGTCTCGACCTTTGGAGCCTTCTTAGCCTTGGCAGCCGGCGTCTTGGCGGCCGGCGCCTTGGCGACGGTCTCTGACTTGGGCGATGCGGCGGCTTTCGGCTCCGCAGCCTTTGCCGACACCTTGGCCGCGGCGGGTTTCGACGCTTCAGTCTTGGGCGCGGCCTTCGCAGTCGTCGTCGCCTTAGCGGTTGTCGTTTTGCTGGTCGGAGCCTTCGCGGCTGCGGCCTTCTTCTCTGTCGGCTTCACTGCATCCGACTTTTTTGCGTCAGCCATTAGTCAATCTCCTCGACCTTAACCAGGTGAGCGACAGTCCTGACATACCCACGGTTCTGCGAGTTGTCTTCCCTGACGACGGTGTCGCCGATGCGCTTGAGTCCCAAGCTGCGCAGGGTGTCGCGCTGGTTTTGCTTCTCACTGATTTTGGACTTGATCTGGGTTACCTTCAGACGCGCGGCCATCAGACACCTGCCTTTGCTGACTCTGCCTGGATCCGCAGGATCTGCGCTGGCACGACATGTTCGATTGACAGTCCACGACGCGCTGCGACTGCGGCAGGCTCTTCGAGCAGCTTGAGCGCCGCGACCGTGGCGTGCACGATGTTGATCGTGTTCGAAGAACCGAGCGACTTGCTCAGAACATCATGGATGCCCGCGCACTCGAGTACGGCGCGCACCGGGCCACCGGCGATAACACCGGTACCCGCAGCGGCCGGACGCAGCAGGACAACGCCTGCTGCGGCTTCACCCTGCACGGGATGCGGAATCGACTTGCCAACGCGGGGAACGCGGAAGAAGTTCTTCTTCGCTTCCTCGACGCCCTTGGAGATAGCGGTGGGGACCTCACGGGCCTTGCCATATCCGACGCCGACCAAACCGTTGCCGTCACCGACAACGACGAGGGCAGTGAAGCTGAAGCGACGACCACCCTTCACCACCTTGGAAACGCGGTTGATGGTGACGACGCGCTCAAGGAACTGACTCTTGTCAGAGTCACGGCTCCCGCGCTGCTGGTTGGGGTTGCGCTCGCGTCCACCACGGCGGGCCTCGCGAGGCTCATTGGCCGTGCTTTCAGTTCCCGCAGCAGTCTCGACTACGGTGACCTCTGCCACGGCAGCCTCGGTCGTCGCGACCTTGGTTGCTTCTGTCACTTCCTGCTCCTTGTTCGCAGCATCAGCTGCAGAATTCGTGTCGCTCACAGGCTCAGTCCACCCTCTCGAGCTCCCTCGGCGATGGCAGCTACGCGACCCGCGTACTTGCTTCCGCCACGGTCAAATACGACGGCATCGATGCCCGCCTTTTTGGCGCGGTCGGCGATGAGTTCGCCAACCTTGCGCGCCTTGGCTGTCTTGTCACCGTCGAAGCTACGCAGATCCGTCTCCATGGTGGAGGCCGACGCGAGGGTGAAACCCTTGCTGTCGTCTACCACCTGCACGAAGACGTGGCGTGCCGAACGCGTGACAACCAGACGCGGACGCGACTCGGTGCCGACGACCTTCTTGCGAAGGCGTGCGTGCCTGCGGCCCTTGGCGGCCGACTTGCTCTTGCCTCTAGTTCCGAGAGCCATGATTATTTACCACTCTTTCCGGCCTTGCGGCGGACCACTTCGCCTGCGTATCGAACGCCCTTGCCCTTGTACGGCTCAGGTTTGCGCAGCTTACGAATGTTTGCGGCGGCTTCGCCGACCGCCTGCTTGTCGATGCCGTGCACCGTCAGCTTGGTGTTGCCGTCAACGGCGAAGGAGATGCCCTCCGGCGGGTCAACGGTAATCGAGTGCGAGTAGCCGAGGGCGAATTCAAGGGAGTTCCCCTTGGCTGTCACCCGGTAACCGGTTCCCACGATCTCAAGGCCTTTGGAGTAACCGGCCGTGACACCGATGATCTGATTGGCGATGAGCGTGCGGGTCAGACCGTGCAACGAACGCGACGCGCGCTCGTCGTCTGGACGAGTGACCAGCAGCTGGCCGTCCTCAAGCTTGACCTCAATTGGGCTCGCGACGGTGAGTTTCAGCTCACCCTTCGGACCCTTGACTGTGACGGCTGAGCCGTCGACCTTAACGTCGACACCCGCGGGGACGTCGATCGGAAGTCTTCCAATACGTGACATTTCCGGTTACCACACGTAGGCGAGGACTTCCCCACCCACGCCCTTCTTCGATGCCTGGCGATCCGTGAGGAGCCCGGAGGAGGTCGACAGAATCGCAACACCCAGCCCACCGAGGACGCGAGGCACCTCGGTCGACTTTGCGTACACGCGAAGGCCCGGCTTCGACACGCGCTTGATGCCCGCAATGGAGCGCTCGCGGTTCGGGCCGTACTTCAGGTCGATAGTCAAGGTTTTGCCAACGCGGGCATCCTCGATCTTCCATCCGCCAATGTAACCCTCGAGCTTGAGGATTTCGGCGATGTTGGACTTGAGCTTGCTGCTCGGCATTGACACGGTTTCGTGGTACGCCGAGTTTGCATTGCGCAGTCTGGTCAGCAGGTCTGCGACCGGATCTGACATTGTCATAATGGTGGTGCCTTCCTCACCCGGTTTCGACATCCGTTGCATGGGATGCCGACCTTGGCGATCGGTTCGGTGGCGAGCATGTCGAGTTCTCGAGCTGCCCGGTCACCGGGTGGGTATTACGGAGTGTTCTCTGGTTTGCGGAACGGGAAGCCGAGCGCCTTAAGCAATGCGCGGCCCTCGTCATCGGTCCTGGCCGTGGTAACGATAGTGATATCGAAACCACGAACGCGGTCGATCTTGTCCTGGTCAATCTCATGGAACACGGACTGCTCGGTGAGACCGAAGGTGTAGTTGCCGTTGCCATCAAACTGCTTGTCACTGAGGCCACGGAAGTCGCGGATGCGAGGAAGAGCGAGCGACAGCAGACGGTCCAGGAACTCCCAGGCCCGGTCGCCACGAAGGGTGACATGGGCGCCGATCGGCTGTCCCTCGCGCAGTTTGAACTGCGCAATCGACTTGCGCGCCGCGGTAATCTGCGGCTTCTGCCCGGTGATCGCGATGAGATCTTTTACGGCCCCGTCCATGACCTTGCCATCGCGGGCTGCCTCGCCGACACCCGTGTTGACGACGATCTTCACGAGCCCGGGCACCTGGTGCACGTTCGTGAAATTGAAGTCCTTCTTGAGCTGGGCGGAAATCTCAGACTTGTACTTCTGCTTCAGGCGCGGCTGGATGCGCTTTACAGGTGCTGCACCAATCGGAGCCGCAGTTGCGGTGTCAGTCATTACTTTGCGTCCTTAGCCTTGCTTGCGGCCTTCGCCTTAGTGGTCGCCGGCGCCTTGGCGGCAGCTGCAGTCTTGGTGGCTGCCTTAGCCGGCTTGTCGGCTTTCGACGCCGAATCTGTCGCCGCCGAATCCGCCTTAGCGGAATCTGCCTTCGTCTTCTTTACGGGGGTACGACGTGAGTCCTTGAAGTAGCGCACGCGCACAGACTTGCCACGATCATCCGTCTCGACTGTGAAGCCGACACGCGCCGGCTGCTTGGTCTCAGGGTTCACGAGCTGAAGGTTTGACACGTGGATCGGAGCCTCGATGGTCTCGATGCCACCCGTCTTCGAACCCTGCTGGGACTGGCCGACCCGCGAATGCTTGGTGACGTAGTTGAGCCCCTCGACCACCACGCGATTCTTCTCGACCTGAACCTCGAGCACGCGGCCCTGCTTGCCGCGGTCTCCGCCGCGTGCCTGGCTGCGCCCACTGATGAGCTGGACCAGGTCGCCCTTTTTGATGTTTGCCATGACTAAATGACCTCCGGTGCGAGCGAGATGATCTTCATGAACTTCTTGTCGCGAAGCTCACGGCCGACCGGCCCGAAGATGCGGGTACCGCGGGGGTCCCCATCGGCCTTCAGGAGGACCGCTGCGTTCTCGTCAAACTTGATGTAGGAGCCGTCGGATCGACGGGTCTCCTTCTTGGTGCGAACGATGACCGCCTTGACGACGTCACCCTTCTTCACGTTGCCGCCCGGGATTGCGTCTTTCACCGTCGCGACGATGACATCGCCGAGTCCGGCGTAACGACGGCCTGAGCCGCCAAGAACGCGAATCGTGAGCAGAACCTTGGCGCCGGTGTTGTCGGCGACCTTGACTCTGGATTCCTGCTGAAGCATCTGTTTCTCCTCTTAAGTAAGCCGGGGGCTTACTTAGCCTTCTCGAGAATCTCGACCAGGCGCCAACGCTTGGTTGCGCTGATTGGACGGGTTTCGCTGATGAGGACGAGGTCGCCGACACCCGCAGAGTTGGCCTCGTCATGAACCTTCACCTTGGAGGTGCGGCGGATGACCTTGCCATACAGGGGGTGCTTGACCCGGTCTTCGACCTCGACGACGACGGTCTTGTCCATCTTGTCGCTGGTCACATAGCCACGACGGCTCTTACGGTGACCGGCGCGCTCTTCAGCGGCAACCGTTTCCGCAGCCGCGTTCTTGGTCTGTGCCATGACTAGGCCTCCTTCGTCTCGTCAGCAGCCGCATTGGCGGCATCCTCGGTCTTCTTGTTCTTCTTGGCAGCCTTGGTCGTAACCTCGACCGCGACCGGGGTAGCCCGCAGGCCTAGCTCGCGCTCACGGATGATCGTGTAGATACGGGCAATGTCGCGCTTGACTGCTCGCAAACGACCGTGGCTCTCCAACTGGCCGGTTGCCGACTGGAAGCGCAGGTTGAACAGCTCTTCCTTGGCCTTCTTCAGTTCGTCGACGAGCTTCCCGTCTTCGAAGGTGTCAAGCTCGTCTGTGGCGAGCTCCTTGGATCCGATCGCCATTATGCGTCGCCCTCCTCGCGCTTGATGATGCGTGCCTTGAGAGGCAGCTTGTGAATGGCACGGGTCAGCGCTTCGCGTGCAACAGTTTCGTCCACACCGGCGAGCTCGAAGAGCACGCGACCCGGCTTGACGTTGGCAACCCACCATTCCGGCGAACCCTTTCCGGAACCCATGCGGGTTTCGGCCGGCTTCTTGGTGATCGGGCGGTCAGGGTAGATATTGATCCACACCTTTCCACCACGCTTGATGTGACGGGTCATCGCAATACGAGCCGCCTCGATCTGGCGGTTGGTTACATATGCCGGCGTCAACGCCTGGATGCCGTACTCGCCAAAGCTGACCGTGGTACCACCAGTCGCCTGGCCGCGACGACCAGGGTGGTGCTGCTTGCGGTGCTTTACTCTGCGGGGAATCAACATGATTTAGCCTTCCGCTCCTACTGCTGCCGGAGCAGCCTCTGCCTTGGGCGCAGCGGACGCGGCAGCACCGCGGCGTGGGCGATCATTGTCACGGCCCCCATCGCGGCGGTCGTCACGACGGTCTGGACGCTGTGACTTGGCGTTGGCCTGCTCGCGAGCAAGTTCCTTGTTGGTGATGTCGCCCTTGTAAATCCACACCTTCACGCCGATGCGACCGAAGGTGGTGCGAGCCTCGTAAAAGCCATAGTCGATGTTCGCGCGCAGCGTGTGCAGAGGAACCCGGCCCTCGCGGTAGAACTCCGAGCGGCTCATTTCAGCGCCGCCGAGACGACCGGACACCTGGATGCGGACGCCCTTGGCTCCGGCGCGCTGAGCACCCTGCAAACCCTTGCGCATCGCGCGGCGGAAGGCCACACGGGCAGAGAGCTGCTCGGCAATGCCCTGGGCGACCAGCTGAGCTTCGGCCTCCGGGTTCTTCACCTCGAGGATATTGAGCTGGATCTGCTTGCCCGACAGCTTTTCGAGGTCGGTGCGAATGCGCTCTGCCTCGGCGCCACGACGACCGATCACGATGCCCGGGCGGGCGGTGTGAATGTCGACGCGAACGCGGTCGCGGGTTCGCTCAATCTCGATGCGGGCGACGCCTGCACGGTCGAGCGAGGTCTTCAGCAGGTTTCGGATCTTCACGTCTTCAGCGACAAAGTCGCTGTAACGCTGACCGACCTTGGTGCTATCGGAGAACCAGCGCGACACATGGTCGGTGGTGATCCCCAGACGGAACCCGTAGGGGTTTACTTTCTGGCCCATTACTTCTTCCCTGCCTTTGTTCCAGTTGAACGTCGCTTCGCAGCGACTGCCACGTCGGCTTCAACTGCGCTGGTCTCATCAGGCGTGGCCAGCACGATCGTGATGTGACTGGTTCGCTTCAGAATCTGGAATGCGCGTCCCTGTGCACGGGGCTGAAAACGCTTGAGCGTCGCGCCCTCGTCGACGAAAGCGGACGACACGAACAGGTCCTGCTCGTCCAGGTAGCTATTGCTGGCATCCGCCTTGACTCGCGCGTTGGCGATGGCCGACGCAACCAGCTTGTAGACGGGTTCGCTCGCGCCCTGCGGTGCGAACTTCAGGATGGCCAAGGCCTCCTGTGCCTGCTTGCCGCGGATCATGTTGACGACACGACGAGCTTTCGTGGGGGTCACGCGGATATGACGCACGCGTGCAATCGACTCCACCATTTCTCTCCTCCTTGCGCCACCGCGTTAGCGGCGGCGAC
>JBDTIM010000010.1:0-2114 GCA_039936355.1 Lacisediminihabitans sp. | reverse complement strand
AACAGGGCAAACTGCAGCTTGAGTCCCAGGGGAACACTGCCGGCGTCCAGCGCCTTGGAATGCGCAATGGCAACGGCAGCGGCCTTGCGGAAGATCTTGCCCTTGCCACCGGCTTCGGCCTTCTGCTCCGACGAGTTGTAGACCTTTTCGAAGACTCGCGGAACCGCGAGCAGGAAACTCGGCTTAAACGAGGCCATCGATGGCAGCAGCAATTTCGTGTCGGGCTGATGGCCGACCTTCACCCCACCCTCGATACAGAGAACTGAGATGAACCTGGCAAATATATGCGCAGTTGTGATGAACAGCAGAGTGCTGGACTTGTCATTCACCACCTCCGGAATTGCCGCTCGCGCATTGCGGCAAAGCTCGACGAAGTTCGAGTGGGTGAGGATGCAGCCCTTGGGCTTGCCCATGGTACCCGAGGTGTAAATCAGAGTGGCGAGGTCCGCACCGTTGGCGAGCGCGCGACGGCGTTCGACCTCATCGTCACTGACGTCCTTGCCCGCTTCTACAAGCTTGTCGAGGTCGCCGAGATCAATCTGCCATGAGGCTTTCACCAGGGGGAGATCGGCGCGAACCTCGTCGAAACGCGCGAAGTGATCAGCTGTCTCAGAGATCATCGCGATCGCACCGGAGTCGCTGAGGTTCCACTGCACCTGGCCCGGGGCAGAAGTCTCGTAAATCGGTACCAGCACAGCCCCGGCGAACCACGTGGCGAAGTCGATGAGGGTCCACTCGTAGCGCGTCTTGCACATCAAGCCGATTTTGTCGCCGGGTTCGATACCCGAGGCGATGAGCCCTTTCGAGAGGGCGATGACCTGGCGAAGGAACTCTGCGGACGTGACATCCCTCCAGCCGCCGTCGCCGGTAGGAAGCGCGAAGAGCGCGAGGTTCGGGGTTTTAGCGACCCGCTCGATCAGGATGTCAGTTGCGTTGTCGTTCGGTGCGGGCTGAACGAGGGTGGGTGAGTCGTACTGTTTCACGGCATCTCCTTTGGTACCGACGCGGTCTTTCCCCGAGTCTAGGCTGTGTTGCTGAACAGAACGGGGGAGCCACGGCCGTCATGGATGGCGGTGACCACAGAGGATCCCTAAACTCGTGGGTGCGCACCCACGGCTCCAAGCCCGGACTCGGTGTTGTATTCCCGATCAAGAAGAGGTCTCTCTCCCGTGCACTCAATAGGAATCGACATCGGAGGAACCAAGATCGCTGGCGCTGTCGTAAGCGAGTCGGGCGAAATTCTCTCAGAGACTCGGATCGCCACTCCCGCAGGAGACTCGGAGACTCTCGTCGATGCCGTGGTTGGCATGATTGAGTCGCTCGCTGAAGGCCACGACGTGCGGACCGCCGGCGTTGCTGCTCCCGGGTTCATTGATGTGTCCCAGTCTGTCGTTTACTACACTCCGAACATCAGTTGGCGGCAGGAACCGTTGCGCGAACGGCTGTGTGAGCGGCTGGATCTGGACATCACGATCGACAACGACGCCAATGCGGCTGGATGGGCGGAGTTCCGCTTCGGGGCTGGCAAGGCCGTCAACGACATGACGATGCTTACCATCGGCACGGGAGTGGGTGGGGCAATCGTCACCGACGGCAGGCTCTTCCGTGGTGGCTTCGGCGCTGGGGCAGAGCTCGGCCACATGCGGGTAGTCCCCGATGGCCTGCCGTGCGGCTGTGGCGCGAAGGGCTGTATTGAGCAGTACGGTTCCGGCCGTGCGCTCCTGCGTATGGCCAATGCCATCGCGGATGGCGGAGGCATCGGCCTCGGTATCGCGACCGTTCGCGAACACAATGGCTTGCTCACCGGGGACGACCTCAGCACGCTGATTGCGGGAGGTGACCCCGGAGCGCTGCAGGCGCTTCGGGAACTCGGCAACTGGCTTGGGCAGGCCTGCGCGTCGCTGAGCGCGGTGCTCGATCCGCAGCTGTTCGTGATTGGCGGGGGAGTGGCCGCTGCTGGGGAGCTCCTACTCGAGCCGATTCGCGAGGCGTATCTCAGCATCCTCCCGGCCCGCGGATTCCATCCAGAGCCCGAGTTCGTCATTGCCGAGCTCGTGAACAATGCCGGTGTCGTTGGTGCGGCTGACCTCGCACGGCTGCACGCAGAAGAATCC
>JBDTIM010000009.1:0-12788 GCA_039936355.1 Lacisediminihabitans sp. | reverse complement strand
ATGCCTTCAATGGCGCTCTTGCGGCAGCCTTGGACCGAGGAGAATCCCTTCGAGATGCCGTGCATTTCGGTACCCTCGCCGCGGCATGGTCTGTGCAGCGCCCCTATTGCATTTCCTCTTATCCCGTGATCGCTGATCTGGTTGCGAGAACCACTTCAACGCAAGAAATCGCTTCAGAGCCCTAGTCAGTGAAAGAGAACCCATGTCCGAAGCAATAGTGATGCCCGATGGTGACGCGCTCTGCGACTCGCTGTACTCCAACTCTCGACGCAAGGCCGCCCTAGACAACCTAGGCGGGGTCCGAATCTATACGGATGGGCCCCTGGCGTCTTCGGCCGAATACGTGGAGCGCTGCGGGTCCGCACGCGCGATCATTCTCGGCTGGCCGCTGCCGAGCGAGGTGCTCGCACTACCCCAGCTCGACGTGGTGACGTTCATGGGAACCGGAGCCGCCAATCACGTCGACATCGAGCAAGCGCGCGCCCACAACGTTGCGGTGTGCAACACACCGGGCTACGGGGATGCAGCCGTCGCCGAACACACCCTGGCACTTTTGCTCGCGTCCCTTCGCGGCATCCCCGAGTACGACGCTCAGATGCACGCGGGGAATTGGCCACAGTCGGTGTCTGCTCCCGAGGTCTCCGGTGCAACCGTGGGCATCGTTGGATTTGGTGGGATTGGTTCTCGTGTCGCTCAGGTGCTCCACGCCATGGGTGCGCACGTGCTGTGCTGGACTCGAGAACCCGAAAAATACCGTGCAGCCAACCCTCACATCGAGTTCACCGACTTAGACAACCTTATGTCTCGGAGCGAGATCGTCTCTCTGCATTTGGGACTGACCGACGAGACTCGGGGCATCATCACCGCGGATCGGCTGGATCTTCTTCAGCCCGGTGCTCTGGTGGTCAACACCGCGCGGGCGGAACTCGTTGACGAGAATCACCTCGTCACCCTGGTGGCTCGAAACGCCATCACCGTCGCGCTCGACGTCTTTTCTTCGGAACCGCTTCCCCCCGAAAACCCGTATCGTCAGCTCACCGGTGCTGTCCTTACTCCTCACGTGGCCTTCAACACTCCACAAGCGATGGAGCGGATGGCCGACATCACGGTTCGCAATCTTGAGGAGCACTTCGCCGGCAACTCGCACAACCGGGTCGCGTGAGTTCACGACGACGGCACTGATCTCCGCAGGATCGAGATTGCCCAGGATCGATCGAGGACTCCTCGCACTAGGAAGGGTGAAATGGTTCCCGTGTATCTGGGTGTAGACATTGGCACGTCGAGCAGCAAGGGGGTCCTCGTCGACCACAGTGGCCAGGTGTTAGCAAACGCGATTCGCAACCACGACGTATCACGGCCCCGCCTAGGGCAGGTCGAGATGGATGCTTCCAGCTGGTGGGACGAGTTCGTTTCGATCGCCACAGAACTTGCTGCCAGCTGTGACAGGACGATTTCGGCAGTCGGCGTCAGCGGAATGGGGCCCTGCGTGCTGGTGACGGATGCCGGCGGCACACCTTTGCGACCAGCGATACTCTACGGCGTCGACAGTCGAGCTACCGAACAAATCACGTGTTTGAACGAACAGCTCGGCACTGACAACATCCTCCAACGCTGCGGATCGGCGCTCTCGACCCAGGCGGTCGGACCAAAATTGGCGTGGCTAGCCGACCATGAGCCCGCCGTTTTTGCCCAAGCACGACGCTTGTTCATGCCCAGTTCTTGGCTGACGTACCGACTAACCGGCCACTACGTCCTCGACCATCACTCAGCGAGCCAGTCGACCCCGCTCTACGACACGGACGCCCGGGATTGGTACATACCGTTCGCTGCGCTGATCGCGCCAGAGATTGAGCTTCCTCGATTGATGTGGCCCGGGGATATCGCGGGAGAGGTTACCGCCGCGGCTGCCGAGGCAACGGGGCTTCCCGTCGGTATTCCGGTGATTACCGGGACTATTGATGCCTGGTCGGAGGCGATCAGCGTCGGCGCCCAGCAACCAGGCGACCTGATGCTGATGTACGGAACCACCATGTTCCTGATCAACACCCTGGACCGCCGAGTCACGGTTCCCGAACTCTGGGGAACCATAGGCGCATTCCCTGGGACCCGCAATCTGGCCGGTGGGATGGCTACCTCCGGGGCGATCACCGGATGGCTGCGCGCGCTATTCGGTTCACCAGACTTCAGCGAGCTCACAAACCTCGCCGCCGCCTCCCCACCCGGATCGAACGGCCTGCTGATGCTGCCGTACTTCGCGGGCGAGCGCACTCCGATTGCCGATCCCGACGCGCGCGGCGTCATCGCCGGGCTCACCCTCGAGCACAGTTCCGGCGACCTCTATCGGGCAGCACTCGAGGCGACGGCTTTCGGAGTGAGGCACAACGTCGAAGCCATCGAAGCCGCTGGTGGTGATATTCGACGGGTCGTTGCCGTGGGGGGAGGCACTCAAGGTCAGCTGTGGACTCAAATTGTTTCCGACGTAACTGGCCGCCCCCAGGAGATTCGACGGGTAACTATTGGCGCAAGTTATGGGGCTGCTTTCCTAGCTGCGTCGGTAGACCGAGATGTCTCGATCGACCAGTGGAATCCGCTCAGCGGAATCATCGAGCCCCGCCTCGAACATTCCGCAAGATACGACGAGCTATACACGCTCTACCGAGAGTTGTATCCGGCTACACGGCACATCGTGCACTCTCTTGCAGCGCTCCAACACGACTCCGTGCAACGCTAAGGAGCGAGGTCGACCAGCCGAGCCTGCGCACTGTGCGCGGGGAGGACTTCGCCACGATACAGACTCTCAAAAGTGTCAAGAGTGCGCTCGATGTCATGCCCCTCGACCAGGCGAAGACTCGCCTCCTTGAGCCCCTTGAGTTCTGCCTCCGGCATCCGCAGCACATCGTTAAGTCGGGCCGCGAGCTCGTCTACGTTGTCAGGAGCGAACAGATATCCGTTCTCGCCATCGTGAACCAAGTGTGGAAGAGCCATCGCATCAGCTGCCACGATCGGCAGCGCGGATGCCATGGCCTCCATGGTCGCGATGCTTTGCAATTCGGCGATGGAGGGCATTGCAAACACGGTGGCCGCGGTGAGATGATCTCGCAGTTCTTCATCGCTGACAAACCCGGTGAAGGTGACTCGGGAGGCGATCCCCAGACTCTTGGCAAGATGTTCCAATTCCTTGATCTGACCGCCACCTCCCACGACGTCGAGGTGCGCATTGAGGTCGGCATCCAAGCGTGCCACCGCACGGATCAGCACGTCGATGTGTTTCTCTCCGGTCACCCGGCCCACGAAGATAATGCGGTTTTCGGTGCGGGCCGCGAAATTCGGCACGTATCGTGTGGCATCAATTCCGCAGGAGATCGCGCGAACGTTCGTGATGTCGGCCTCAGCCTCGAGGAACGCTGCTGCCTTGAGGGTTGGAGTGGTCACCGCTTCACAGAGCTCGAATGTACTTGTGGCGTCCTTCCACGCAGCTCGAATGGCCCACCGCCGAAGAAACTTCGGCAAAAGTGAGTGATCGATCATGTTTTCAGGCATGAAATGATTCGTCGCGATCACACGGATTCCCCGTTTGGCGGCCTGGCGCGCCAAACCACGACCCACGACAATGTGTGACTGGATGTGAACCACATCCGGTTTGACCTCATCCAGAATCCGCGCGGCATGCGCCTGGCTTCTCCACGGAAGCACAAAACGCAGCCAGTCGTGCGGGTACCACCGCCAGGAGTAGAGACGGTGAACGATGAGGTCGGCTCCGTCATAGTGTTCGACGACAGTGCCATGTTTGCGATTAAAGGCCGGTGCCTCAATGTGGACTTCATGACCCCTGGTTGCCAAACCTGCGGCGAGGTTCGCGGCGAAGTGGGCGGCACCGTTGACATCAGGAAGATAGGTGTCGCAGCCGATGAGAACGCGGAGAGGCTTCGGAGACATGGCTCGTCAATAGTAGCATGCTACTACTCACCAGGATGGCCGTTGGGGAGGTCGGATTTGCCGGTTCGGTCCTCGGCGTGTGCACAGGGCAGCTCTACGCGGAACTCCGTGCGGCCCGGCTCGCTTTCGACCGTCACGGCACCACCGTGGCCCGCAACGACGGCATGCACGATGGCGAGTCCGAGTCCGGTACTGCCCGCGGCACGAGACCGGGACCCGTCGCCGCGGGCGAAACGCTCGAACAGCAGCGGCTGGAGCTCTTCGGGGATGCCGGGACCGTCATCCGTCACTGTCAGGATTGCACGGTCCGACGACCCGTCGTCCGTCGACTCCCGTGCGGTACCGAGCGACACCCGCACCCGTGTGGACGCTGGCGTGTGGATGCGAGCGTTTGCCAGCAAATTCGCCACCGCCTGGTGCAGCCGCGAGGCATCCCCTAGCACGGTCACCGGCTCATCCGACAGGTCGAGTAACCATTCGTGGTCCGGACCGGCGGCGTGCGCGTCGCCGACCGCATCGATGAGGATGCGCGACATGTCGACTGGCTTGCGGTCGAGATCGCGGCCCGCGTCGAGCCGGGCGAGCAGAAGCAGGTCTTCCACGAGCGAGGTCATCCTGATCGCCTCGGACTCGATCCTGCCCATGGCGTGGACAACATCGTCCGGAAGCTCGTAGCCGCCTCGCCGGGTCAACTCCGAGTAGCCGCGAATCGAGGCGAGCGGCGTGCGCAACTCGTGGCTCGCATCCGCCACGAACTGCCGCACCTTTCGCTCACTGGCCTGCCTCGCCGTAAGGGCGGATGCCACATGCCCGAGCATGCGGTTGATGGCAGCGCCGACCTGACCCACCTCGGTTCTCGGGTCGGCATCCGACTCCGGAACGCGCACGGCCAGCGCCACCTCACCGCGGTCGAGCGGCAACTCGGCTACCCGGGTCGCCGTCGCGACGACCCGCTCGAGAGGGCGAAGAGTCACTCGCACGATCCACGCGCCGAGAAATACGGCGGCGAGAAGGCCAAGCAGGGTAACCAGCGCGATATACAGCGTGAGTCGAACAACTGTGGCCTCGACGTCCGCGAGCGGGAGCGCAGTCACCACTCGGACTCCGCCGTTGTATTCGACTGTCACCGCCCTGAAGTCACCGAGCGAGCCACCGAGTGTAACCGTGGTTGCCTGGCCCGTGGCGGGCACTTTCGCGAGCGGCCTGCTCTCGGCAGCGGTCAGCGGTTGCGGTGTTCCACTCTTATCTTTCTGAAGTCCAACAACCGAACGCCCGGAGACTACGCCGATGACGGTGTCAGGAGCCTGACGATTGAAGGTCAGCTGCAGGCTTTCACGAGAAAGGTCTTGAGAGAGCAGCCAACTCTGCAGCGCACCGGGAGGGCCGAACCCGTTTTGCGAGCGACCGTTTGCTTGGCTGAGTTGCTGGTCGAGTCGACTCATGAGCGAGCTCTGCAATACAATCACGCTCACCGCGCCGATCACGATGGCGACCGCCGTCAGCAGTCCGACGACAACGAGCACGAGGCGGCGGCGGAGAGACCAACGCGGGCCCACTATGCCGAGCGCCCTCTGGAGCCGGGCAGTCATCCGGCGCAGGAAGGTCATCCGGCAGCCTTGAGCAGATAGCCAACCCCGCGCACCGTGTGGATCATGGGGGCAGCGCCCGCGTCGATCTTCTTCCGCAGGTAGGAGATGTAAATCTCGACGATGCTGGAACGCCCGCCGAAGTCGTAGCTCCACACTCGGTCGAGAATCTGCGCCTTACTCATCACTCTCCGGGGATTGCGCATGAGAAAGCGCAGCAATTCAAACTCAGTGGCTGTCAGCTCAATCGCGCGGCCTGCGCGCTGCACCTCGTAGCTCTCCTCATCCAACACGAGATCGCCCACCCTCAAGATCGGGTCGATCGTGTCAGTAATCACGACCGTAGAACGGCGGATGAGCCCTCGCAACCTCGCCACCAGTTCTTCGAGGCTGAACGGCTTGGTCACGTAGTCGTCTCCCCCGGCAGTCAGCCCGGCGATGCGGTCATCGAGGGAGTCCTTCGCGGTGAGAAAGAGGATGGGGGTGTCGCGCCCGCCGTCACGCAGCCGCTTCAATACCTGCAGGCCGTCGATATCCGGCAGCATGATGTCGAGCACAACGACATCCGGCTGGAACTCGCGGATGACGGACAGCGCGCTGTGACCATCGCTCGCGGTGCGCACATCCCAGCCTTCGTAGCGCAGGGCCATGCCCACGAGGTCACTGAGCGACGCCTCGTCGTCGACGACGACGACCCGCACGGGCGTCCCGTCGGCACGCAACAGTTTGGGCGCCGCCTCGGAACGGGAGGGGACGCGAGCAGAATCAGGAGTCACGCCACTATTCATTACTCCTACTCTTGGAGTTTCCTATGAGCAGCCGCGGCGCAGTCTGAGAGACTTCGAAAGAACCAAGCCAACCTGCGATTGACTCGCAGTCAATTCATACACTTTTCATAGACAGTTCGGCCAGCTTGTTCTCATGCAGTTGAGCAAGCGCACAATCCTGAACGGTTCCCTCGGCGTCGTAGTGGTAGCGGCGATCGTCGGCGTGTACTTCGTCATCAATCCGCCGACCGCCTCCACCGCGAGTTCGAGCACCCAGCTCACCGCGACCGTGCAGCAGGGGACGGTGAGCAACACCATCACCGCGAGCGGGGCAACCGCTGCCGCGAACGAGGTCACCGCATCCTTCCCCGTTTCGGGGACCATCGCCACAGTGGATGTCGCCCTCGGCCAGACGGTCGCCGCCGGAGCCGCCCTCGGCACCCTCGATCCCGCGCCTCTGCAGCGCGCGGTCAATGAGGCACAGACCCAGTACAACAATGCGGTCGCCGGCCTCTCCGATGCCAAATCGGCTCTCGCCACCGCGACAACAACCAGCAGCCAAGACCCTGCTCAGGCAGGCAGCGCGCAATCCAGCAGCAACGCAAAGTCGGCGGTCAGGACGGCCCAGGCTCAGGTGCAGACCGCGCTCGATAACCTCACCACGGTCAAGGCCAACCTGGCCGGCACCACCCTCACTGCCCCCATCGCAGGTCTCGTGACCGCCGTAAACGGCACCGTGGGCGAAAGTTCCTCCGGCTCGTCCAGCTCATCCGGCTCGCCTGGATCGGGGTCTTCGGGGTCGGGCGCTTCGACGGGCTCGACGACCGGGAGCAGCTCATCCTCCGGTTTCGTCACGATCGCCGACGTATCTGCGATGACGGTGACCGCCAACATTGCCGAGGCGGACATCGCTTCCGTCGTCGTCGGCCAGGCGACAACAGTCACCTTCCCGGCAATGGCGGGTGTGAGCGCGAAGGCGAAGGTCACGGCGATCGCGCCGACGGCCACCTCCAGCAACTCCGTGGTCACCTACGCGACCACGATCACGCTGGACAGCATCCCCGAGGGACTTCGCCTGGGGCAGACGGCATCCGTCTCGATCACCACCAAGTCGTCGGCAGCCGACGCGCTTTACGTGCCAACCGCGGCGATCACCACCGCGAACGGCGTCTCCACCGTGAAGGTCGTCGACGCGAAGGACACGACCAAGACGACGACGGTCACCGTGACGCTCGGGGTCGTCGGCAACACCGGCACCGAGGTCACAACCGGCCTGAAGCTGGGCCAGACCATCGTGCTCGGCACGGTTGCACCTGCCACCACCGGAACGACCGGGACAGGAACCACCAACCGTCGCAACGGCTTCGGCGGAGGAACCGGCGGCACCGGCGGTTTCACTGGCGGCGGTGGCACGGGTGGCACCTTCCGGGGCGGCAACGGATGACCGTCCTCGCGCCCGCAGTGCGCACCCCCGTGCTGGAACTGCACGACATCCACCAGGTCTACGGAACCGGTGATGCCGCAGTGCATGCCCTCCGTGGCATAGACCTGGCGGTCGCCGAGGGCGACTACGTGGCCATCATGGGGCCATCCGGCTCGGGAAAGTCCACGCTGATGAACCTGCTCGGCTGCCTAGATGTCGCCTTTCACGGCACCTACACGCTCTCCGGAAACGACGTCAGCACGCTCGACGAAAACGCGCTCGCCCGCATCCGGAATCGGCAGATCGGCTTCATCTTCCAGTCGTTCAACCTGGTGCCGCGGATGTCGGCACTCGCCAACGTGGAACTCCCGCTGGTCTACGGCAAGGTCGGCAAGGCCGAACGCAAACGCCGCGCGCTCGAAGCCCTCGACACCGTCGGACTCGCCGACCGCGCCGACCACGAACCGCAGGAACTCTCCGGAGGCCAGCAGCAGCGGATCGCCATCGCCCGGGCGCTCGTCACCTCGCCCACCCTCGTGCTCGCGGATGAGCCGACCGGCAACCTGGACAGCGCGTCGACTAACGAGATCCTCGGGATGTTTGACCTGCTCGCGAGAGACGGCCGCACCATCGTCGTCATCACCCACGAACAGCACGTCGCCGAGCAAGCCCACCGGGTGCTGACCATCGGCGACGGCGTGATCACCTCCGACCGGATCTCCGAATCGCGCCAGCTGTCGTCTGCCTGGCAATCGACGGGCAGGCGCGCGCAATGAGCTTCGCCGAGATGCTGCTCTCCGCCCTCCGGGGCATCGCGTCGAACAAACTGCGGTCGATCCTGACGCTGCTCGGGGTAATGATCGGCGTCGCATCCGTCATCCTGCTGCTCGCTGTCGGCAACGGCTCGGCCCAGCAGGTGAATGCCGCGATCTCGAACCTCGGCACGACGACGCTCACCGTGCGGGCATCCGGAGGCGGCTTCGGCGGCGGAGCTGCGAGCGCGGCCGGGTCGGAGAAGACCATCACCAGGGCCGTCGGCGACCAGCTTGCCGCAGCGAAGCTCGGCCACGTGCACAGCGTCATCCCCGAGGTGAACACGAGCCTCACCGTATCGGGCACGAGCACATCGCAGACCTCGATCACCGTGCTCGGTACGACCCCCGACTACTTCACGGTCGGCACCAACAAAATCGGGTCGGGCGCGGCGTTCACGGATGCCGACGTGACGACCGCGGCGAAGGTCGCGGTGATCGGGCAGACCCTCGCGAGCGAACTCTTCCCCACCGGCTCGGCGCTCGGCCAGCAGATCTCTGTCGACGGCACCCCGTTCAGCGTCGTCGGCATCCTCTCCCAGCAGGGCAGTGTGGGCTTCACCGACCCGAACTCGGTGGTCATTGCGCCGATCAGCCGTGTGCAGGACTCGTTCACCGGATACGGCACGGTCAGCTCGCTCACCGTCGAGGCGACCAGTTCCGACGATGTCACCGCGGCGCAGGGCGAGCTGGAGATCATGCTCAACCAGCTGCTCGGGGTGAAGGACACCGCCGATGAGCCCTACACCATCGTCAACCAGAGCTCCCTGCTGGCAACCGCGGCAACCAGTGCGGCGAGCTTCACCGTGCTGCTCGGAGCCGTCGCCGCCATCAGCCTCCTGGTCGGTGGCATCGGGGTGACCAATGTGATGCTCGTCACGGTCACCGAACGCACCAGGGAGATCGGCATCCGCAAAGCGCTCGGAGCGACCCGGTGGGCCATCCTCGGGCAGTTCCTTGCCGAAGCGGCAACCCTCACCCTGCTCGGCGGAATCCTCGGGGTGATCGCTGCCCTCATCGGTGCGCAGTTCCCCTTCAACGGAACTCAGCCGGTCATCCTCGCGTTCTCGATCCCCCTCGCCCTCGGCGTCTCCGTCGCGATCGGCATCTTCTTCGGCGTTTATCCCGCAGCCCGTGCCGCGGCGATGCGCCCGATCCAGGCCCTGAGAGCTATTTGAAGATCAGAACAGTGTCAACCCATCCTTTTCGAAACGAAAGAAGAACACCATGTCCGACCCAGTAACCCCAGCCCCCAACCCCGTTCCGGCATCGGTTCCCGCCCCGTTGACACCCGCGCGCAAGCTGCGCTGGATCACCCCGACCCTCGCGATAGTCGCCGCGCTCGCCATCGGAATCGCGGGCGGCGTCCTCATCGGGCGCAGCGGGGCATCCGCGAATCAGGGCAACCTCGCCCGCGGACAGTTCGCCTCGGGCCAGGGGACGGGAACCGGCCAGCAGGGCGGGGGCGGTTTCGCGGGAGGCGGCTTCACCTCGGGAACGATCGTCACGATCGACGGAACGACCATCACGGTCAAAGCCCAGGACGGAACGCAGAAAACCGTCACCACGAGCGGTGATACGAAGGTCACCAAAACGTCCGCCAGCAGCGTCGATGCCCTCAAGAAGGGCGAGACGATCACGGTGATCGGCGCGACCGGGTCCGACGGCAGCGTGACTGCCACCACGATCTCCGAGGGCGCCGGATTGCGAGGCGGTTTCGGCCGGGGCAGCGCCGGCGGTACTGCGACGCCGCCGGCATCCACCGGCAACTGATACGGGTCCCTCGGCGGCCTTCCGGTCGCCAGCGCAGGATGAAATGCGACACGCCATGAAAAACGGCCAAAAATCTCGGTGTGTCGCATTTCATCCTGTTTTAGCGTCGCTGGGCGGCGAGCACGGCAGGACGGCACACCGCCCGACACACCGGCCGAGTCGGGCTGCGCGCCGCACAATAGAGGGGTGACCCTTCAGCCGACCCTCTCCCTCTGGGACGAGCCGGCTCCCGACTACCGCACACGCATCGTCGCCCACTCCGACGATCGCGCGGCGTGGCTCCATGCCAGGAGCAAGGGGATCACCGCAACGGATGTCGCCAAGCTCACGAGCGCACACTCCGTGCAGGTCGTCGCGATAGAGAAGCTGCACGGCAGCAACTTCGGCGGCAACGCGTACACCGACCACGGCCTCGCTCGAGAGCCCGTGATTGCCCTCTGGGTGAAGGAGCACTACGGCATCGACCCGAGCACCGCGCTGTTCCACGCGGCCGGGATCCCAGCGCACCTAGCGACTCCCGATGGGGTGTCCGCGCCCGCGAACGGGCCCTTCGAACTTGCGGAGATCAAGACAACGAAATCGGCCTGGCGCAGCATCCCACGCTCCTATCTCCGCCAGATTTGGTGGCAGCAGTACGTGCTCGGAGCGGATCGCACCCTCCTCGTCTGGGAGCAACACGACAACTTCGTACCGGTGAATGCAGAGCCGGAATGCCGCTGGATTGAGCGCGATGAGAACGAGATTCACCGGCTGGTCGGCCTCGCAAATCGCGTGCTGGAGATCATCGCGAGCGAGCGTCGCCACTAACCCGTCGCGCTCGTCTCCCCGCTCCGTTACCAAATTGGCATACTACTTTTTGCTGATCAACTGCATCTTTTAGGCAAACAATTCTCACTGCTGTGACCAATATGACCGAAAGATTGACTGTCTTCGGCGGCGGGCCCGAACATGAGCCAAGCATCACAGCTATTTCCATCACACAAAGGAGTGAGAAATGATTGGTTTGTCCTCGTCTACTTCCAGGTCACATTTCCGGTGGCGTGTGGCCGGTATCGCAGCACTGACCGCCGTCACCACCGTTGCGGCTCTCGTCGGATGCAGCAGCTCGACCACAAGCGAAACACCGGCCGCATCCGGAACAGCAGGAGAGCCGAGCTACTACCCAGCCGACTACTCCAAGATCATCGCCACCTCGAAGAAAGAGGGAGGCACGCTCACGATCTACTCGAACACTGATCAGGAGAATTGGGCGCCGATCCTCCGCGACTTCCAAGCGAAGTACCCGTGGATTACCGTGTCTGCAGACAACCTCGACAGCGACGAGGTCTTCCAGCGGCAGCTCAGTGAGATGGCCACCGGAAACGCTCCGGCCGACATGCTGGTTTCCAACGCCGTGCAGGCCTGGTCAAGCTACGCGTCCAAGCCGGGCACCCTGATGGACTACACCTCGCCCGAGATGGCGAAGCTGCCAAAGTTCGCGCAGCTGATGCCGGGCGTCTCCGCAATGTCACTTGACCCAGTGGGGATCGCTTACAACACCACACTCATGCCGAAGGCTCCTACGAGTGTCGCCGATCTCGCTAAGGCAATCGCCTCCGACCCTGGCAAGTACAAAGACAAGATCACCACTCGCGATGTGAATGGCGCTTGGGGTTTCTCGGTTTCTGACGCGTTTGCAGCAGAGAGCCCGAAAGCATGGTCCACTCTCGGCAAGGTTCTACCGTCGGCTAGGCCAGAGACCTCATCCGGTACCCAGAAGGAGAAGATCCTCTCCGGTGAGTATCTTGCGGGCTTTTTCATCAGCTCCGCGGTTGGTTACCCGGCCGAAACCCAAAGCGGTGGCCTGCTGAAGTTCGTCCTCCCGAAGGACGGAACCGTCGTCCTCGGCCGCGGCATCGGAATCACCCCCAAGGCGCCGCACCCTGCAACCGCCAAGTTGTTCCTTGACTTCGTCCTCTCCGAGGCAGGGCAGAATGCGGTCGCAGAGGGTGGGCTCAGCTCGTACCGTGACAACGTCAAACTCACCGAAGGGCGCCACACCTACCAGGAGGTCGAGAAGCTCGCGGGGAAGGACGGAATCATCCGAGTTCCGTACGAGGTCGTCTCTGAGTCTGACGTCAACAGTTTCGTCTCCAAATGGGACGGGATGCTCGGTAAGTAACATGCAGTTCACTATCAGGCGGGCCGAGTAATGACAGTCCTTCACGCGAAAAGCCAGAAGCAATTGTCGGAGCGCCGCACGACCCTGCCGGCGCCGAAGTACCCTCGGGTCTTCGGCGTCGGCCGGGATCGGGTCGTGCAGTACGCCATCTTCATCATCCTGGCGATCTTCGTGGTCGCTCCAATCGCGCCGATCCTCTACCAGTCGTTCCGTGACCAGCCGCTCTATGCCGCCACCGGGCTTTTCACGATCGACAACTACGTTCACCTATTCACGGACGCGGGCTTCGGCCAGGTCATCCTGAACACCGCCATCTTCGCGATCGGAACA
>JBDTIM010000008.1:0-46048 GCA_039936355.1 Lacisediminihabitans sp. | reverse complement strand
TCCGGCACCCCGAACAGGATTACGAAGAAGACGAGTGAGACCGCGATTGCTGGCACCATGAGGGTTGGCACCACGGAGTGCTGCAGAGCGCCGGAGCCACCGAAAGCGTCAAAGATCGCAGAGCTGCCGAGCGCTCCAGCGATTGCACCGGCCTCGAGACCGACGATGAGCAGTCCCGCGGCCTTTCGGGTCGCGGAGGCCGCCTTCCCGCTTCGCCTGCCCTTGTCGAAGATGAGCGCGATCTCCAGCGGGAGCCACACGACGTAGAACCCCTGCAGTGTCCAGGCGATCAGGAAGCTCGTGAAGTCGCCGGAAAATGCGAGCCACCAGCTCGCCCCCGCCGTCAGGACAGTGGAAATTAACAGGATCTTCTTGTGCCCGTACATGTCGCCGAGTTTCGCAAGGATGGGCACGACGAGCGCGGACAGTAACAGTTGAGCGCCCTCGAAGATATTGAAGTCGGCATCACGGATGCCGAGGTACTTGACGAGGTCGGGGATCAGCGGGACATAGAAGCCTTGCAGGATGCCGCTGACGAACTCGACGAAGAACAGGAACCCGATGAGGCCGACCGTGACCGCGCCAGCCTTACCGCGAAGAAGAGTCATGAACGGATGCTAGCGGCAACCAGACTGGTATCTGCTTAACTTGACATCGTGACACCGCATCCACTTTCCGAACTTGTCGACCCGGGGTGGGCGATGGCGCTGGAACCGGCCGCGGGTCAGATAGCCACACTCGGCGAGTTTCTTCGCGCCGAAGTCGCGAGGGGGCACGGCTATCTGCCTGCTGGCCGTGATGTGCTGAGAGCATTCGGATACCCACTGGCGGATGTGCGGGTGCTTATCGTTGGTCAGGATCCGTACCCGACGCCGGGGCATTCGATCGGCATTGCCTTCGCCGTTGACCGCGCGGTGCGACCGGTACCGCGGAGTCTTCAGAACATCTACCGAGAATTGCGCGACGACCTCGGCATCCAAACTCCCGGTCACGGTGACCTCAGCAGCTGGGCGGAACACGGCGTCATGCTTCTCAATCGGGTGCTGACAGTGCAGCCGGGCAATCCCGGCTCGCATCGCCGCAAGGGGTGGGAAGAGGTGACCGAGCTGGCGGTGCGCGCACTGGTGGCGCGCGGTGGGCCGCTCGTGGCGATCCTGTGGGGGAGGGACGCGGAGAGCCTTGTACCGCTGCTCGGATCGACACCCATCATCGCGTCAGCGCATCCAAGCCCGTTGTCCGCATCGCGAGGGTTCTTTGGGTCGAAGCCGTTCAGCCGCGCGAATGCCGGGCTGATTGCCCAGGGTGCCTCCCCTGTTGATTGGTCGCTCGCGCCGTAGCTCGAAGTAGGCTCGAGAGATGCTGGAATCGGAATACCAGGCAACCCACCGTCCACGGGAAGCCATGCGCAACCACCCGCCGTTGGCCACTCCGTTCGAGTACGAGATTCGAGATGCCAGGGGCGAGGACCTGCCACATGTGCGTGAGATCTATAACCACTATGTGGCCAATTCAACCGTCACCTTTGACGAAAAACCGATGACTCTGGCTGCGCTGCGCTCGAAGTTCCAGCATCTGGGCAAACTGGGGATGCCATTCATCGTCGCCGAGAGTCCGTCCGGACAAATTCTTGGCTATGCGTATGTGTTCCCGTGGAAGCAGAAGGCCGCCTATCGCTTCACCGTAGAGAATTCGATTTATCTCGGGCCCGCGGCGACGGGCAAAGGTCTCGGCAGAGTGCTGCTCGGCGAGCTGATCTCACGATCAAAGGAGGCCGGGTTGAAAGAGATCATTGCTGTGATTGCAGATCAGGGTGCAGACGCGTCGATTGCTCTGCACAAGGACTTCGGGTTCAAAGAGATCGGGCACATGGGCAAGGTCGGCTACAAATTTGATCGATGGCTGGGCACGGTGCTGCTCCAGAAGTCGCTCAAATAGGGCAGGTGAATTCGGATGCTCGAGGCTCCGCGCAGGCAATCAGTGTTTCGATGGCTTAGGTGGACCGTTCTTTCCTGAGCCCTGCCCCTGGGGCTGCGGGGCGGGGTCCGAAACCGTTGGTGGTGGGGTTGGAGCCGGAACAGCCGGTGGGGCAGGCGGAGGGGCTTGACGTTTCAGAAATTGCGGATCGGGGGCAGGGAAGGCGCCGCCTGCGAAGCCCGGGACAGAGTCCAGCGAGGCCATGACTGTTCGGAATATGTTGAATTTTGTGTTGTAGCCGTTGGTTCCGGCGATCGTGATCTTGCGGAGACTTTGCTCGCCACCATCGGTGTTTCCGACCCAGACCGCGAGCGCGACCTTGGTCGTTGTTGCGATGAGCCAGTTCTGCTGTGAGCCATCCGTTGTGCCGGTCTTGCCGACGAGTGGAACGCCATCCCTCGGATTGCCCGGCGCGCCGGTCCCAGACCTCATCACTGCGGCAAGCGTGTAGGCGACGGTGCTCGCAATGTTCGGGGCGATCGCGGAGGAACACTGCTTCGGTTGACCGGCAAGCGTTTTGCCAGATGAATCGATGATCTTGTCGACGATCGTCGGAGCACAGTAGGTTCCATTCGCTCCAATAGTCGCGATCGCCTCGGCCATTGTGAGGGGTGCGATCTCATTCGTACCGAGTGTTGACGAGGGATACGCGTCGAGTTGCTTCCCATCGGCGCGGTGAACGCCCATTGCCACGGCATCCGAGCGAATGTCGCACAGATCCAGCTTTTGGGACATGGAGATAAACGCCGCGTTGACGGAGTTTTCCGTTGCTTTGAGCACGCTCATTCGCCCGCCTTCATGGGGGGAGTCGTTGCTGGGCGTGTAGGGGACGCCGGTGAAAGGTGCCTCGCACGCTGCGGTGAAGCTCGCCATGGGGAAGGGACGGACGCTGCCGTTGACCGTGTCGTAGAGTCCATGCCCGTTCTGTAGCCAGTCGGTGAGGGTGAAGATCTTGTAGGTCGACCCTGTCGCGAACCCCGAAGAACCTCCGAATGCCTTGTCTGTGCTGTAGTTGACGGCTGTCGTGCTCGGACCGCCCCCGGTCAAGGAGTTGTTAAAATCCTTGTTTTGCGCCATGACCAAGATGCGACCCGTGCCTGGCTGCACGGACACCGCCGACGCACCGAGCGCGAAGCGGGTTTCGGTCGCGGGTGCGTTCGCCGAAAGTGCCGCCTGTGCGACATCCTGCTGGTTCAGGTCGATACTCGTGTAAAGCTGGTATCCGCCCCTTGCCCAGTTGTCTTTGCGTTCGGCGGCAGTAGCACCCAGCGCTGTCAATGTGGGGACGAGCAGGCTGACGTAGTCGCAGGCGAATTTCGCATCGCTCGCATACAGGCATCCATTGTTTGGCGCTTGGAGTTTCGGTGCTATAGGGGTGGCAAGAGCGGTCGCATATTGCGCCGCGCTGATGTATTTGAGTTCCAGCATGTTGCTGAGGATGAGATCGCGGCGCGCCTTGTTCGCCGGGTAGAACGCCGGATTGCTGAGGTTGAGAGCGTTCGGATCCTCGACCATGGCGATCAGACTCGCCGCCTGTGCCAGGGTGACATCTTTCGCGTCGACGCTGAAATACTTTCGAGCTGCGGACTCCACCCCGTAGGTGTCACCGCCGAAGCCGGTGATGTTCAGATAGCCGAGCAGGATCTCCCTCTTGGTGTATTTTTTGTCCAACCCAATCGCGAGCTTCATCTCGCTGAGCTTGCGCACAGCAGTGTCATCAATTGCCGCGAGGTACGCGGCTTTCGATGCCTTCGGATCCGTTATTTGAATTGCCTGCTGGACGAGGATGTTTCTGACCAGTTGCATGTCAATCGTCGATGCGCCGCTGGTAATGTGTTTGTGTTCGGCATTGGCTGCCGCGGCTCTGACCACAGCGCGAACGTCGATTCCGCCGTGATCGTAGAAGCGTCGGTCTTCGCCAGCGACTGCCGCATCCTTGAGGAACTGGGACACGTCTTTCCACGCGAGGTTCTGGCGATTCTGGTCGTAGATCGTCGCAATCTGCACTGGTTGAGCATCGCGCTCGGCATAAACGGTGTTCTGCTGATTCAGGCGGCCCAACGTGATGTTCTCGGGGAGGCTGTCGAAGATGTCGATCGTGGAATTTGCGGCCTGGCTGGTCACTGCGATCGCAGGTGCCATCATCGCAGCGACCAACACTCCGGCCATGACGCTGAAGCCGAGAAAGCCGAACAATCCCATGAAAAACCCCGAGGGCCCCGAATCTTGAGCCATGAGTCCACGCTAATGCCTGTGTACGGATCGTTCTGACCATTCCCGTGATGTTGTCAGCATCACCCCAGCTACCCCGTCGGTGGATTGCAGCGTGCTCTAACCCCGTATTTCAGTTCTGTGGAGTTGCCCGCCGCAGAATGAAGAATCCAATGATCGCGAACACGGTAGAAAAGAGCAGGAACCAGGACGTGACACCCACGACACCCGAGCTTAAGAACCACTCGCCGACCAGGTCCCAGCTCTCGGTCAGCGTGGCAAGGGCGACGGAGCCAATGGTGAGCAACGCCACTGCCACGCCGAGTGCGACCAGGCCGTTTGCGCGCCAGCGCACGTATACCGTGCCGCACACCATCCCGATGAGGAAGAAGACCAAGAGTACTGCGACATAGATAAACAGTCGTAGCCAGAAACTGTTTGTCGTGAGTAGCGCAGTGCCGAAGAGGGTGAGCCCCACGCCCCAGCCCTGCGTCCACTCTTCGACGTAAGACAGGAAGGTCAGCGCAGCGCCGTAGCCGATCGAGTAGATCGCGAACGCGAGCGATGTGCCCAGATAGTAATCGCGCCGCGTGACGCTAAACCCTAAGGCGAAGGGAAAGGTGCGGCTCATCGCCTGAATGGCGATGACGAGCATGTACACGAACAGATAGAACGATGCGCCGTTGTAGGAGCTGCCGGTGTCTTCGTCCGGTTGCCCCGCCGTGGCTATGAACCACCAAATCACGAGGTTGAACAGGAAGATAATCCCCATCGCGAGCCACGGCACGCCAAGCGTCTGCCATTTATTGCTGAACTGAAGCCGAGCTACATTCCAGATGCGCTGCACTCCGGAGGGTGCACTCTGGATAGTGCCGAAGTCATTCGTGATAGTGGTCATGCGCTCTGCTCGACTTCCTGCTCTGCGGAGCCTGTTATGCGGACGATGAGTTGCTGAAGTGACACGGGGGAGAGTTCAAGCCCGGCAGCGCCAGCAGCGGTGCGATCCTCTGGTGAGAGCCTGCCAACGGTGGCGGTCGCGAGGCCACCGATACGCGACCGATGCAGCACCTGACGGTCGCGCACGAATGAGTCGACTGACGTGGCCATGCCGCTAACTGTTGTCGCGGATTCACGCAGTTCGTCGGCATCCTGGTCAATGATGATTTGCCCTTCATCGATCACGAGCACGTGCTCGAGCAACTCGCTCACCTCGTCGATGAGATGGGTAGAAAGGATGACGGTACGCGGATGCTTGGCGTAGTCTTCGAGCAGTCGATCGTAAAAAATCTGCCTGGCCACGGCATCAAGGCCGAGGTATGGCTCGTCGAAGAAAGTTAGTGGCGCCCTCGAAGCGAGTCCAACGATCACTCCCACCGCGGAAAGCTGGCCTCTGGAGAGCTTCTTGATCTTTCGGTTCACCGGCAGCTTGAAGTCACTAATGAGCCTCGCGGCGAACTCCGCATCCCAGTGGGGGAAAAACCACGGTGCGGTTGTGAAAACATGGCGCGGCTTGAAGTTCTCGGGGTATCGCTGGCTTTCCTTGATGAAGCACAGTCGCTCGAGCACCGAGGCGTTCTCGACCGGACTCTGTCCGAAGACCTTGATGGTGCCGCTGGTTGCGAATTCCTGCCCGGTGAGCAGTTGCATCAACGTAGTTTTGCCAGCGGCATTACGGCCGAGAAGGCCATAGATCTTGTTCTCGGCGACGGTAAAACTCACGTCGTCCACCGCGTGCACGTTGCCGAATCGCTTGCTGAGGTTTGTGACCTCGACGACTGCGGTCATTTCTGGGCCTCTTCTCTCATGCTGGATTCAGTGATTATGGTTGCGAGCTGACTCGGCGAGATCCCGAGCTTGTGCGCTTCAGAAAGGAGGGGTTGCACGTATTCCGCTTCAAAGTGCTCGCGTCGTTTCTGCACGATTCGCTTTCGCGATCCGGTGGCCACGAACATTCCGATGCCCCTCTTCTTGTAGAGAATTCCGTCGTCCACAAGCACATTCACTCCTTTGCCTGCCGTGGCCGGATTGATTCGGTAGAACGTGGCGAACTCGTTGGTGGACGGTACCTGAGTCTCCTCGGCGAGGATGCCACCGAAGATGTCGTCCTCGATCTGTTCTGCGATCTGAACGAAAATCGGTCTTCCCTCATCCACTCCATCCTTCTTTCCTGCGTTGGTTCATTACTCAAGTAACTAACCAACCATGCTTGGACTCTCATGTCAAGTCCTGCCGCAGCGGCATAGGCTCGCAGTGTGTTCGAACTCCCTCACCTCAGCGCGCAAGAGCAGTGGGACTGGCTGCAGCGCGGCGAAATCACTCCGACCGAACTGGTCGAGCACTACCTCGCCCGCATCGAGAAGCTCGACGGCGGGCCTAGCAGCGGGCCGGATGGTGCGCTCGGGGCATTCGTGACGGTGACGGCGGATGCCGCCATCGAGCGCGCTCGCATCCAGACCTCCGAAGGCCCCCGCCCCACGCCGCTGTGGGGGATCCCATTCGCAGACAAAGACCTCGTCAACCGGGCGGGAGTTCCTACCGGCTATGGCTCCAGGCTCACCCAGGGGTATATCCCGGAGGTGTCGGACGAGCTGGTGCAGGTGCTCGATGGCGCCGGCGGCATCAGCCTCGGCAAGACCAACGCTCCGGAGTTCGGTCTTCCCTCCTACACCGAGAGTCGAGTTGCACCTCCTGCCAGAGATCCGTACGACGTCTCACTCGGTGCCGGAGGATCCAGCGGTGGCGCGGCCGTCGCCGTCGCGGCCGGGTTGCTGCCTTTCGCCCCCGGTTCGGATGGTGGCGGTTCCGTTCGCATCCCCGCGGCGGCGACCGGTCTTGTCGGCATCAAGCCGTCGCGCGGCTTGATTCCGAGCGGCTCCGGACTCGACAAGTTAGCCGGGTTGGTGGTGCCAGGACCGCTCGCGCGAACCGTGGCCGACGCCGCGATGCTTCTGGATGCGATGATCGGCGATGGGCCGTTTCCTTTCACCGTGCGTGCCCCCCGGTGGGACGGCGGCGCGCTGCTCAACGCCGCAGTGCGTGGGGAGGGCCGGTTCCAGCTAGGGGTGATGACGAGCTCACCATGGGACTCTGCCTATGACATCGAGGTCTCGAGCGAGGCATCCGCAGCGCTTGCCCTGGCGGTGAAGGAACTGGAGACCATCGGTCACGGCATCGAAGAGTTCGCACTCGAGCCTGATGACAGCTACGCGCCCAACTTTCGCACGATCTGGCAGGCCGGCGCGGCCGGTATTCCCGCGGACGGGGATGCACTGCAACTGCTCGAACCTCTCACCCAGTGGTTGGTCGAGCGGGGCCGCGCCATTTCTGCTCGTCAACTCGCGGAGGCGCTTGCCGCACTGGCTCTGTTCGAGCGCTCCATCATCCGCCAATTTTCTGGCTTTGACGCCGTCGTGACGCCGTCACTGGCGATGACCCCGCGGCCGCTTGGTTGGTACGACAGCGAGGATGGCGAGCGCAACTTCGCCCAGCAAGTGCAGTACACACCGTTCACTTCCTTCGCGAACGTCACGGGGCTTCCGTCGATCACGCTACCGGTCGCAATGACGGGTCACGGGCTCCCCATGGGCGTTCAATTGGTCGGACGCCCCGGCGGAGAGGCGACGCTCCTCGCGATTGGAGCCCAGCTGGAGCGTCGGCTGCAGTGGCAGAAGCGGCACCCACCGCAGTGGTGAAAACCAGAGTTGATGACCTAGATTCGCACCAACTCTGCGCTCGTGTCCCAGAGTTGACGTGAGATTTCGGCGTGCTGCGGTAGCTTGTGCACGCGCCCATAAGGACTGAGGCGGTCGAAATACGTTCCACTCGGAACCCCGACGTCGCGCACTGAAGCCAGATGCACGAGCGGAGCCGCGCCCTCATCCGGTCGCAAACCAACCTTGCCCCCGCTGACAGTATTGACGAAGCGGACGATCATGGACTCTGCGCCGAAACCTGTCGTGACATACCCCGGGTGGAACGAGAAGGCCTCGAGGCCCGTTCGCTTCGCAAGTTCCTCGATAAACAGGATGTTCATGAGTTTGCTTGTGCCGTATGCAGGCCATCCGCTGAACCAGCCGCGCCTCTCGAAGTTCGGGTCGTCGAGGTCGATTCGTCCAGACAGATTGGCGACGCTCGCTGTAGAGATGACGCGGCTTTGGCTTTTTTCGAGAACCGGCATGAGCAGATGGGTGAGCAGGAACGGAGCTAAGTGGTTGGCCTGAAAGGTGCGCTCGAATCCGTCCGAGGTGACGACTCTCTTCTTGACCAGTCCGCCCGCGTTGTTGGCGAGGACATCGATCCGGTCGTATCGGGCCAACAGTTCAGCAGCCAATCGGTGCACCTGGTCAAGGTGATCGAAATCCGCGAAAAACGCGGTGCCGTTTACAACGCGCGCGACCGCAGTGGTGCGTTCCGGGTTTCGACCTACCACAGCGAGGTTGGCACCGCGGGCGGCAAGGCTTGCCGCGGCGGATGCACCGAGCCCAGAACTCGCCCCGGTAACAACGATCGTTTTACCACTGAGATCGAGTGCCGGTACATCATTGGTAGTCATGGCTTGTTTGTAGCAGCAAGCCGGGTGAGCGCTCTCGCGACGAGCCGCAAACAACACTGATGTTCAGCGGCAGGCAGGTTACACACAATACAGTGGTTGTATGGCTACTACTGTGTCCCGGGTTGCCATGGTGTCGATGCACACGTCGCCGACAGCTACCCCGGGTACAGGTGACGCAGGGGGAATGAACGTTGTCATCCTGGAGGTTGCAAAGGGGTTGGCCGCCCGTGGGGTGCAGGTAGACCTACTGACCCGTGCATCTGCAGCGCCCGCCGTCACGAAGGTCAGCGACGGTGTCACTCTACGGGAGCTCGCGGCTGGACCGGCGACTGTGCTGTCGAAAAGTGCGTTGCCTGCCGTTGCGGACGAGTTTGGCGAGGCGGTCGCGGATCTTGCGCGCGGTACCGAGGGCGGCTACGACCTCATCCACGCCCACTACTGGTTGAGCGGGCTCGCCACGCTCCCGGTCGCGCTGGAACAGGGAATTCCGCTGGTGCAAAGTTTCCACACCATAGCAGCCATGAAAAATCGGCACCTTGCACCCGGTCAGAATGCTGAGCCACAGCTTCGGGTGCGAACGGAGAGGTATCTGGCGAATCAGGCTGCCGCCGTCATCGCGGAATCAGCGGCCGTGGTAACAAACCTCATGGACGACGTGCGTGCGCCAGCGGACCGCATTTGGGTAATTCCGCCTGGCGTCGATGTGGAACTGTTCCAACCCGCTCGTGTAGCACGTGCCGCAGAGCGGATGCGAGCGAAGCTGGGCGTTACAGAAGGCAGACCTGTGTTGGTTGTTGCGGCGCGAATCCAGCCGTTGAAGGACCAGGAACTCGCTCTGCGTGCCTTCGCTGAGTTGCACGCGCTGCAAGGCCCGGCGCCCGTGCTCGTGCTCGCTGGGGTCGAAACTCCGGGTGACGAAGGCTATGGGCGGATGCTTCGCGAGCTGGCAGTATCCCTGGGCATAGCAGACGACGTTCGTTTCCTCGGAGCGCTGTCGAGACCGGATCTCGCAGAGCTCTTCGCGATAGCGAGCCTCACTCTCGTGCCTTCCCACTCCGAGACCTTCGGTCTTGTTGCGCTCGAATCTGCGGCGAGCGGGACTCCTGTCGTTGGTTATAAGGGGGGTGGAATGGTCGAGGCAATCGCAGATGGTGTCTCTGGGGTATTAGTCGATTCACGCGACCCAACGGAATGGTCCCGTGTCATCGCATCCCTGCTCTCGGACCAGACTGAACTCGAACGGCTGCAGTTCTCCGCTCGCCACCACGCGCTCGGCCACCTCTGGGACGTCACGACTACCGCTCTGCTCGGCGTCTACGCGAGCCTTCTCAGCTAGGCCGGCCGTACGCTTCCAACAACCTCAGCCAGATTTCGCTCATGGTCGGATACGCGGGCACGGCGTGCCAGAGCCGGTCAAGTGGAACCTCACCGACAATGGCGATGGTTGCCGCCTGGATCATTTCCGCGACATCCTGGCCCACGAAGGTGACTCCTAGGAGCACTTTTCGCTTCTCATCCACCACCATGCGCGCCTGACCCTTGTAGTGGTCGGCCTGAAGGGCGGCACCCGCGACCCAGCCGAGTTGGTAATCGATAGTGCGGATGTCGTATCCGGCCTTTGTCGCCGCCGCTGCGGTCAGGCCGGCCGAAGCCACCTCGGGGTCCGTGAACGTCACCTGCGGTACCGACTCGTGGTCTGCCGTTGCAACGTGAGCGCCCCACGGTTGGTCGTCCACAGTCTTGCCCGTGGCCCGTGCGGCAACCACGTCGCCTGCGGCTCTCGCCTGGTACTTGCCCTGGTGCGTGAGAAGTGCGCGATGATTCACATCGCCGCAGGCGTACAACCAGTCGAATCCGTTCACCAGCATGGTGTCGTCGACCTGTAGCCAGTCACCCGGAGTGAGCCCGATCACCTCGAAGCCGAGGTCGCTCGTGCGGGGTACGCGACCCGTGGCGACGAGCACCTCTTCCGCCACGGCCGAGCTACCGTCATCAAGTTGCAGCGTCACCGTGGAACCTTCGCGTGTGACACTGATTGCAGAGACTCCGAGCTTGACGGTCGCGCCGAGCTTACGCAACGCATCCGTCACCCGTTCTCCTGCGAATGGTTCGCTCGCGGAGAGCAGACCACCGCGGGAGATGAGCGTGACCTCGGTTCCGAAACTCGCGTATGCGGTGGCCATTTCGCTACCGACCACCCCGCCGCCAATAATCGCGAGCCGGTGTGGCGCCTCCTGAGCGCTTGTTGCGTCGCGGCTGGTCCACGGGTTGGCGTCTGCGAGGCCGGGGATGTCGGGGAGCAGAGCGTCGGATCCAACACACACGGCGACAGCATACGTAGCACTCAACACTGTCACAGTGCCATCCTCGGCGCTGACGGTCACTTCCTTCTGCGCAGTGAACCTGGCATGACCTCGAACGAGGTCGATCCCGGCCCCGGCGACCCAGTCGACCTGACTCTGATCGTCCCAGTCGTGAGTGAAGCTATTGCGGCGCGCGAAAACCGCCGGGACGTCGAGCTCTCCCGTTATCGCCTGTTGTGAACCGCCGAGTTTCTTCGCGGCGCGGAGCGCCATGCCACTGCGGAGGAGCGCTTTGGACGGCATGCACGCCCAGTAAGAGCAGTCGCCGCCCACCAGTTCGCTTTCCACAATGACGGTGCTTAGCCCGCCCTGCACCGCACGGTCGGCGAGATTCTCCCCGACGGCTCCTGCTCCAATCACAATGAGGTCATACTCACGATTAGTCATCAGTAGAGGCTACTCGCGGTGCCTTCGGAAATTCAGGAGAGTGCTACCGGCTCACCGAAGGTGTGAAAATGACGGGTGTAAAAGTCCAGGCAATTTCGGTGTTCTCCATTCTTCTCAGACGTCAGGCAAGTTATCAGAATCAGCGAATACGCGGATGTGGCCGGTGAGCGCTTCAAATGATTCGTGGGAGCGCCAAGCTGAGGCCCAATGGCGGGGGTCGCTTGATCGCCGGTGCAGCTCCACACGGTACGCGCCGGAAATCGGGTGCGGATCGTCCAGAACGACGAACTGGGGGCCTGGCTTCACATCACTCTGATGCCACATCAGGCCATCTCTGATGACGTAAAGCGTGCACCGGTGTTCTGCGTCGATTTCTATCTCAAGCTGCACTGGCGAGGAACCGGCGTGGATTGTCTCGCCCAGCCGGGCGACGGTCGCTTGATGACGAATGGACAGGTCGAGACGTGCTCCCCGAGAGACGACCGTCGCCCCATTGCGGAGGCCATTGATCACGGCCGGCAAAGTGTAATCGGCCGCCTTGACAAAGGTAAAGACCTGGCCGAGTCGTTGCGGTGGATCGCCGATGTCATGGCAATCCGTGCCCGCAACGGGGGCGATGTCGTATCCCTGTGCCAGGAGGCGATCCCATAGCCCGATGGCGGCGTCGTTGTTCGCGTCCTGACTCTGGTTGACAACCTCTAGAAGGTCAACCTCGCTCCAGGCAACGTCGGAGCGCCGCCAGGCCTGCTGGCCGCTGAACGGGTGGTTGATCCCGAAGAGGCCACCCTGGTCATGTACGCTTCGTGCCAGGTCTCCGCAATTCCACCCTCCGCCGTCGACATAGACGTTAGGCCACTGGGTCAGGCCGTGTGCATTCGCATGCCCCAGATGGGTCGTCACCTCAATCGACGGCAGCAAGATGAGGGGCGACTCGACTCCGTTAGCGTCATCGGCGCTGAGATCCGCCCAGTGGCTCCAGGTGAAGTGGTCACTGAGCGCAAAGAAATCAAGCTTGAGACGGCGAGCCTCGGCAATAATTTCCAGAACGCTGTTGCGCCCGTCGCTGTGGAAAGAATGGCTGTGTAGCTCCCCTTTCAGCCAGTGGCTTTGCGTGTCGGCCGGTGGTTGATCGGGCGTGGCGCGAGATTCGGGGGAGGTGATGGACGGGGCACCCGGCTCGCGAGACTCGAGCGCTTCCTGTCGCTGGTCCGTCTGGGTTACGACGCGAAGCTCATAGTGCCCCGATTCGCGAAAGCGGTCAAGATCGATTCTCAGAGTCCAATTGCCCGCCATGATGCGCCCGGCAATGCACCCATGAGACGCAGTGGCTTCGCCGACGGTGAACCGCTGGTGGCGGGGGCCCGGGCCGCCGGGGCATTGCACATGCCCACGCAGCAGGCCCGACGGTTCAAGGAGCGCCTCGTACAGCTGAAACCGATCCGTTACCTTGATGAAATCAAGCTGCACGTCGATGAGTGACACACCAGCAGGGATGTCGAGAGGGTAGTCGATGTAGTCGCGGGCACCCGTGTACTGGAGGTCGCAAACATCCTCGAGTACAACCGTCCTGGCCGGCCCGGATTGGGGAACAGAGTTCATGATGCTTCCTTGGATCAGTATGAACGGGCGGAAATGCCCAATCCGATTGATATGCCTTGAGGTTCTTGGGTTGAAGGCGCGCTTAAGACGAGGATGCTATTGGACAGACAGCAGCATGCGCCCATCACGCGGGCGAATCGCGTCGGTGTTCACAGTCGAACTGGGCAGTGTTTATGGCCGGGGTCGTGATCGTTCCGCTACCCAGTCCCGGTTTGCACGCTGATCGGCCAGGATCGAGTCCCACGTTGCCGCGGTCGCAGGTGCACCGTCCTGCTCGACGACAATCCAGCCGGAGTAGTCGGAGTCGGCCACGAGGCGTATGAACTGTTCGACTGGCACATCACCCTCGCCCAACGGGCAGGAGACGTTCGAGAACCAGGATTCCAGGTTCTCCTGACCGTGATCTCGTGCCTCGTACATTACGGCAAGGCGGACATCCTTGACATGGATGTGGTTGATCCGGTGCGACCATTTCACAAAGTACTCGACGGGATCCGCGCCTCCAAGCACGAAATGTCCGGTGTCCAGGCAGAGGTTGATGTCGGAGAGCGCGAGGAGGGTGTCGATCTCGCCAGGCTGCTCAACGTAGGTTCCAAAGTGCGGGTGAAATGTTGTGTGCACTCCGGCCGCGCGAGCGGTCTCATCGGCCTGATTCAGCCGATCGATGGCAACGTTCCATTGGGCTGGGTTCAGCCCCCGCTCGCCTTGGGCGCGGAACGGATGCCGGATGATGTCAGTGTCGCCTTCATCAGCGAGGACGGCGAGAACCTCTCGGTTGCCGGTTTCCGCCAGCTCACCCAGTGTGCGCTTCATTGCTTCAAGGTCGCGTGCAAGCACCGCATTAGGCTGGCTCAAGTGAAGCGGCACATAAGCGGCAATGACCTCGAGCCCCCGGTTCGTGAAAGATGACACGGTTTCTGTGGGGCTCCCGAAGAATCCGGGTGGCCCCAGTTCACTGCCCTGGTAGCCGGCAGAGGCAATCGCATCGAGGAGTTGATCCGGGCTCGCGACAAGCTGCGTGAGGTCGGCGCCCCCGTGAATCCCGAAGCTGACGGGCGCGGATCCGATTTTCATAAACTCAACTCTCTCTCGTCGCGGAGGCTAGTGGCCCACAAAGGTCGCAGCTTGCCGGGTCAGGAAGGCCTCCATGCCGATCCGCGCATCGTCGCTTGAGGCGAGCTTGACAAGTTCCGGCTGCAGCTGCGCTTCAGCAACGGCGTCGCCGTCCCGAATGGCGACGTGTGCATTGGCCAAGGCCGTTTGCACTGCAAGTGGTGCCTGTGCCGCGACACGCTGTGCGAGTTCAAGACCGCGGGCATACTGCTCGCCGTGCGGTACGACTTCCTGCACGAGACCGATCCGGTGTGCTTCCGCGGCGTCGAAAGTATCACCGGTGAGGATCCAGCGCATCGCGTTGCCCCAACCGACCGCTCGTGGGAAACGGAGGGTGGCCCCACCGAAAGGGAGGATCCCGCGCCCGACCTCGATCTGCGCGAAGGACGCTGACTCGGCAGCCACGGCGATGTCGCTGGCGAGAATCAGTTCTATCCCCAGGGTGAGACAGGTGCCCTGTACGGCGATTACCACGGGCTTACTCAGCTGCGTTCCGCTGACCTGCCACGGGTTGATGCCACCCTCCGGCACGATGTCAAGGCCCTCCGCGCCGATGCGCGGCCCGACATCCGCGAGGTCGAGCCCGCCGGTGAAGTGGTCGCCGTGAGCGTAGACGAACCCGACTCGCAGGTCCGAGTCTCGTTCAAGCTCGCCATACGCCAGGGACAGCTCCTGCAGCATCTGGAAATCGGCTGCGTTTCTCTTCTCTGGACGATTGAAACCGATGAGAAGCACATGTCCTTCACGGTCGAGGGTGATGCGTGATTTGCTCATATCATTCAGCCTAGAGGGGCGAATCGCGTCAGTGCTGAACCATGATCTTTCATCGGATCAACGTAGCCGAGCACGTTTCAACTACACTCCGCAAAGTCGGGTATGTCCCGCCTGACCCAACTGCAAAATAGTCGGAGGCCAGGAATTTTGGCGCTGTGGCTGTGCCGTTCCGGTAGGCGTAGAACTTTCCACCCGCCTGCTCGAGGATGAAAAGCCCTGCCGCAATATCCCACGAGTTAGTGCTGAATCCCATAGTCGCATCCGCCCAGCCTGCCGCAACGTGTGCCAGGTTCATCGCACCGCTGCCAAGATTCCGGACCGCCTGGAAGCTCTTAATCAACCGCATCTGGGCGGCCATCGCGTCGGTCCCGAACAGGCCGAGGTCCTTCGCATTGGGGAAACTGGAAACTATTGTCGCGTCCAACTCGTCTTCGGCTGCCGCGCTGGCCATTCTTGTCCCGTTGAGCCAGGCTCCCGACAGGTCGGCGCTGAACAGGTCTCCGCTGCAGGGGTGGAGGATTACTCCCGCGACTACCTCTGCGTCGATTACAGCGGCGATTGAGACGCACCATGAATCGATTCCGCGGGAGAAGTTCGACGTGCCATCAATCGGATCAATGTGCCAGTGCACGCGGCCGTCGCCTTGTGTTCCGCCTTCCTCACCAATAATTGTTGAGTCCGGTACGTCGTCAAAGAGTACAGAGATGATGTGTTTCTCCGACGCCTTGTCATGCTCCGTGACGATGTCGTGCCGGTCACGTTTGAAACTCTTCTCCATGGGGACCCGGAACGCCGAAAGCAGCTGTTCCTTTACACTCCGCGCTGCCCGCGCTGCCGTCTCACGGAGTGACGCTGACTCTTCCATCGATGGCTTCACGCTGCAACTTCATTCCTGTTTGCGCCGTTCTTCGCGATCGTGCAGCACGCCTGCCAGAGATCGTGGAGTTCGATCGCTGCTGTCGGGGCAGCTGCCATGATTCCGCCGGACTTGGGGAACAGCGTCCGGCGACCGGCCGAGTCCAAGACGACGCCACCTGCCTCCTCAACGATCAGCACGGCGGCCAGATGGTCGGCTGGTCCGAAGCTGCCAATCACGGAACCGACGCCTCGGCCGGCGGCTATACCGACCAGTGTCATTGTGCCGGACCCCATGATGCGCATGGTGCAGTAACGCTCACCTAGCTCCTGGAGCATCTCAAGCATGCCTGGCCACGCTAGATGCGCTGCAAGTTCGGTCGAGACTACCCGGCCGCTAAGCGGATCAGCCGGTGGCCAGACTTTCGACAGCTGCGCTGCCAATGGCTGCGTGGGAATGATCAGAGGCTCAGCATTGAGCTTCGCGCCTCGGCCTCGGACGGCTTCGAAGAGCTCATTGCGCCACGGGTCAGCGACCACGCCAACCAGCGGAGTGTCATCGATTGCTAAGGCGAGGGAGAACGCGTTCCAGGGAATCCGGTTGGCGAAATTTGTGGTGCCGTCGACCGGATCGAGGTACCAGCACGGTGCACCTGCCGTCGCGGCACCCCCCATCTCTTCACCGACGAAACTGTGACTGGGAAACGCCTGACCGATAACCTCGCGGATGTGTCGCTCGACGGCGACATCGACTTCGGTGACCAGGTCAGCGGCATTCTCTTTGGTGGAGATCTTGCCGGGGGCGGTCGTCCGGGCAAAGTCGATCGCCCACTCGCCCAAGTGCCTAGCGATTGACAGTGCGGCGTCGAGGTCGACGTTCATCGACTCGGATGCTGCTAATGGGATTTCGCCGGAGGACACGTCGCGAATCACTTGTTGAAGGACGCTCAATCGGTTCGTTGTGACAGAGTCCGCGCCCAGGCAGAGCGCCCAGCGCATCGTTTCTTCTTGATCAATGGTCCAGACAGCGACCTTACAACCGAGAGCATGGATGTCGTCGACCTTCTTTTCGGTCAGCCATCGGAAATCCATGTTGAGATACTCTGGCGCCACGCCCACCAAGTCAGGGGCGGTAGGGGGCTGGGGCGTATTCCACGGCATCCAGATTCGAGCCGACGGGTCGAGCGCCCGGATCGTGCGCATGCCGTCGATGTGCCCGCACCAGGAGATCGATATTGTGCTGTCGGCCATCACGCGGTAGGCCGCTTCTGCTGGATCACCGGTTTCCATGTCGATCAATAAGGTCGACCGTGAGTCTGTGAAAAGTGCGGCCGCCTCGCTCAACAATGGCGGTCGATGGTCTTGATCACCAAGTTCGGCGATCTGCGCCAAAGTCACGTCGCTGACTGACGCGCCGATTCCCCACAATCGTTCCAGTGTGGTGTCGTGCAGCAGAACGACAGCTCCGTCTGCGGTCACCCGCACATCGACCTCGACGAAAGCGGCCCCCGCTGTGATCGCTGAACGGATAGCGGGCAGGGTGTTTTCCCGAAAGCAGCTTGAGTCACCTCGGTGCGCGCTGCCAGCCGGGGGAAATTGCGGAACCGTCGGGGTAGAAACTGACATTGCTATTTCTTTTCGTTGTCCAATGGAGCGTCTACGAGCAAGCCGTCACGGAAAGTTAAAACTTTGGAGATTGTGGCAAACCCGGTTGAGCCGAGTGGTGGAACGTCCCCGGTGACATAGGAACGGAACAGCCCGTCCGAACGTTGCAGCAGAACCTCGTGGAAGTGGCCGCGAGGGATGATCCGATCCACCGTCGCTGGCAGACTGCCAGGGACCTCTTGTGTGCTAAAAAGTACGTCCTCCGGCCGAACGCCCACGACACCCGGGCCCGGCTGAACGACGCCGTTCAGGAAAACACCCTCGATCCGGTTCATGGTGCCGATGAATTCAGCAGCGAACGCCGTCTGGGGATGTGCGTACAGTTCTCCTGGCGTGCTGTATTGCTCGATCTTTCCTTGATTCATCACCGCGACCCGGTCTGACATGGACATTGCCTCGTCTTGGTCGTGGGTGACGATAACCATGGTGATTCCGAGGCGTTGCTGGATTTCCCGGATATCCTCGCGCACCTTCACTCGTAACTTCGCATCCAAGTTGCTCAAAGGCTCGTCGAGAAGCAGCAGCTCTGGCTCCTGCACGAGCGCTCGGGCCAAGGCCACCCTCTGTTGTTCACCTCCAGAAATTTGCCCGGGTCGTGAAGCACGATGATGAGCCAGATTGACTAGCTCGAGTACGGCGACGACACGTCTTTCGATTTCTTCTTTCGGAAGCTTGCGAAGTTTCAGCGGGAAAGCAATGTTCTTAAATACGGTCATGTGTGGCCAGAGCGCGTAGTTCTGGAAGACCATGGCGCTCGGCCGCTTTTCTGCTCCAAGGTGGGTCACGTCTCGACCCCCTACCTCAATCACTCCGCTGTCGGGAGCGAGGAAGCCAGCGATCATCCGGAGCGTCGTCGTCTTCCCGCAGCCGGAAGGCCCTAAAAGCGAAACCAGCTCACCCTCGTTCACCGAGAGATTCAGGTCATCGATGATCGTCCTGCCGCCCAACACCTTACTGAGACCGGTAATGTGCAGGCCTTTGCCGCTAGCGCCCAACGCAGCGGGACCTCCTGCGGTTCGTTGGGCTGTATCAAACGATGCGCTCACAATTCGTCTCCTTATCTGATCTGGAAGCCCTCAGCAAGCTGTCCGCCCATGATGTGTTTGCGGGCAGCAAGAAGCAGAGCTACGGAGGGGATAGACATCAGGATCGAAAATACTGCGGCGACCTGAGGTGGGTAGTTGAGGACCAGCGTGTACATCTCTGTTGGCATGGTGAAGAACGTCGGTGCCCCAACCAAATAGGTGCCCTGCGCTTCGTCAAATGCAGCAAGAAACGACATGATAACGGCGACGAGGATGCCGGGCATAGCCATCGGCAACGTCACGCTGAAAAACACCTTGAACTTCGACGCGCCAGCGTCGCGCGCCGCCTCCTCGAGGCTACGGGGGACCGCTCCAAATGCTGCCGCCGGAATCCAGGTCATGAAGATTACTGTGCCTAGGACTTGGACGATGACGATGCCGAGAAGGGTATTCATCAAGTTGAGTGTGTAGAACAGTGTGGCGATTGTGGCGAATAACCCCATTTTGGGGAATGCATTGACGGCGAACAGGCCGACGAGAAAAGTCTTACGGGCAAAAAAGTTGTACCTGGCGAACGCGTATGCGGCTGGCAAGCAAATTATGGCTGAGACGACCACAACAATTGGCGCGGTGAGCAACGAGTTCTGAACGGCCGTGCCGAGAGATTGGTCGCTGAAAACGGAACCCCAATAGCGCAGCGTCCACTCGTTGGGAAGGAGGTTTGGATATGTCCAGCTGCCGGCAAACGCGTGGATCGCCAACCAGAGCAGTGGCCCCAAGATAAAGATCACCATGAATACGATGAACAACCCAATGAGGGCCTTGGTTGCAAAAGAGCCGGTACGGATCCGTCGTGCTGTTTGGGGGGTGTGATTCTTCCAGGCGCGGGCCGATCGCGCCGTTGAGTCAGTACCGACCACTCCGGCACGTATAGCTCCAGTGTTAATTTCTCCGCCGCCATGGGCCGCGGTTGGTGCCGATGAGCTCATCACGACACCTGACCCTGGTTCTTAGCACTACGGAAATTCGCCCAGACATAGAAGCCAGCGATTCCGGAGGCTGCGATGAAGATCGCGAACGCCATAACGACAGATTGTTGGGGTTGGTTAAACGAGGTAAAGAAGTTGGTCAATTCGACCCCTAACATTGTCGGCGTATTCGCACCGGTGAAGTACGGGACGGTGAACGATCCGATTACGCCGATCGCGGTGAAGGTGCCAGCAATGACGATCGGCACGAATGCCATCGGGATCATGATCGAGTAGACAATTCGAATGAAGCCAGCACCGGCATCTCGCGCGGCCTCGATCATCGCATCAGGCACAGACTGCAGGCCAGAGGCGATCAGCAGCACCGCGAACGGCAGGGAAACCCAGATTGAGCCGATGGTGATGGCTACCACCGAGTACCCCCAGATCGGACCTTCCAATCCAAACTGCGCGAATAGGCTCCGGATGAAACCGTTTGCCGAATAGAACGTGACGATCGCCCAAGACGCGATTACCACTGGGATGAAGAGCGGCACCACGGCCAAGCCAGAGAGTAACGAGGGTAGCCAGCCGCCTTTCATCTTCAGATAAAGGCCGATGCCGAGTGCCATGAACAGCACGATCACAGAACTGATCAGAGTCACGAGAAGTGTCACCACGAGGTCATTGATGAACCGAATGTCGGAAAAGACTTCCGCATACGCGGCTAGTGTTCCCCACCAGTGCGTGGCGTGGTGAATATTCAATCCGATAGACGACACAACCGAGTTGAGTCCGCCCGTGAAACCTAAAGTGAATCCCAAAGCCAAAATTATCGGGAAGCCGACAAAGACCAGAATCAACAAGATCGGTGGCAATGCCATCACAAACCCGAGGGGGGAGAGCCCCCGAGTCTTCTTGACTCGGGGACGCCCCAGGGTGGTTCTTTTTGTCGCGCTGACAGTCATTTACTTGCCGGGAACCTTCTGCGTCCAAAGATTGTTCAGATCTTGGTTCATTGAGGCGAAGTAGGTCAACCGGAGGTCCCCGGAATCAGTACCAGCGAACTTGCTCTGCAGCTCTGACGGGAGCAAATTCACGTTGATCACTGGGTAACCGGAAACACTGTCGACCATGAGAACCTGAGCTGCTGGTGTAAGCAGCCAGTTCGCCAGCTTGAGCGCCTCTTTTTGCCTCGGTGAGGTCTTCGGAATGCCCAGGTAGGCAGCACCGCCCGTCATTGACGGGTCGGAAATCTGAGTGTACTTAGTGGTCGCCGTAAGTTGCCCACTGGCCAGCCCCTGCAGAAGCATGTCTGACCACACCGGTGCCATCCAAATCTGGCCGCTACCCAGAAGGTCGATGGTCGCGACGTTGCCGTTCATGTACAGGCCGTTCTGGTAGATGTACGGGTTCAGACCTGCCAGTACATCAAAACCTTTATCCCAGTACTTCTCCAGATCCTTGGCATACCCGGTCACCATCTGCTCACGCTCGGCAGCAGGCACGTATTTGTCGAGGACGGTAGTGACGAAGGATTGTCCGGAACCGCCAGTATTCGGCGAGTTGTACGTGAACTTTCCTGGGTGCTCCTTGATCCAGGCGAGCAAGTCATCAAGTGTCTTTGGCGGTGTCGACACGTATTTCGAATCGTATGCGAGCAGTACCGACGATCCGCGGTACGGGATGCCGCTGGTGCCGCCCGCTTTCAGAGTGTTAGCCGGAACATTAGCCAGATTTTTGATGTTTTTTGAGGAAACAGGAGTCAGCAACCCGGCCTTAGAAGCCTGGGTCACGAATCCACCGTCGACCAGGTCGAACCCCGGATCTTTCTTCTGCTGGGTGGCACTAGTCAGCTTTGCGACCGTTTGAGTGTCATGTAGACCGTGCAGGTCGAGGTCCACTTTGATTGTGTACCCTTTGTTTTCCTTCTCGAACGCAGGAATCAATGTTTTCTGCCAGAGATCCTGGATGTTCGCGCCGCCGCTGATGAAGACAGTGAGGGATTTCGCGCTGGCCTTGCTAGATGACGAGGTTGAACTTTGTGAACAACCTGCGAGTGAAATTGCGGTGAGAACAACCGTTGCCACGGTTGCGGTTTTTAGGAAACGATGTGTGTTCATTGCTGCCCTCCGGTGATGGAGCCAAGCAATCCAAGGAAGGCCACGATCATCGGGGCAGTCATACCTCTCATGCGTCGCGGGGTGCCAGCGGGAGGCGAGCACCATTGCTACTTTGTTAGAACCTACTTACATTTACGCAAAAGATCAAGAGCGCGTACTGATTGATGGAAAATCTCTGCACGATGGTGACACCAGACGATCTGCTGAGAGCGTCGAGGCTCAAAAATTATTTGTCCACCAGCGTCACCTGGAACGAGTACAGGTCTGGGCGGTAACAGTGTTCGCCATACTCGACTCCACGCCCTGAACCGTCATACGCGGTGCGATTCATGGTCAGAACCGGCCCACCCTTGTCGAGGTCGAGCAACTCACTTTCCTCTTTGGTAGCTTTGCGTGCACCGATTCGCTCTTTGGCTACACGCATAGTTGTACCTCGCGCTCGCAGCACGTGATAGAGCCCGTACTGTATGAGCTCATCCGAACTGAGATCAAGGAACTGGGCTGGAAGATGGTTTTCCAAGATTGCCAACGGGGTGTCATCAGTGCTGCGAAGCCGTCGGATGTGCAGGATTGGCGATCCCTCCTCCACCGTAAAGCGCGCGGCCATGTTCGCATCGGCTGGGATTACTTCCCGACGCAACAGTGTGGTCGACGGATGGCGCCCCAACCGCACCAAATCCTCCTGCAAACTGGTCAGCTCGACTTGCCTGGCCACTTCGCCATGGACCACCTGGGTGCCGATCCCTCGACGCCGAACGAGTAGCCCTTTGTCTACAACATCTTGAATTGCTCGGCGGATTGTCGGACGGGATAAGCCGAGCCGCTCGCTCAACGCGACCTCGTTCTCCAGCCGGGAACCCGGCGGCACTCTGCCGCTCCGGATCGCTTCTTCGATCCTCGTCGCAACCTGGTAGTACAGCGGAATGGGACCAGATCTGTTCACGTCCATGAACAGATCAGTTGGTAGAGTCTCTTCACCTATGCGTTTGATGGTTACTCCAGTACCCGACCTGCTGAGTTAGATCGATAGTTAACTAGGGATATTTGTGGTGCGATCCTGATTCCCGGAACGGTCATTGGCCGACGACTTCTCCGGTCAGTGTAATGCCGATCTTCTTCGCCAACGCACGGGTGATTCGCTGCCCGGTAATCACGTCGGCACGCCCCTCGATGGCGCCGGTTGGGGCCGGTACGCCGTCAGTTACCATTCGATGAAAAGCGACAAGCTCTTGCTCGAAAGCCTCCACGACCGTGTGGACCACTTCAACGGACTCTCCTGATCCATGACGTGAGGTCACGCGGAGTTCAGTGGGTGCATTGAGCAAATATGGAACAGTGAACTCAAGTTCTAATGTGCCGGTCGTGTGGTGGATTGTTACCGTTTCCCGGTAGCGCGGATACTCTGCAAGGTAGTGCCAATGCAGGTGGAATCGGGCCTGCTCGGAGACGGTCCCGCTCACCTCTAGCGAGCCCGGCTGGTCTTGTTCGGCCCACAGAACAACATCGTCGATGTCTTTGATCGACCCCATGAGGAAACGCACCAGCGAAATATCGTGAATCAGACTTCCGAGAATGACGTCGGCATAGAGTTTGCCAAAGCTGGCCGGCACCTCCTGCCCGAGCGCTGCTTGGACGGCACTGTTGCTGCTAGCCATTGCCTCTGCCACCACTACCGGGTCGACATCGTGAGCGGGTGGCCTGAGGTTCGCATACGCCAGTTGCGATTGTGAACTTGGATGCAACACTTCGACATTCACGTAACGCAATTCACTCGGTTCAGGCAGTAGCGCTTTGAGGCTGTGCACGGCCGGGTCGTACTCTTTCATGTAGCCGAGCATGAGAAGTGGCCGTTCTGCGGCCTCTTCGGCGGCCTGGATTCGGTCGATCTCGGCGAGAGAATACGCCAGAGGCTTCTCGCAAAACACCGCAACACCTCGGCGGAGGCACTCGAGGGCGGGCTCGCCATGGGATCCGGATGTCAAAAGTAGTACACCGTCCAGCTCTTCGCCATCGAGCATTGCAGCCAAACTCGAATACCAATGGTCGGCAGGCACGCCGAACTGCTGGCCTACTGCACTGACTGAGGATTGGGACAGGTCCGCGATAGCCACCAACTCGAACAGGTCCCAGCGGCGTTGCAATAGTGGCAGATGGACAGATTGCGCGACTGCACCCAGACCGATAACGCCAACTCGAATCCTCATGCGCTTATACCCACTCTTTCAATGCTTGACGGTTCGTGCGATGGTCGAGGCGGATGTGCTCTTGATCGTCGCCGGGTTGAGGGATCGTGTCCTGCTCTACGATCAGCCATCCGGAGAATTCGCTCGCGATCACGCCATTCATGAAGCTCGAAAGGTCCAGGTCACCCTCGCCGAACGGGACAAAAGCCCGGCCGGCCCAGACATCGCGCATTCCACCCTTAGCTTCGATGACGGATTGCAGAACAGCCACTTGGGCATCTTTCAGGTGTAAATGATTGATCCGATTCGCCCATCGTTGCCATCCCGCTATCGGATCGCCGCCACCGAGGATGAGATGGCCGGTGTCAAACGTCAGGCCAATGTCGGTGCGACTGAGCAACTCGTCTATCTCGTCGGGTGTTTCAACGAAGGTACATGCGTGGTGGTGAAAGGTAGGCTGAAGCCCCCTAGCCCGGATCCGCTCGGCAGCAATGCTGACATTGTCCGCGTACGGTTTCCACTGCTCATTGGTGAGCGAGAACTCGGCGCCGCCTCCGGGGTGGGCTCGACGGAGTTCCGAGCCGCCACACGCGAGGGTCGGCAATGGTAAGAACTCTGGTCCAGATTCCGCTGCGTCAACGAAGATATCGAGAATGGCGTCCAGATCTGTCAGCTTGTCCTTAAATGCGGCCGAGTCTGAAAAAGGCAGGTCGATCCATCCTCCGGCCAGCTCTAGCTCATGACCGGACAGCCGATCGCGAAGTTCATCTCCTCGACCCAGGAATCCGGCCGGTCCCAGGTCGACGCCGACATAGCCCTCCTCGTGAAGGACCTCGCACACGTCATCTGGGCCAGCCAACGTGACGCCGGCTTCTGGTTGGAGTTCGAACACGCCAAAACTTACCGGTGCACCAGCAACTCGGATCACGGTTATTCCTCCTTTGGAACAACTTGGTGGGGATACATCGGTGATCAGGTCGTACGATCAGTTTCGTCGGCTAATGACCAGATGTCTTTACAAAGTCTAGCTTACAGAAGGCTGGCGAGTCTCTAGTAAAAAGCGGTTACTGTGCGCCAATTTGGATAGCGACAATTCCCAGGACGGCGGTAACGGTCGCCACATGCGAAGGCGGTTGAAGCGTTCGTGAAAGACGGCAACTCCAATGATTCCGTTCGGCCTGAACGGGAACACAAAACCCGCTTCGAGCGATCTGATCGATGGCTGGAGTGTTTGCTGCCAGCATGCTGTCGTAGCGCACGCCGTCAATCCCAACTACTAGGACGTGTTGGGGGAGAGCTTGACCTGACATTTGAAGAAAACTACACCGATCGGGTGCGTAGCTGACGAGATTGGCGCCTGATTCGATGAAGCAAGAGGACGCGAATCTTTCCCGACTCAGATTTTGTATGGATGTATATACATATAGTGTGGTGCTCCGCTAGGTTTATAGCGTGAGTGTGGCAAAATGATGGGCTCGAAACGACCAACGACTATCGACGTTATGGCCAAGCTGAGCCGTCAAACGGTATGGACTTTAGCGGGCACAACGCCGCTTCGATTTCCGACGTTCCATCCGCAGGGGATGGTCATCATCGGTCAACACACATTCTTGTCCTCGGTGGAAGTCTTGGAGAACCCAACGCCATTCGCTAGTCCGGCACTGCCAGGCCGCGGGGTTGGGCATCTATTCGTCATCGATGGCGCTGGGATCTTAATCCGGGACATCGTGCTTGGCGAGGGTGCGATGTACCATCCGGGAGGCATCGACTTCGATGGCACCGAACTCTGGGTACCAGTGGGTGAATACCGCCCAACAAGCAACAGCATGCTAATGAGCGTTAACCCGCAGACGTTTGAGGTGCGAGAACGGTTCCGCGTTGCGGATTCGATCGGTTGGGCAATAGCTGATTCTGAGGCGGGGTTGGTCTACGGCGGCAACTGGGGCTCCCGTCTGTTCTACACCTGGACGATGGATGGCCAGGAGCGTGACCGTTGGGAGAACCCGAGTGGTTTCGTGGACTACCAAGATTGCCACCTCATAAGCTCCGGCTGCGCTATCGCCAGCGGGCTGGCGGTGTTACCTACGCCCGATCGGGGCGAGTACGAACTTGGGGGCATCGCCACCGTTGACTTCGTCAACCATTCGATCGTCCGTGAGACGCCAATTTCCGTGTTCAGCGTTGCCGGTCACGTGGTGACGCGTAACCCGTTCACATTGACCATGGATGATCACGGCGTGCTTCTGCACGTCGCGCCAGATGACGGGGACGATAAAGGTGGGACTCACTTGCTGAGCTATCGGATCGATGCCTAAACGGCGGTTCGCTCCAAATCGTGGTGTTATTTCTTGGTGCTACTGCCGCTGCCAAGAACTGTCGTGGCTGTGGTTGTCGTCGAAGACTAAGAACTGATGAGACAGCGCCCGTCTGGCACGGTCCGGGGTGAGCCCACAACCGAAATACTCGATGGGTTCGCCCTCGCCTAGTTCTGGGTGCCTGTCATGAGCGGCTGGTTTCAGTGCACACTCGGGCCGGTTGTCGATGTCTTTGGAGTCGAACAAGGCGTCAGCCGTCAAGTGGCGAGCCTGCTCGGCACGGTGTCTTCGGTTGGCGGCATTCTCGGTGCACTTATTGTGGTGAAATCCGTTCCTGATCACGCTGATGATCGAACATTCGTGTGGACAACCAGACCGAAGTATCGCATTGAGCGGACTGGCCGCCGGTCTTTCCTCCGGCGTTGCACCGTTCGTTCTGGCGAGATTCTCCGATGAGGTTGGCGCTTTCCTTGGCTTTCTTGTCATCCCTTGTGTATTGCTCATCGCTCTGGTTCCCGCACTTCTTCTGAATCAACGGGTATTGACCAGCGGGCGATCAAGGGTGCAAAGGTATGGCTAGGCAGGAGGAGGATTTGGCTTCCCTGGTGATAGATCAACCCAACAGTGTTTTGTGCTGCTGACGGAGATCTAGGTAGGAAGCGCGTGCAGTTTGGGTTGATTCCAAAGTTGATTCTTCGGCCACTGGAACCTCCCACCAGCCTTCGCCGTCGGGCGAAAAGAGCAGCGGATCGCTATTGATGTGGATCAAGGTTGCTGTCGTCGAGGCTTTAGCGTGGACCAACGCTGCCGTGAGGTCGGCAATAACATGTTCCGATGGTTCGACCCGGATGACGTCGATTCCTAGGCTCTCGGCATTAGCCGCGAGATCGACCGGGAGCGTCTCTCCAGTGTCGAAACTGTTGTGTGGTTCATCCCAGAATCGGTACTTGGTGCCGTAGCGTTGCGAGCCGATTGTGTCGCTGAGCGCGCCGATCGAGGCGAAACCCTGATTCTGGATGAGCACAATAATGACCTTGATCCGTTCTGCAACAGCCGTCACGATCTCGCTATGCATCATCAGGTAAGAGCCGTCGCCGACCATGATGATCACGTCACGGTCCGGAGCACCGCGACGGACGCCGAGGCCTCCCGCGATTTCGTAACCCATGCACGAGTAGGCGTACTCCACGTGGTAACCAAGGTCATCCTGAACTCGCCACAGTTTGTGCAAATCGCCGGGAAGGGAACCAGCCGCGCTGACCAGCACGTCTCGTCGGTCCACTGCTGCGTTAACGGCGCCGACAATTTCGGATTGGGCGGGCAGTGGTCGGCCGCTCGGCTGGAACGCAGCATCGACGACAGCGCGCCATTCTTCCTTCTCACGGGCAGCGAGCGCGGCGTAGTCAGGCGAAGTGTGGTACCCCCGGAGTGCGACGCACAACGCCTCCAGTGCCGAGCGTGCGTCCGCTACCAGCGGCACACTGCTACCCAGCTTGACCGCGTCGAATGAGGCGACATTGATGTTGACGAAAGCGACATCCGGGTTCTGGAAGGCACTTCGCGATCCTGTGGTGAAATCGCTATATCTGGTGCCAATCCCGATGACAACGTCGGCCTCTGCCGCGAAGCGGTTCGCGGCTGTAGTGCCGGTCGCCCCCACTGCCCCGAGCGCTAGCGGGTTGTCCCACGGCAGCGATCCGACGCCGGCTTGGGATGTGCTGACTGCGATGCCGGTCTGTGTGACGAACCGTGCCAGGGCCTCAGCCGCATCGGAGTAGAGCACACCGCCGCCGGCGACTATAAGCGGATGCTTTGCTTGGCCAACGAGCTGAACGGCGCGCGCAAGTGCCACCGGGTCGGCAGGTGGGCGACGGATCTGCCAGTCCCGGTCGGCGAGAAACTCGATGGGCACATCGAGCGCCTCCGGCTGCACGTCCTCGGGTAGCGAGATCGTCACTGCACCGGTTTCCACTGGATCTGTCAGTACTCGCATTGCCGACAGTGCGGCGGAGAACAGTTGTTCCGGTCGGCTCACTCGGTCGAAGAATCGCGACAACGGTTTAAAGGCGTCGTTGACCGAAATCGTCGCGTCGTGAGGCAACTCAAGTTGTTGCAACACTGGGTCGCTTCGCCTGGTCGCGAAGCTGTCTGATGGTAGGAGCAATACCGGCAACCGGTTCGTCGTAGCAAGCGCAGCTCCCGTGAGCATGTTTGTCGAACCTGGCCCGATGGAGGAGGTGCAGGCGAAAGTCGCTCGGCGTCGATGCATCCGGGCGAAGCCGACCGCCTCGTGCACCATTGCCTGCTCGTTGCGTGCTTGGTGATAAGGCATGAGCGTCGGATCCTGAACGGACGCTTGTTTTAGTGCCTGACCAATTCCGGCAACGTTGCCGTGCCCGAAAATACCGAAGGTTGCAGGGATGGTACGTTCGCGGTGGTCACCATCAACTGTCCACTGGTGAGCGAGAAACTCGATGAGTGCCTGTGCCACAGTCATTCGTTTGGACGTCATTTACGATCTCCTTTGTGCAAAGGCGTATACGGTAAGCGCGGATCGATGACCTGGTCATCCCAGGTTTGGCGAACCCAAGCGTGCGCTGGATCATCAGTGATTTTCCAGGCCCGTTCTTGGTCGGGCCCGGCCATTATGTTTAGGTAGTACAGGTCGTATCCAGGGGCTGCTACTGCTGGACCGTGGTAGCCGAATGGCACCAGCGCAACGTCACCAGTGTGCACCCGAGAGTCGATGTGTATTTCGCCGGCCGCCGAGCTATAGGTGCTGAATAATCCAAATGGATCAGCGTCGGGGGAGCCTTGGGCGCCACGAGCTATCGCCGACTCGAAATAGTAAATCTCTTCGAGCCGAGTCTCTTCACCGGGGATGCGCTGGTCATGTTTGTGCGGTGGGTACGAGGACCAATTCTCTGCAGGGGTAATCACCTCGCAGACGATGATCTTGTCAGCATCCAACGCCTCGGGAGTGCCGAAATTATGAATTTGACGGCTGGATCGGCCTGCGCCACGAAGCTCTAGCGGCACGACTTCCCGCGGCAAATATTGGGTAGGTTTGTGAGTAGTGGCTGGCGCTTCTGCAATAGCAACGCGCCCAACACCGGTGATGATCGCGGAGCAGCCGACGCCGAAATAGAGCGCATCCGTCTGGCCATCGAAGACCGAGCTCCGGCCATGCAATTCGACTGACGAGCTCTCACCACAATCAGACAGGTCCACCTGGAAAGAGCCGCTGAGAGGTATGACGATGCGCTCTATACTTCCGGCATCCACAGTGAGCTGACCACCACTCTCAAGCCTGCCGACTCGAAGTCCGGTGTGCTGCCAGCCAGGGATGTCGGCATCGACAATTGTCTCCCAGCCGGCCTGACTTAGCTCACCTGCCGGGAAGAACCATTTTTCACCGGAGCGCATACACGGCCTCCTTCCTGCTCCACCAACCGGCACTGTGTCGTTGAGCTGGCCGAATTCGGGACTGGGTGTTCATGAAGAATGGACTAGCGCGGCCGCTGTAGCGACAACACCGGCCACATCATCGTTTTCTGGGTAGAGCAGGGTACGGCCGACAACCAGCCCATGCACGCCGGGAAGCGCTAGTGCCTTGGCCCACGATGCGTAAGTTTCATCTCGGCTTCCATCTGGGTCGCCGCCAAGCAATAGGGTCGGCAGAGTTGACGCCTCCATGACCCGTTCCATGTTGGGCACAACCGGCAGTTTCAGCCACGAATATGCGGAACTGGCGCCCAGGCCCGAAGCGATTGCCACAGAGGTAATGACGGCTTCCGTGCTCAAATCATTTCGTATTCGACCGTCTACCCACTTGCTCATGAATGTCTCCAGCATTATGGGCAACTGCGCGTGAGCAGCGTCAGTTACCGCGCGTGCAGTTGACTGCAAAGTTCGAGCAGATCCAGCGTCGGCGAGGTTAATTCGAAGCAGCACCTTGGCGAAGTCCAAATTGGAGTGAACGATGGACTCGATATCGTAGCCCGTGTATCGGTCATCCATTTCAAAGACCGCCGCGCGTAAGCCTCCACGATTCATCGAGGCGACTGCGATCTTGTTGTCGAGAACTCCTAGTACCGCAAGGTCCTCCAAGATGTCCGCGGTTCCTAACACTCCGTCGACGCCAGGCTGGGACAGGGCCGCGGCTAGCCGCTGAAGCAGGTCGTAGCGGCTGGCCATGGCCATCGAATGACCTCGAACACCGAGCGCCCCCCTAGCGGGGTGATCGGCGGCAATGATGAAGAGACGTCCGTCTCCCACGGTAAGCGGTCTGCGCTTGCGCTTGGCGAGCGTCGCACCGATGGCAGCGGGTTGCGTTGCGCGTAATTGCCTGAGACGTTCGAAATCGCTTGACGTGAATGAAGCAGGTATTGCGACAGATTTAGTTGGGGACACTGGTGCCTCTTTCCAAAGCACGCTCGACTTCGGCGGTGGTTGGCATCGCCGTCGAGCACTCTCGGCGCCCGGCGACGATTGCACCGGCGACGTTGGCAAATCTTATGGTTTGTTCAAGTGGCCATCCATGTGAAAGCCCTAAACACAATGCGCCCCCGAAACCATCTCCGGCTCCAAGCCCATTAACAACATTGACGACGTGGGGTGCCACTTCAACAGTTTCATCTTGGGTCTTCGCCAACACGCCGCCCAGACCCCGCTTGACGATGGCTAACGTCACGCCCCGCGCAAGAAGTGCGTCTGCTGCCCGATGTGGATCAGTTTCGCCAACCGCTATGTCGCATTCTTCCCGGTTACCTACCGCTACTGACACTTTTTCGAGGGCGCGGGCCACTTCGACCTTGGCCGATTCCGGGTTCTCCCAGAACATGGGCCGATAGTCCAAATCAAGGACTGTTAGTGGTGCTCGTCCGCGGAAATTCCAGGCAGCGTGGTGTGCAGAACGGCTCGGCTCCTGGCAGAGACCCGTAACTGTCGACCAGTAGATCTGAGCGCTACGGATTGCCATCAGATCGAGCTCGTTCTCATTGATCACAAGGTCCGGAGCGATCGGATCTCGGTAAAAATAGAGCGGAAAGTTGTCAGGTGGAAATATCTCGCAGAAGGTGACCGGGGTGTTCAGCCCGTCGACCTGGCTGACGAAGATGTCACTTACTCCGAGACGACGTAACTCCCGATGGACGTAACGGCCAAATGGGTCGTTTCCAGTCCGGGTGATGACTGCGGAATTGAGTCCATGGCGAGCGGCGGCGATTGCAACGTTGGTTGCACTGCCACCCAGGTATTTGCCGAAGGTCTTTACATCTTCGAGTCCGACATCACTCTGCAGCGGGTAAAGATCCACACCAACTCGTCCCATTGTGATGAGGTCGAAATGGCGCGGAACTGTCGTATCGGACATCCGTCTCTACACAACTTCCTCTTCGCTGAAACGTTCCCCTTAGATTACACGAAAGTTGTTCTGCTTGTTAGGACATATTTACAGCGAATCACCTGCTTTGATTGTGGGCTCATGTGCAGTGTGAGATTCGCGTGACGACAGATAGCGGGCCACTTTCAGCTGCAAAATAGTTGCGTTGCTCGACTCCGATGACGGTTCGCCGGAATCTAGGGCGTTAGCGAGTGCGAGTCAGGAAGTCAGGGCACCGAGGATACGCAGAATGCTACCGAGGTCTTCCGGAGCCGCTTCCGGGGAGGCGGGGGCGAATTCGGTGATCGCGGCCCCGACGAGGGGGAGTGATTTCTTGACAGCGGTGATGACGTCGAGCAAGGTAGTGAGCTCGACGCCGAATGGTTCAGGATAGCCGATGCCCTCGATCTCTGCTGGGTCAAGAACGTCGAGATCGATGTGCAGGTAAACCGAACTTGCGCCGGTCTCGAGCAGCGCCCTGGTGATTGTCGCGGCGCCGAGTTCCGTCGGTGGTAGCACGCGGATGCCGGATGCCTCTAGGTAGTTCGCCTCGCCGTCGTCGAGAGCACGGAGGCCCCCGTAGATCAGCCGCTCCGGTGCAATCGGGACGTCAGGGACGAGTTCGGCCGGTCCGTCGCCAAGGAGCGTTCGCATGACCATGCCGTGGAATGCCCCGGACGGTGAAGACTCCGGAGTATTGAGGTCGGCATGCGCGTCAAGCCAGACGAGAGCCATCGAATCGTTTTTCGCGTTCGCCACCGCGATTCCAGTGAGGTCAACGCCGCAGTCGCCGCCGATGGTGATGACGAGCCCATTGAGTTTGCCGAGTGCCAGGACCATCGAGTCACGAACCTGCTCAAGCGAACTAAGCCGGCGCACAGAGGTGCCCTGGCTACTTCCTGCATCCATCGGGATCTCGAGCGCGACCGTGGATGCCGTAGGCAGGTCCCCACGGATCGCCTCAGCTCCCTCGGCCAGTCGCATCGCTCGTGAGGAGCCGGAGCCCTGCCACTGCGGGACGACGAGAAATGTTGGCGGCATTGGACTATTCTCCGTGCTTCGTGACCCAATGTGGTAGTCGATCCCTCCAGATGGCGTGTTCCTCGCCACCGGCGAGATCAGCCGGCGCGTTTGGCGAGGGCGAGATTGTGCGTGAGTTCCTCGGCGTTCTGGCGGGTGACGTAGGCGGGCTGGTCGCGCTCGACCCGCCAGCTTTCAGAGAGTGGTCCGATGTTGACGGCGTCGAAGCCCAACTCGTCGTAGAGCTTCGTGACAAGTGCTGTTGCCTCCTCGCTGTTACCAGCCGTCGCAAGCGCGCGCCTGTTTTCCGTCCCTGCTGGGGTGCCGTCGGTGGTGATCTGGGCAGACTGAATGTGGTTAAAACCCTTCGCGACCTTCGAGGTCGGCAGATGCTCCTGCAGCAGGGTGCTCGTAGTAGTCATCCCATTGTCGAGTTCGGCAATGTGTCCGTCGCGCTCCCAGTAGTAGTTATTGGTGTCGATGACGATCTTGCCGGCTAGCGGCGCTACCGGGACATCCTTGTATGCCTTGAGGGGCACGGTCACAACGGCAAAGTCGGCAGCCTCCGCAGCCTCTGCTGGGGTGGCCGCCTTCGCGTTTGAACCGAGCTCGGCGACGAGTTCGCGGAGCGTTTCAGGGCCACGGGAGTTGCTCATCACGACGTCATAACCTCGAGCGATCGCCGCGCGAGCGACCTGGCTGCCGATATTTCCCGAACCGATGAATCCAATAGTTGTCATGCTTGCGCTAACGCAGAAAGAGACCTCCAGAATTCCCCAAGAGCGGAAATCACTCTCCGGTGGTGACCGCTTTCGCGGCGGGCGCCCCGGCCTTCAGCGCCGCCAACCGCGCGTCAAGCTCTACCTGCTCATCCGAAGCGTCCAGCTGTTCAAATTGTGCGTCGAGGCTAGATGCAGCCAACTCCTGCTGCCCGGCGACACGTGCCTCTTCGCGGCGGATTTTTCCCTCGAAACGGCTGATCTCGCTAGTTGGATCGAGCAGGTCGATGCTCTTCACGGCATCGTGAACCTGGGCCTGGGCCTTGACAGTCTTGGACCGGGCGACCAGTTCATCGCGCTTGGATGCCAGCTGGCTGAGTTTTCCGCGCATGGCGTCGAGGCCCTTCTTCAGCTGGTCGACGACGACGGTCTGGGATGCGATGGTCGGCTCGGTGGCACGCGCTTCCTTTTCGGCAGAGAGTTGCCTGCCCAGTGCGACCTTCGCCAGGTTGTCAAACTTGTCAGCGTCCGTGGCGTTACCGGCGGCGCGGAGCTCGTCCCCCTTGCGGCTTGCGGCGATGGCCTTGGAACCCCAGTCCTGCGAGTTCCTAATGTCTTCCGCGTGATCTTGCTCCATCAGGCGAAGGTTGCCAATGGTTTCGGCGATGGCGCTTTCCGCTTCGGAGATGCTATTGGTGTAGTCACGCACCATCTGGTCGAGCATGACGGACGGATCCTCCGCCGAGTCGATCAGGGCGTTGATGTTAGCTTTCGCCAGTTGTGAAATCCGACCGAAGATGGACTGCTTGCTCATGGTGGGGCCTTCCAAGTAGGGGGTTTCGAACCTTTCTGGGATTCTACCCGGGCTGTCGATGGCAGAGATGGGAGCGGCGGGACGCTCGACTCCGTCGCCCGGTTGGTCAGTGCAGAACGACGGTCTGCGTCGGGCCGGTCACCAGTTCGGTTACGGTCGTACCGTCCGTTCCTTCGAGCGTGAAATCGATGGCGGCGGAAAGCTGATAGTTGCCTCCTGGAAGAGCCGGCAGCGTGTCTGGGAAGCCGTCGGCAAGGTCATCTGATACTCCACAGCGGATCGGCGTGAAGCTCGCGCGGTAGCTCATCGACTGTCCTGGATCGAGGTCGACGACAACGGCGAGCATGATCATCGGACCGTTGCTGTGCCAGAGCACCACGCCGTCCTGTGAGACCGTAATGGCGGGCGAGGCAGCCGTTGTGCCCCTAACCGTGCTCGTTCCCGTGTTGGTCAGCATGACGGTTCCATTGACGGCGCTGGTTCCTGCCGCCGAGCTCGCGGGGAACTGCGTCCTAAGGACGAGACCGTTCGGATTCGGGGCGACCTCGGCCACTTCTCCACCGCACAGGTTGATGCGTTCGGCCGGCGCGCGCTTGATGTTTTGGTCGGCGCCGGGGGCTGCCTGCTCTGGAACGGCCTTGCCGCCTGCGCTGGACCCGGCGCTCATCGTCGTGGCCCCCTGCGGCAACATGCGGAAGGCGGTGATCCCCGCGAATCCGATCCCGACAACCGCGAGGGTGCTGAGCCCGCCGACGGCGAACTGCTGCGGGAGGCGGCGACGCTTGCTCCGGCGGATGATGACGGCGGCGTCGAGAGGACGCGTGCCCGCAGCACCCTCGGCATCGTTCTTCAACAGGGTCCTGAACTCAGATTCGCTTGGCATTGAGCTCTCCTTCGTGGCTGGGGGAATCCGTCTCGTCGAGGGCGACGGCCATCTTCGCCAAGCCGTCACTGAGGTAGCGTTTGACCGCGCCGGAACTGATACCGAGGGCTGCCGCAATGTCGTCAACCTTGAGATCTTCGTAGTACCTCAGCACGAGGCAGGCGCGTTCACGAGGGGCGAGCTTCTGCAGTTCGTCCTGCAGGTCGATGCGGCTTTCTGAGCTGGGAACGGCCGACTCGTCAAGTTCCGGTGCCACGGTCAGGTGCGCGATCTTTCTCCAGCGAGTGGCGCGGCGTCCGCCATCCAGATAGCTATTGAGGATGGCCCGGCGCACGTAGGCTTCGGCGCTCGTGATTCCGAAGCCGTTACGCAATCGGCCGAAGGTGCTGACCAGCGCATCCTGCACGAGGTCGGCAGCGTCATCCGAACTTCCGCAAAGGAGGTAGGCGTAGCGAGTGAGGGCGTCTCCGCGCTCTGCGACGAGGTTGGTCACGACCCGTTCCCAGCCGCTGTGTGCCTGCCGTGCGGTTGTCACCCGGTCTCCTCGTGCGTCTCAGTGGCGCTCTCCATATATACAGAGTCTCTTATCTGCAGAGTCTCGTGTATTGAGCCTCTTTATTACTGAGACGCACGAAGCGAGTAAAACGTTGGGCTGGGACCGGACGGTCAGTTCTCGATAGAGAGCTTCACTCTGCGTCGGATGTCCGCGAGCTGAATGGTCAGCTCGGCAGGGAGGTGCTCACCGAAGCCCGCGAAGAACTCTTCGGTACTGGTCAGTTCAGCCAACCAGGCTTCGGGGTCGACCTCGAACAACTCGTTCCAGGACCTTGTGCTGACGTCCAAACCATCAAGGTCGATGCCACCAGCGGTCGGCTTCCAGCCCAGAGGAGTGTCGGTTGCTGCAACTTTTCCGTCTACGCGGTTCAGTATCCATTCGAGTACGCGGGCGTTCTCGGCAAATCCTGGCCAGAGGAAGCTTCCGTCTGCACCCTTGCGGAACCAGTTGACCTGGAAGATCTTTGGAGCGGTGCCACTCTTCTGTAGTTTCGCGCCCACCTCGAGCCAGTGCGACCAGTGGTCGGCCATGTTGTATCCACAGAATGGCATCATCGCGAAGGGGTCGCGGCGCAGTTCGCCAACCGTGCCCTCGGCTGCTGCGGTGCGTTCGGATGAGACCGTCGCGCCAACGAAAACGCCGTGCTTCCAGTCCCTGGCCTCGACGACAAGCGGAACATTGCTGGCGCGACGGCCGCCGAAGATGATCGCGTCTATGACCACGCCATCCGGGTCGTCCCAGCTGTCTGAAATGGATGGGCACTGGGCTGCGGCAACGGTGAAGCGAGAATTCGGGTGGGCGGCCTTGTGTCCGGATGCTGGGGTCCAGTCGTTGCCTTGCCAGTCGATCAGGTGCTCTGGGGCTTTGTCGGTCAGTCCTTCCCACCACACGTCGCCGTCATCGCGCAGGGCGACGTTGGTGAAAATGGTGTTACCCCACATCGTCTCAATCGCGGTGGCGTTGGTCTTCTCACTGGTGCCAGGTGCAACTCCGAAGAAGCCCGCTTCCGGGTTAATCGCTCGCAGGCGACCGTCCTGGCCGGGGAACAGCCACGCGATGTCGTCGCCGATAGTTTCCACCTTCCAGCCCGGGATGGTGGGGCGGAGCATGGCCAGATTGGTCTTCCCACAGGCGGAGGGGAAGGCTGCTGCGACGTGGAAGACACGGCCGCGGGCGTTGGTCACTTTAAGAATGAGCATGTGCTCCGCGAGCCAGCCCTCATCTCGGGCGATGACCGAGGCGATTCGCAACGCGAAGGCCTTCTTCCCGAGGAGCGCGTTTCCGCCGTATGCGGAGCCGAACGACCAGATTTCCCTGGTCTCCGGGAAGTGCGAGATGTATTTGGTGTCGCTGCACGGCCACGGCACATCTGCCTCGCCCGCAGAAAGGGGTGCACCGACGCTGTGGAGAGCAGGTACCCACTCCGTGCCTGGTGTGATCAGCTTCAGGGCCGCACTGCCCATCCGAGTCATGATGCGCATGCTGGCGACGACGTAGGGCGAGTCTGTGAGTTGAACACCGAGCCTCGCGTACTTGCTCCCGAGGGGTCCCATCGAGAACGGGACGACGTACATGGTGCGACCGCGCATGCTGCCAGCGAAGAGTTCGCGCAGGGTAGCTTTCATCTCGTCAGGCTGGCGCCAATTGTTTGTTGGACCAGCATCCTCCGGGTTGACAGAGCAAATGAAGGTGCGCTCCTCCACTCTGGCAACATCGCTGGCAGTGCTTCGAGCCAGGAAGCTGTACGGGCGGAACTCGGGGTTGAGCCTCGTGAGGGTACCGCTTGCGACCAGCTCTCGAGTGATGAGGTCGAACTCGCGTGCGGAGCCGTCGCACCAGACGATCCTGTCTGGCGTGGTGAGAGCGGCCATCGACTCGACCCAAGCCGCAACGTCCATGGGGATGGCGGGGCCATCTTCATCGTGGCGCTTCTGCTCTGTACCGGCTGCGCGATTCCTGCCGATTGGGGTAGCTTCGGCGGGGTGCGGGCGAGTTGGGGTGAGAGTCATGTTGTTCCCTCCGTTGTGCGGCGTGTTGTGCGGATACTGATCCGAGAAGAATCGGTTTGTTCTTCCAGAATGCACCTCTATTTGGGATTTTTTTACAAAAAATGGTGGAAAGAAGTGCTGTTCTTTCACTAGAGTCAATAACATGACCGATCTTGCAACGCTGGGACAGCGCATCCGCCATTACCGGACTTCGGCTGGGCTCACCCTTGACCAGCTCGGAGTTCAGGCTGGAATAGCTGGAAGTCAGCTTTCTCTGATGGAGAACGGAAGGCGTGAGCCGCGCCTCTCCTTGCTCCACACGATTTCCGAGGCACTCGGTGTCGAGGTGTCTGAGCTGCTTGATTCGAAGCCCCCAACGCCGCGAGCCGCGCTCGAAATCGAACTGGACAGGATGCAGCACAGTGCCGTTTACGCGGGCCTGGGGTTGCCAGCCATCCGTCCGTCCAAGTCAATGTCGGACGACGTGCTTGGTGCCTTGCTCGGTCTGCACCGCGAACTCGCGCGCCGTGCCCGCCAGGCGATCGCGACGCCTGAGGAGGCGAGACGGGCCAACACCGAACTGCGGCAGTACATGCGGACTCAGAACAACCATCTGCCCGAGATCGAGAAACTGGCGGAAGACAGCCTGCGCGGTGTTGGCCACACAACGGGCGCACTCACGCATCGAGAGGTGAATCTCATGGCGAAAAAGCTCGGGTTCGAGCTGATCTTCGTCAATGACCTGCCTCACTCGACCCGTTCGGTGACCGATCTGGAGAACGGTCGCATCTACTTGCCGCCGGCCTCGATCCCTGGTGGCCACGGTCTGCGCTCGATGGCGCTGCAGGCGCTCGCCCACCGTTTGCTCGATCACAAGGAGCCAGCAAGCTACGCTGAGTTTCTCCGCCAGCGGCTCGAGATCAACTACTTCGCAGCAGCGTGCCTCATGCCGCTGCGCCAGTCGGTTGACTTCCTCGCGAACGCGAAGGCCGCTAAAAACCTCGCCATCGAAGATTTTCGCGATGCGTTTGGCGTGACACACGAGGCAGCGGCGTTGCGCTTTACGAACATTGCGACGACCCACCTGGACATGACGGTGCACTTTTTGCGCGTCGGCGAAGATGGGGCGTTGTACAAAGGCTACGAAAACGATGGCCTGCGGCTGCCGATGGATGTCACCGGCGCGACCGAAGGCCAGCTGGTGTGTCGACACTGGAGTGCCCGTAGCGCGTTCGGCCGGACGAATCGTACGACAGAGCTTTATCAGTACACCGACACCCCCACCGGAACCTACTGGTGCTCGACCCAGACCGGAACCGGTACGAAGGAAGAGTTCTCGATCACCTTCGGAGTGCCGTTCGCCGACGCCAAGTGGTTTCGCGGGCGCGAAACGAAAAATCGCGAGAGTTCTAGCTGCCCGGATGCGAGCTGCTGCCGGCGTCCAGACACGGAGCTGTCCAAGCGCTGGTCGCACAAGGCCTGGCCGAGTGCGCGGCTGCACGCGCACATCCTGTCACCGCTGCCGTCCGGTACTTTTCCCGGTGTCGACGACAACGAGTTGTACGCCTTCCTCGAAGAGCATTCCGGCGAGACTCACTAGTACGAGTTGACCTTCCGTCCATTGTGCGCGTGGCTTAGTACCCCTGCGGTTGACTAAAAAGCCCGTTCGGGTCATACTCGCCGCGCACCATTGACAGCCGGGCGACGTTGCTGCCGAAGTAGGATGTCGCAGGATCGGCCAGGCTCGCGTCTGCATAGTTCACGTAGGCGCTGTCGCCCCACTCCGGAACGAGTGCGGCGCGGAATCCGCGGACGTAGTCGTCGAAGGGTGCAGGGTCCGCACCGTTCGGGAAGGTGGCGGTGTACTGCACCGTCATGATCGACGTGCGGTGGGGGAATGCCGTGGCGCTGGGGGCGAGCGTGCGCACCGCGCCGCCCAGCGCATCCATCGACACTCCGCCCTCTTTCAGGTCAGGCACGGTGGATGCCGCAGCCACCTGTGCGATGAGGGTTGCGATCCCAGCGCTATTGAGCGGTATTCGCGGAACGTGGGACGTTGCGGCAGAGGACTCCCGCGTGAGTTTGCCGTCAGCACCGGTCTGGCACTGGGGGAGAGGAATGTCGGCGCATCCCGCGTAGCCCATCATGGCATCGAGGTAGCTGCTGGTAGACGACCCGTTGTGTGACGGTTCCACTCCCACAGTCGCCAGGAATGGTGCGAGTTGTGCGCCCAGCTGCGACTTCGCACCTATCCACGTGCCGGAAAGATAGAGGCCGGGTCCGTCGGGGTGGCGTGTTCCGGCGAGGAGTTTCAGTGTTGACCAGAGCTTCGGGTCTGCCTCGGGTGCCCACGTCTGCCACGCTTTAACCACGGTGGCCGCCTCCGAGAATGGCCAGTTGAGGGAGAAGGAAGTGACCTCGGGTGCCGGATGCGTGCTGAGCGAGAGTGCGGTGACAACCCCAAGGTGGCCGCCACCGCCGCCCTGGCAGGCCCAGAAGAGCTTCGGCTCGCGCGTCTTGCTCACGGTGCGCAGCTTTCCGTCGGCGGTGACGATCTCCACCTCGGTGAGTGAGTCGCAGGTGAGCCCGAAGGCGCGCACAAGCACTCCGACCCCACCGCCGAGCACCAGGCCTGTGGCGCCAACGGTCGCACAGGAGCCCGCGGCGATCGCTCTGCTCGCGTTACCGAGCACCGTGTAAACCGTGGCGAGCGAGGCACCTGCCTGGATGTGCACGCTGTTGTCGTCATTCAGCGTCACCTCAGACATGCCCCGGGTGTCGATCACGAGGGAAGGCGACATGTCGGTACCGGTGGCTCCGCCTGAGGACCATCCGGTGTAGCTGTGTCCGCCGGAGCGCAGAGCCAACGGCACCGAGTGCTGGACGGCGTAGGTGACGCCTGCCGCAACATCCGCGGCGGATGCCGCAGTCAGTACGGCGATTGGCCGGGCGTCGTCGTAGCGCGGATTCTCCACGAGCCGGACGGTGTCGTAACTCTCGTCCCCGGGCATGGTGAGGGTTCCGGTGAGCGCAGACGCGAGGGCGTCCCAGTCGGCAAAGCCTGACTGTGTTTGACGAGGAGGGCGCGTCGGCGTAGGAATCGGAGATTGCACAGGGGCGCAGCCCGCTGCAAGCAGCCCGACGGCACCCAATACGATGACGTGCCGCCTTGAGATCGAAGTCACTGCCCCATGTTACAAACGCCGATGGTGGCAGGCCGGGCGCTCGACGGCAAGTCATCCCCGACTATCGTGGAGAAGTGAAGTCGTCCCGTCCAGCAATCTGGTCCCTGGTTGCGGTTACCGCCACCTGGGGTGCCGCCTTCGTGATCATGAAGCCGGCCATTGAGCAGCAACCGTTTTTCGACTTCCTGGCCATCCGCTTCACCATCGCGGCGCTCATTATGCTGGTGGTGAAGCCAAAAATGGTGTTGCTGTTGACTCCTCGTATGCTGCTGATTGGCGCCTCGCTCGGTCTGCTGCTTGGCCTCGCCTACGTCACCCAAACGGTCGCGTTGCAGCTGACAACTGCCGCGATCACGGGCTTCCTCACTGGCACCTACGTTGTGCTCACACCTGTCTTCGGTTGGCTTGTCTTTCGGCGCAGAATCGGTGGGAAAGTCGCCGTTGGTGCTGTCCTGGCCCTGATCGGTTTGGGTCTTATCTCCATCACCGGTGTGACCATTGAAGTCGGTCAAATTTGGGGAATCGTGTGTGCCGTGCTCTTCGCTCTCCACATCGTTGGCCTCGGACGGTACAGCTCGGGGCTCGATTCGTACGCACTTACCTTCGTGCAGCTATGCGCCGTGGCCGTGGTGTGCTGGATCGGCGCGCTGCCCGACGGCTATCAGGGGCCGCCGAATGTGGATGTCTGGATCGCAGTCCTGTTCACGGCCGTCTTCGCCACCATTTTTGGTTACTTCGTGCAGACCTGGGCACAGGCCAGGATGGATGCATCTCGCGTGGCCATCATTCTCACGCTCGAGGTCGTCTTCACTGCGCTCATCTCTGTGGGGGTAGGCCAGGAGGTCCTCGCGGTGAAGACCGTCTTCGGGGGCCTGTTCATGATTGCCGCGATGGTCATTGTTGAGTTTCCCAACCGTGGACGTCAAACGCGGATCGCGGGCACCCCGGCTGCCGACGGTCATGATGATGATCTGACTCCAGTGGAGCCTTTGCCGCACTGAGGCTGGCCATTATGAGATCGATGCCGACGTATTCGACGCGATGTCGGGGCGTCTATCTGGGCGCGAACGGACCAGCTAGGAGTTCAAAACCAGTGTCGTTATCTGTCGTGCGAGTAACGATTTTGGGCGAAACAGCCTGATGCAATTTTAGAGGTGCAGCAAAACGAATGTTTCGTGCGATGTGCAAACCCGGTCAGGTTAAAATCAGACCAACGGCTTGGGGACGGCAGAGTGGGTGGTTCCGATGTCGAGGCTGCGGTTGGCGACGCCTTCAGCGACCGCGCGCAGGCTGAGGTTTCTAGTACGCGCATAATTTCGCAACATCGCAAATGACTCGTCCATGTCGATGGAAGCAATCTGGGAGAGCACACCCTTGGCTTGTTCGATCAAAACTCGACTGTCCAACGCACGTTGAAGTTGCTCCGCGACGATGCCGGTTTCTCGAATGCTGCGCTCTTGCAAAATACCGATCGTGGCGACATCCGCCAAAGCCTGCGCGACCGCCGCGTCCCGTGGGTTCAGCTCTCCCACCCGCGTGCTGAAGAGATTCATTGTGCCTAGAATTTCTCCACGCAACCTCATCGGTGTGGCGTGCACGGAATGAAACCCTTTTTGTAATGCAGCAGTGCGAAACTCGGGCCATTGAGTTCCGAACTCATCAATGTCCGCGATGGAGACCGATTTCCCGGTAGTGAAACATTCGATGCATGGGCCTGCTCCTGCGTTCAACTGCATCAATTCGACGAAGTCGGCTCGCTCGCTCGTGGAGGCGATGACTTGCAGATGGCCGACAGCATCGACAAGCATGAGCCCGCCGGCTTCGGTGTCGAGAATCTGGGTGCACTCCACGAGCAGCGTATCCAGCAGGTCCACGACGTCGTAGTCGGCAATCAGCGTGTCGGCGAGTTTGACAAACGCCGCACTGATCCTGCTTTCTCTTGACGCTTCACTCATCACTGCCTCCGAAATGTTGATCTGAATAGTACGCGCATCACTCTGCTGCCACGCTGAAGTCAAGCCGACGGGCAACCACGTCCTGAGCGATCTCTTGCACGGTGCGTCCGCTGGAAAACGCGTGTGCACGCAGAAGCAAGAATGCTTCCGTTGCACTCACGTTCATTTGCACAAGAATCATTCCCGTAGCCTGATGAACGTCTCGCCGCAGCTCGGGTGCTGTCCCTACCGTCGTAGAAGCATCTTCCCTGTCTGCCGATCGGATTGCCATTCGTGCTGCGGGCAGCGTGACACTGCCAGCAAGATTGACGGCAGTCGCGAGCGCACTCGCACTCAAATTGCCAGGACTCGAACAATACAAATCCACTACCCCGATCGTGACAACTCCCAGCGTCAACGGGAACGCAAACACCGCGCCGACTCCTGTGTGACGTACAGCCTCACTAAACATGGGCCAGCTGGAAAGACTCTCGGAGTGGAGATCAGGCACCATCACGGGGCGGCCAGTGTGCAGGGCTTCCCAATGCGGTCCTTCGCCTAACTCGAACTGCATCTCCTCCAGCCGCGCTGCCATCTCATCACTGGCGCAAATGGTCGACTGGTTGCCTGTCTCATCGAAGACGGATATCGACGCACCGGTGATCGGAAGAAACTCGACAAACCGGGAACACAAATCCGCATCAGCGCCACCTGTGTTCAGCCCCGGTGGTGCATCCGCGTCGGAATCCGGTGGCCTATTCACGGGCGGCGATCTCTAATGCTGTTCCTGGCCCAGAGGTGCTCATTAGTAGCTTCACGATCGCACCGTCCAAAGTTTGTCTGAGTAATACTGACGAACGACGAGGTTCTAGATCGAAGGTCACAAGGGAACCACACAATTATTAGTCAGTGTACGGTGCGGGCGCCGAGAGTCGGCATTTCTGCCTACGAACCAATGAGGACCACTTGGAAAGTCGCTGAACCATTGACAAACCGGCTGCGCCGTGCGTCACTTAGCTCAGGTACTACTTGTTGCCCCAGTCCCCGGTGACGCTTTCTCACAGCCAAGGGGACATTATGCACATACAGCTAGGCGACTCTCTCACCACCTCCGACGACGTTCCACATGAGGATCGCGGTTCCGGTTCGTTCAACACCGTAGAGTCCGTCGCCACTCAACCGATTGATATCAGCTCGTTGATCTTCCAACAGGGCGAATCGTCATGACCATCATCCGCACTCCACCGGCCTTACTCACTGTGCTGCGCGACGACGATGCGAGTGTGACCCCTGTCTCTGCTGGCACTGCGCCGATCGAAGATCGCATCGCGGCTGAGATGTCTGCGACGCTTCAGGGCTGGCTGCATAAGTTGCCGGCGCGCACGGTACGCAACCGAAAGAGCAAAGGCCGAACATAGCCATTTTCCAGCGCCCTTCGAGTCAAAAACCACGTCAGGGAACTCTTGGCGCCGCGTCCGAATTTTCACCAAACGAATGGAATGTGATTGACATGACTGGATTAGTCGTAATTATCGCCATCATCGCTATCGTGCTGATTTTCTTTGGTGGCTTCGTGCAGGCCGTGCAGTGGTTGCTCTGGGTTGGCATCGTCTTGCTGGTTATCGCTGTCATCGTGTGGCTGATGCGCATGATCACTGGGCGGCGCAACACCTCCGTCTGAGCTGGTCCTTCAGGGCTAGTCCGGCTAGCGGCCGATCGTAGGAGGAAGCAACATGGGAACAATACTGTTTGGGCCGGGTGGCCCTGCTGGATTCGAGGGTCTCATCCAGGGCGGCGGCAGCCCGCCGTCCGTGGAGGATCTCGTCGTTCAGCCGCTTTCCGAGTCGCAGTGGCGCGTCAGCGACCGACGGTATTCGGAGAACGATGCGTGTAGTCTGCTTGGCTTTATCGAAGAGAAGGATGGCACGTTTGAGCTGACGCAACTCGAGCACGGGTTCGAGTGGTTTTACTTCAGAACTCTCGGGGCGGCCGTCACTCACTTCACTCGGGCACCGATCAGTGCCAGCCTCTTGGATCCGGAGTCCTTAAAATCATCTGGCAACGTCGATCTTCCGGTGATCGAGGCTACACGCAACGCCGCCATCTCGGACATCGTGCAGAATCACGCGCCCTGGTCGACAGTCACTCGATCGTGATTGGGGTGCCGAGAGGCAGCGTTGATGCGAGGGTTGTGATGTCGGCGTTGGACAAGCGGATGCAACCGTGGCTGGCGGCTCGGCCGATGCTCGTCACGTCATCCGTTCCGTGGAGACCGATTTGCCCGGGGCCGCCACCGAAACTGGACAAGACCGTCGAATATGCGGATAACCCGAAGGCATAGGGGCCATAGCCGGGGTTAGTGGGCGCGAGAAGCTCTGTGAGATAGTACGAGCCATGCGGCGTCGGCGTGCCGCCGGTGCCCGTGGCGGCGGGGTACGTCTTCAGGAGTGAGCTATAGCTATAGAGAGAAAGTGTGTTCTGCTCGGTGGAGACGCGGAGGCTGTAGACAAGGTCGTGAAGGACGACTTGGGATGCGCCGATCCATCCCCTGCTGCCGTTGGGGCGATCAGGAAGATCGACCTCGAGCCATCCGTTACTCGATTGAACGACAAGGAATGTCAACGGTGCGCCTGACGGTCGTGGGTTGGCCAGTGTCAACTTCTCGGTGCCTCCGAGGCTGGAATACACCACAACTCTCGGAACGGTGGCAGTTGCTGAGGTTCCTACCGGATGCTGAGGTGCGGATGTGACCGTGTGCGTCGGCACTGCCGTAGCTGCCGAGAGCCCAACATCGGTGACGAGCCGCCCGCACCCAGCGAGCAGAATTACCCCGACGATTCCGGCGGTCAGCACCGAGAGCAGGCGCCGACTGTTCATTGTTGTGTCCAGCCTGCGGGAAATGGGTGCCGCGTAATGATCAGCCCGTGAAACGCGCGCGACCGGGCACCGGGGTTGCTGGGGTGCCGACGGCCGAGGTGGCGCAGGAGGCCGGACGAGTGATCACGTTTGCGTGCATGTCAACTCCCCCTGTCCTGGCCAGGAGCCGACCAGTGATCGTCGCGCCTGTGTTCGCGGTAACCGAGGCCAGGGCCATGATCGTTCCCGCGAAGTCAGCGCCGGTTTCGAGGGTAGCCGAGGAGGCAACCTGCCAAAAGACGTTGCACGCACTGGCGCCTCCGGTGAACAAGATGTGGGAAGTCGCACCTGCGTTGAGCGTGCTAGTGGCTTGGAAAATGAACACCCCGGCCGCACTTCCATTGAGGGTCAGGTTGCCACCCAGCGAGAGTGCTCCGCCGGAATACACTCCGGGAACGAGTGTCATATTGTCGAGGGCGGTGAGTCCTGTAGTCGTTGGAGTGCGTCCAGCAGCGTCGTTATAGGCCGTGACGAGATCGTTTTGTGCTTGACCCGACACGGTGTCTGTCTGGTGGATGGCTCCGTTAACGATTCCCGGCGGAA
>JBDTIM010000007.1:0-7458 GCA_039936355.1 Lacisediminihabitans sp. | reverse complement strand
CGCCTCTCGCATGTGATTCTGCGCCACTCAGAGCTAACCGCCGCCTCCGAGTTGGCGAAAGCACGACCGAGTCACTGGGACAGCGGCCCCGTCGAGGAGCGTGTCCGTCCCGCCGGCGATGCGCTCTTCGACTTCGAAGCGTCAAGCGACGACGCACACGAAGATCCGCTGGAAGAATTCAAAATGCAGCGCAGAGCGATCGAGTCTGCGCCAGATCCCGCACGCATAGGCTTGCTTATTGCTGCGGAGTCGGCGGGAGCCCTCGTCGCGGCCGAGATCCAGTTCGCTGGCCTGCCCTGGAGGGCTGACCTGCACGGCGCTCTCCTCACCAGTTTCCTCGGCCCACGCCCGCTCCCCGGCCAGAGGCCCAGCGTTCTCAACGAGGTACTACATCGAGTCCGCGCAGCGCTGGAAATGCCCGATCTGAACCCGGATTCTCCTGCAGAACTTTTACGAGCGCTCGCTAGCGCCGGCATTATGGTCACCTCTACGCGGTCGTCGGATCTCAAGAAGGTCGAACATCCGGCGATCTTGCCGCTGCTCGAATACAAAAAGCTCGCACGCCTGCTGAATGCCAATGGATGGCACTGGCTCGACGCGAACGTTCGCAACGGCCGCTTCTACCCTGACTACGTTCCCGGCGGCGTCGTTACCGGGCGCTGGGCGAGCAAGGGCGGTGGCGGGGCGTTGCAGCTGCCCAAACAAGTTCGCTCGGCTGTGGTCGCGGATCAGGGTTGGAAGTTCGTGGTCGCGGATGCCTCGCAGCTTGAGCCCCGCATCCTTGCTGCGCTGTCCGGCGACGGCCGAATGGCCGAGGCGGGGCGCTCCAAAGACATGTACGCGGCCATAGTGGACAGTGGTGCGGTAGACACCAGGGCACAGGCGAAGGTTGCGATGCTCGGTGCGATGTACGGCGCAACAACGGGGGAGAGTGGCAGGCTCATGCCGACGTTGACCCGCGCGTACCCGCGAGCGATCGCCCTGGTCGAACGTGCCGCGAGGGCGGGCGAGCGAGGTGAGATCGTGACGACCAGGTTAGGGCGCAGCTCACCGCGTCCGAATGCCCAATGGCGCGCCGCCCAGGATGAAGCGTATGGCGAGACCGCAACGGATGCCGAGCACAGGCGCGCACGGAGCCAGGCCAGCAGCTGGGGTCGGTTCACCCGTAACTTCGTGGTGCAGGGCTCGGCGGCCGAGTGGGCACTGTGCTGGATGGCAATATTGCGGCAGAAACTACACCAGTTACCTGGTTCACGCTGGTTGACGGATCAGCCGCACCTCGTATTGTTCATGCACGATGAGCTCGTGGTGCACTGCCCTGCGAGCGCTACGGCTTCAGTAGAGCTTGCGGTGCGTGACGCGGCTGCCGAAGCGGGCCGACTCATGTTCGGGGGTGCGCCGGTAGAGTTTCCTCTTACCGTTGCGGTCGTCGACAATTACGGTCAGGCGAAGTAGCGCTTAGACATTGGGGCGACGCCCTCGCCTGGGCCGCGTTCCTGAGTATCCCCGGAACGAGCCGTTGTTTGCCAACGCCGCCGTGACAGCGCCGATCCACGCCAGCGCGGCGATTGCCTGCGCCTCGCGTGCCACCAATGCGAGACGTGTGTCGTGCCTCAGTCCGGCGAGTTGAAGTGACTGCCGCGTAGCGGCGAGGTCACGGTCCCACCACCGCCTGAAGGCACCTGCGAGCTTGGTCGCAGCCACGGCATCCAGGGAGCTCGTCACGAGAATCTGGTCGAGCATCTCCGTCCACTCCGGTAGGGAGCCGGTGACTGGGTCGCGCATCCACCTTTCGGCGCCGCGCTTGCCGAGTGGCGTTAGTGCGTAGAGTGGCAGCCCGTCGTCGGTTTTTCCCGCGTTCTCGATCTGTTTGGCCTTGGCAAGCCGATCCAAAGTGCCATAGATCTGGCCGACGTTTACAGCTTTGCGGTGCGGGGTGCGGCTAGCAAGCTCGGAGTGCAACTGCAGCCCATAGGCGGGCCCGAGAGTGAGAATGGCGAGCAATCCATCGCGAACCGACATCGCCTCTCCGTTCCTCAAAGCTATACGGAGTATAGCGTGGGCTGCTTTGAGGAAAATCCATGGAAATTTCACAGCGGACATCCTCGCGCCACGCTGAGACCAAGTTCATCCGGCACGCACTGGTAGCATCGCCTCGTAATGATGGGGGTCCCCAGTGGAAACTAGCGTGGACCATAAAGCAAAAGAGGGCTTGCGATGACAGAAGTTCAGGTGCAGAGCCTCCAAAAGCTGATCGCAGATTTGCCACGGGGCGCAATAATTACCGACCCGGATGGCATGAGTGGCTACCGCTGGGATCGCGCTCTGGCCGTCGATGTCGGCATGCCGTTGGCGGTCGTCCGTGCGTCGAATACCGGCGATGTGCAGACGGTCGTGAAGTTTGCCTCCGCCCACGGCATCCCGGTTATTCCGCGGGGCGCCGGTGCTGGCCTTTCCGGTGGTTGTTCCGCGGTGGACGGATGCATCGTCGTCTCCCTGGAACGGATGCGCGAGGTCATCATCGACCCGATCAATCGAGTTGCAGTTGCCGGACCTGGCGCATTCAACTCTGAAGTAAAGGCAGCGGCAGCCAAACACGGACTCTGGTATCCGCCAGACCCGTCGTCTTTCGAATTCTGCTCGATCGGTGGAAACGTGGCCACCAACGCGGGTGGCTTGTGTTGCGTGAAATACGGCGTCACCACCGACTACGTGCTGGGAATGACCGTCGTGCTCGCTGACGGCACCATCGTCAAGCTTGGCGGCCCTCGCATCAAAGACGTGGCGGGCCTGGCGCTCACCAAGCTGTTCGTCGGCAGTGAGGGCACCCTCGGCGTCATTACCGAGGTCGTTCTGAGACTCATCCCGGCACAACGGCAAGCGACCACTCTTGTCGCGTCATTCTCAGCGTTGGAGGATGCCACTCAGGCTGTCATCGATATCACGTCGAAAATGCGGCCGTCAATGCTCGAGTTCATGGACCGGACCACAATCAACGCAGTCGAGGATGTCACCAAAATGGGCCTGGATCGCTCGGCTGCAGCGATGCTCATTGTGCAATCAGACGAGCCCGCCGGATACGCTGCCGAGGAGATTGCGCGGGTTACCGAGATTTGTTCGTGGAATCACTCCACCGAGGTCTTCTCCACCGACGACCCTGACGAGGGCGAAGCTTTCATAGTCGCTCGACGTATGGCCATCCCTGCTGTCGAAAAGAAAGGAACACTGCTTTTGGAAGATGTAGGGGTGCCGATCTCACGCCTCGGCGACCTTGTCCTGGGGATCGAGGAGATCGCGCGCAAGCGTGACATCACCATTGCTGTGGTTGCCCACGCTGGTGACGGCAATACTCACCCACTCATCATTGTCGACCCGGCCGACACCGCGCAGAAGCAGCGTGCAACGATCGCATACGGCGAAGTCATGGACCTCGCGATCAGCCTTGATGGCACGATCACCGGCGAACACGGCGTCGGTCGGCTCAAGAAAGCGTGGCTGCCAGACTATCTAGGGGAGGATGTCATGGCACTCAATCGACGTATTAAGGCCGCTCTCGATCCCGGCAACATCCTCAACCCCGGCTCCGTATTTTAGGGCACCCCCGTATTCACCAGGCAAACACTTTCGCTGAGTCTCGTCGCACAGTTGATATTTCATGCACATATCGGCGATAATTCACACAACGGTTCGCCGTTTAATTTCATACGCTGTATGTGGTTCAGCACACGGACCATTCCGAGGTCGATGGGGAAGTCGTACCTCAACGGAATGGAGTTATTGTGGCTGCACCAACTGCTCGAGGAGTGCTGTATGTGCACTCCTCGCCCCGCGCGCTCTGCCCACACGTCGAGTGGGCCGCAGGGCGCGCCCTTGGGCGTGCCGTGAATTTCACCTGGACGGCGCAGCCAGTCCTCAAGGGCTCCATGCGTACGGAGTTCTACTGGGAGGGCGGCCAAGGCACCGGCGCCGCGCTCGCGTCGGCACTTCGAGGCTGGGAACACCTGCGCTACGAGGTGACTGAAGACCCGACCCCTGGTAGCGACGGAGGGCGCTGGATGCACACGCCCGACCTTGGGATCTACTTTGCCCAAACCGACACCGTCGGCAACGTCGTCATTCCGGAAGAGCGCATCCGGTACGCAATGGAGATCGCCGGCTCAGATGCCTTCGAGCTGCATCGCGAGCTGAGGCTTGCACTCGGACAGGCCTGGGATGACGAACTCGAGGCTTTCAGGCACGCGAGCGACGACAGTCAGGTTGTATGGCTCCACAAGGTCGGCTGAGCGGACCAGCCGAGCAGGCTAGCTAAACAGCGAGGCCACGCTAGACGGCCGTCTCATGGTTGTAGACATCGAGTATCCGCCGCACATAGTTTTCTGGGGAGAATGCAGTGCGGTCGATCGCAGCACCTTGCGAGATCTCGAGTAGCCGTTGCGGTTCGGTGACGAGGGCAACGAGCGCATCGGCGAGGCCACGCTCATCCGGAGATTCCGCGAGAAAACCCGCGTGTTGTAGTCCTTCACGCAACTGAGGGTCGCAATAGAGCACACCTCGTTCACGGCTTACAGCTTCGGCGATGGTCATCGGCTGGTTGTCAAAGCCGAGGGAGGTCAGTACGACGGCGGAAGACGCATCCATCAGATCTAGGACAGCGTCGTGCGGCAGCGTGCCACGCACGGTGATCTGTGGATGATCGGCTACGAGGGAGGTCAGTTCGGCGAGCTCGGCACCATCGCCGACGAAGTCGACGGTGAATCCGTCGTGCGTACGTGCGAGCGCGTCAATTGCGGCGCGGGCGAAGACGAGCGGACGTTTCACCGCTTCACACCGGGCGACCCAGAGGAAAGCAGGCAGCACTGTCGCTCCCAAAGCGAGCGGGACGGAGGCGCGCGAAGACGTAGCTATGGGGTTGGGCACGAGCGCGATCTCTCCAGCCACACCAGCGTCAGTGAGATCTTTGCCCTGGTGAGCGGAGGGCGACACGACCTTGTCGACGAGGAGTGCCATCGCCAGCGTCAGGTTTCGCAAGAGGTTGTCTGCGGGTCTCTGTGTCAACGGCAATCGCGGGATTCGTGTGCGAGTCACCACCTGGAGGCCCCACCGCAGGAGCCAGGCGACGGATGCTTGCGGTCCGCCTTCGCTGGCCCAGTAGAAGGTGTGCACCGTGTGGACGACTCGGATTCCCAGCTCCCGCGCGACCGTCGTCGCCGCGTGCGCAAGCGCGAACTCTGTCTGCAGGTGCACGACGTCGATCGACTGCTCGCGAAAAAAACGCCTGAGAACGGCCCGGTTGCGCCGATTGTTGGGAATGATCGGCAGCTGCAATCCCGGGATCGTGTAGTTCGGGTGCAACTGGATGCCGTCGTTGACCTTTCGTGCGCCGCTGAACCAGAGTCCGCGCGAAGCCGAGACCATGAACACCGTATGCCCGGCGGATTGCAAAGCGAGCTGTTGCTGGCGCATGGATGTTTGGGCGCCCCCGACGTAATCGAGGAAGTAGTCACTGACGATGGCGATACGCATGGGGAATAGCCAGAGGTCGTCTGGCTTAGACGCTCCTGAATGCGGCAACCGCGTTGTGTCCGCCAAACCCGAAGGAGTTGCTGATGGCCAACAGTGGACCGCTGCCGAGCGCACGGGGCGAAGTGACAACATCAAGCGGGATCTGTGGGTCCTGCTCCGTGAGGTTGATGGTTGGTGGGGCGAGGCGATTGTGCAAGGCGAGGATGGTGAAGATCGCTTCGAGCGCGCCCGTGCCGCCCAGCAGGTGGCCGGTTGCGCCCTTCGTCGCCGACACTGGAATGTCGTGCAACCGCTCTCCGAAAGCCACCTTCAGCGCCGCATATTCGGCAATATCCCCGACTGGAGTGCTCGTAGCGTGAGCGTTGATGTGATCCACATCGTCCGGTGTAGCGCCGGCATGCTCGAGCGCGAGAGCGATAGCTCTCGATGCGCCCAAGCCTTCGGGGTCGTTCGCAGTGATGTGGAACGAGTCTGCTGTGACGCCGCCACCGGCTAGTTCCGCATAGATGCGGGCGCCTCGTGCGAGTGCGTGTTCTTCGGTTTCGAGGATCAGGCTGGCAGCACCCTCGCCCATGACGAATCCGTCGCGGTCGATGTTGTACGGGCGGGAGGCAGTCTCTGGTGAGTCGTTTCGCTTCGAGAGCGCCTGCATGGAAGAAAATGCGGCGAGGGTGATCGGATGGATCGCGGACTCGGTCCCGCCTGCGATGATGACGTCTGCAAGCCCAAGTTGAAGGTGTTCGTAGGCGTTGGCAACGGATTCTGTGCTTGAAGCGCAGGCTGAAGCAACCGTGCGGGCGAATGCGCGGGCGTGGAAACTCATCGAAATGGCAGCAGATGCCGCATTCGGCATGAGCATGGGGACCGTCATCGGGAGAACCCGGCGTGGTCCTTTCTCGCGCAAGGTATCCCAGGCGTTGAGCAGACTCCACAGCCCACCGATCCCTGTGGCGTAGTCCACACCCAGCCGCTCAGGGGAGACATCCGGCGAACCTGCATCAGCCCAGGCCTCGCGCGCGGAGATCAGCGCAAACTGTGCTGAGGGATCAAGTCGCTTGGCCTCCGGACGCTCCAATACCTCTTCCGGACGAACGCGAGCCTCGGCTGCGAAGGTGACGGGAAGGCCGTACTGCTCCACCCAGTCGTGTTCGAGGGTGTGGACGCCCGTCTCGCCAGCGAGCAGGGCTGTCCAGGTATCGGCGACATTTCCGCCCAAGGGTGAGGATGTTCCCAACCCAGTGACAACGATCTTTTTGGTCATTACGGCATCTCTCTAGTGGACCCGGCAGTAATGCAGGGGTTGTGCGCAAAGATGGGACAGGAAGAATGCATCCTGTCCCATCCGGCGTCACGCCTGTGCGGCGGTGATGAAGCTAACGGCGTCTCCGACGGTCTTGAGGTTCTTGACCTCTTCGTCGGGGATCTTCACGTCGAACTTCTCTTCTGCGTTCACGACAATGGTCATCATCGAGATCGAGTCGATGTCCAGATCGTCGGTGAACGACTTGCCGAGCTCGACAGTATCGGTTGCAATGCCGGTTTCGTCGTTGATCAGCTCGGCCAGGCCGGCCAGAACTTCTTCGGTAGACAATGCCATTGTGATTCTCCTTGAGGGTGTCGTTGACCGTGAATTAGTTTAGAGCAGGTAGTCGGTGGCACTGGCCACTGGGGCAGCACGACCACTAGGGCAGCACGACCACTTGGGCGCCAAAGACAAGACCGGCGCCGAAGCCAATCTGGAGCGCCAGCCCGCCGCTGAGTTCTGGGTTCTCCTCGAGCAGCCGGTGCGTGGCGAGCGGGATGGATGCGGCGGAGGTGTTGCCCGTCGTCGCGATGTCCCGTGCGATGGTGACCGACTCCGGCAGTTTCAACTGCTTCGCAAACTCGTCGATGATGCGCATGTTTGCCTGGTGAGGAATAAATGCGGCGAGGTCG
>JBDTIM010000006.1:0-9344 GCA_039936355.1 Lacisediminihabitans sp. | reverse complement strand
CGATCGCGATGATTCGCGGACGGAAGAGGGAATCCACCTCGGGTGACGAAGCGAGCCTCCGAGTCTCGCGAGTTGTCATCTAGGGCGTCCTCATTGGTTTCGTGGCGGGGCTCGTTGGGGCAGGAGGCGGCTTCCTCATCGTCCCCGCGCTCAGTCTCCTTGGCGGCCTTCCGATGGCCGTTGCGGTGGGAACTTCGCTGCTGGTCATCGCCATGCTGTCCTTCGCGGGCTTCGAGGGTTACCTGTTCTCAGTGAGTGTCGACTGGCCGATCGTGCTGGCCTTCACCGCGGTAGCGATTGCGGGATCCCTTGTCGGCGCGAAACTTGCGGGGGTTGTCCCCGAGCGGTCGCTACGCAAGGGCTTTGGATTCTTCGCGCTCGCGATGGGCGCATTTGTTCTCACACAGCAGATATCTCGGTTATTCACTGCGCCCGGAATCGGCGGCTGAGCAATCGCCTGATGGCTGGGGTTCAGCCTCGCCGACAGGGGCCGTGCGTCCTTTTGACCGTCTAGACCTGCGCTTCGGCAGCGCGCGTAATCCGCACGCAGCAATGACCAGCCTGGGGGTCGAACACGACGTCGTGCTGGCAATCTGCCGCCCCATCCGCAAATCCTTGAAGTAGGCCCAGATTCGCGTGGCAGATCACGTCCGTGTGGCTGGTAGCGAGCTTGTGAAACGGGCAGTTAGTGAGCACCATGCCGCCGTTGCCGTCGTCGCGAGGCTCGTAACCGGTACTTTCTAGCGCCACCTCCAGCGATCCAGCCTGTGCACCGAGCTCGCGCCCGGTCTTCGTCGCAACATTGGTGAGGACTTCGCGCACTGCATCCCCACTGCGGTCGGACTCTTCGACGGCGGCCGCTAGAAGTTCTCCTGCGAGTTCGTAATGCCGCTCCGGGAAAGAGACCTGCAGCTCTTCGGAAGCCGGACGGTAGAGCTTGGATGGGCGACCAGATCCCGGGCCAGTCTTGCCACTGAGGCGTTTGAACTGGGTTTCGAGCATCCCCTCGGCCACAAGCCGGTCCAGATGGAAGGCTGCTGTACTGCGAGGTATCCCGAGTGCTGTAGCTGCCTGGTTCCGGCTGATGGCCTCCGAGCCAGCGTTGATGTAGTCGAAGAGGGAACGACGGATGGGGTCATTGATCGCCGCGAGCGCCGAGAGTTGAGCTGCTTTCCGTTCGTTCATGACTCCATCGTAACTCTAAAATAGTAAATCTTGACAAAAGAATCATCGAGCTTCTAGAGTCAAGCTAGACAGGTTTTGGAAAGGACCATGATGACCTCAACAACGCGCGATGTCGCGTCAGGCAAGCAATCTATTTTGACGGCCGATCCGGCCTGGCAGGCGTTCACTCTGTTGCGCACTGTTTTTGTCATCGCCCCGATCCTGTTTGGGATCGACAAGTTCTTCAACTTGATGACGAACTGGCCCGGCTACCTCACTCCTCTTGTCACCGATGTCCTACCGCTGAGCGCTCAGCAGTTCATGTACATCGTCGGGGTCATCGAGATCGCAGCTGGCATCCTGGTTCTGGTCCTGCCGCGCTATGGTGCGCTGGTTGTCGCGGCGTGGCTGGCAGGCATCATCATCAACCTCCTCGTGCTTCCCGGCTACTTCGACGTGGCGCTGAGAGACTTTGGACTGTTCGTTGCGGCGATTGCCCTGTTCCGGCTGAGCTTCAGTACCGCAGTTACCGGCCGGGCGAAGCGGGCGTGACCGCGATGCTCGACCAGAAACGCGCGGTGCATGAGGCACCTATTCTGACGATCGTCTCGGGCACGAATGCACCCAACCAAAGCAAGGCGGAGGCGGCTGTCGCCGATCTCTTGAAGGCGCTGGGTCGCGACATCACGAGCGTCCACCTCGCTGACACCCCCCGCCGTGTTGCCGCAAGCCTGCTGGAGATGCTCACCCCGCGCGAGTTCTCCATGACGACTTTCCCGAACGATGAGGGCTATGAGGGGCTTGTTCTCGTTCGGGATATACCGTTCCACTCCCTCTGCGAGCATCACCTGTTGCCCTTCCGTGGAGTGGCGCACATCGGTTACATCCCCGGCGATCGTCTGCTCGGGATCTCCAAGCTTGCCAGGGTGCTCGAGAAGTTTTCGCGCGACCTGCAGGTGCAGGAGAGGCTGACCCGCCAGGTTGCCGACTATCTGCAGGAGCAGCTAGACGCGCGCGGTGTGGGTGTTGTGATCGAAGCCGAGCACATGTGCATGTCGCTTCGCGGCGTTCAATCGGCCGGAGCGACCACCGTCACATCGACCTTCCTCGGCGCTCTTGCCGACGACGCGGCGCTCCGCGAGCAATTCCGGACGCCCTCTGTGGCGCATTCCGCATAAGACTAAAACCGAACACAATCAGCCTGGAGGTACGCATGTCCGCAGAACAGAATTTCGTCATCGTGGGAGGTGGCCTGGCCGGAGCCGCGGCCGCAGAAGAGCTGCGCAAGCAGGGCTTCGATGGCTCCATCCGCATCATCGCGGCCGAAGATCACCAGCCCTATATCCGTCCGCCGCTATCGAAGGGTTACCTGAACGGCTCGGACAAGCTTGACGCCGTCTATGTCCACCCCGCTGAGTGGTACAAGACCAACCGCATCGATGTCACGACTGGTGTGAGCGTCACAGGTATTGATCGGGCCGCTCACGAGGTCGCTCTCTCCACTGGCGGGAAGGCGGCATACGACAAGCTGCTCATCGCCACAGGGTCGTCACCACGCAAGCTCACTATCGAGGGAGCAGACCTCGACGGGGTGTACTACCTTCGTACGCTCGACGACTCCGAAGCGCTGCAGGCTGAGCTGAAGGAGGGTGGCAAGAAGCTCGTGCTGATCGGTTCCGGCTGGATCGGCATGGAGGTCGGAGCTACCGCGCTCACGCTCGGCAACGAAGTCACCATTCTCGAGCGCGACCCGATTCCGCTGGCTAACGCGCTGGGCGACGAACTCGGAACCCTGTTCGCCGACTACCACAAGGAAAAGGGAGTCGTACTGCGGACATCCCTCATTGTCGACAAGATCGTTGGTGCTGACGGGCGCGTGAGCGGTGTGGCGTTGGACGATGGCGAGATCGTTCCGGCAGACCTCGTGCTGGTGGGGGTTGGAGCAATACCAAACCTCGGTCTGGCTAAGGATGCCGGACTTGATGTCGACAACGGCATTCTGACGGATGCCTCGTTGCAGACGAGTGACCCCGACATCTACGCAGCGGGGGACGTGGCGAGCGCGCTGCATCCGCTCATCGGCCAGCGGTTGCGCAGCGAGCACTGGGCTAACGCTCTCAACGAAGGGCCGGCTGCCGCGCGAGCGATGCTTGGTCAAGAGGTCGCCTTCGACGACATCCCGTACTTCTACACAGACCAGTTCGATCTGGGAATGGAATACTCGGGCTATGGTCCGCTGACCCGTGGGGCACAAGTGGTGTACCGCGGAAACGTCAAGGGCCGCGAGTTCATTTCGTTCTGGGTGGCCGATGGCAAGGTTGTGGCCGGCATGAACGTCAACGTGTGGGACGTGAACGAACAGGTTCAGAGAATCATCCGCGAGGGAAAGACGATCGACATCGCTAGGCTCGCGGACGAGTCTGTTCCACTCGAGCAGTTGTAAGGCACAGCACGGCTGTAAAAATCAGAGCAGGTTGTAACGCACGGAGTGATCGCGTGCGGAGCGAGATGTAGTGCAGAAGGAGACTTAGTGCAGAGAAGAATCGGCGCACGCACCTTTGACTTCGATTCGGAAGTTGCGGTGATGGCGGTGATTAACCGCACTCCAGATTCCTTTTACGACAAGGGTTCCACCTTCGCCCTCGACAAGGCGGTGAGCGCCGCATTGGCCGCCGCCCGGGATGGCGCTGATTGGGTGGACATTGGCGGGGTCCCATTCGGGCGGGGCCCCGCCGTTTCCCTTGACGAGGAGCTGGACCGAGTCGTTCCCGTCGTTGCGGCGATCGCTGCAGAGTCCGATGTCGTCATCTCTGTCGACACCTTTAACGCGCAAGTCGCTGAGGCTTCGATCGCTGCCGGGGCCGGCGTGATCAACGACACGAGCGGTCTGTGGGATCCACACATGACATCCGTTGTCGCCGCATCCGACGCCACCCTCGTGCTCACCCACAGTCTGCAGCCGCCGCGTGCCGAACCCGCCCGCCCCGAATACGGGGACGTGGTGGATGACGTTGTCGCCTTCCTGCGCGAAAAGGTTGCCAGGGCCGAGGCTGAGGGCATCCCACGCGAGAGGCTCATCATCGACCCTGGACACGACCTCAACAAAAACACCTTCCACTCGCTGGAGATCACCCGACGGCTGCGCGAGGTAGTAGCGATCGGCCTTCCCACCCTCGCGGCAGTGTCAAATAAGGATTTTGTCGGAGAAACGCTCGACCGCGAGCAGGGGCAGCGGCTGGAGGGGTCGCTTGCCGCGGCCGTATTCTGCATCCTTGAAGGAGCGCGCATAGTGCGGATGCACAATGTTCGGGCTAGCGTCGATGTTGTGCACATGACAGAGGCGATGCTCGGCTGGCGGCAACCGGCGTGGACACTGCACAATCTCGGTATCGCGGAGCGTCGGCTGGCCGGGGCTGATCAGAGTGGGAGTTCCGATGACTGATGAGGCGGGCATCCGCAAACTTGCTCCTGCGGACGAGGCGGTAACGGATGACGGGCTTGCCGAGTGGTACGCGGTCGATGACCGCAGTGTGCCCTGGCTCCGAGCCAACTTCGTCTCCAGCCTCGACGGTGGCGCCACCCATGACGGTCTCTCGGCAGGGCTCGGCTCGGATTCCGACCAGAGGGTGTTCCACATCCTCCGCTGGCTGGCCGATGTCATTATCGTCGGCGCGGGAACCATTCGTCGCGAGGGCTACGGTGGTTCGCTGCTCGATGCGGCCGCAGTCAACTGGCGCCGAGCTCGTGACCTAGCACCACATCCGAGGCTCGCGATAGTCTCGACCAAGCTCAATCTGGACCCCGGCAGCAGCGTGTTCGTCGATGCCCCGGTGCGTCCGCTTGTCATGACCTGTTCCGCGGCACCAAGCGATCGTCGCACGGCGCTCGCCGAGGTCGCGGATGTCATTGATTGCGGGGGTACCAGGGTCGACACCGGAGTGATGCGCTCAAGGCTCGTTGAGCTCGGCCTCCCGCAAATGCACAGCGAGGGTGGGCCGCACCTGCTGGGCTCGATGATTGAGGATGATTCTCTCGACGAGCTCTGCCTCACCTTGGCGTCCCGGCTCGAGGGTGGCACAGCGAGGCGCATCACCGACGGTCACGCGGCGGCCGCGAGGGACATGAGCCTCGCCCACGCCCTTCTCGGTGACGACGGTACGTTGCTGCTGCGCTACACCCGTCGCTAACCGGCCGGGCGCGCGGCGCGCAGGCTACGCGGCCAGGGTATCCGCGTCGAGGATTGTGTAGCTGTAGCCCTGCTCGGCGAGAAAGCGCTGGCGATTCTGGGCGAAGTCCTGGTCTACCGTGTCGCGGGCGACAAGGGTGTAAAAGTTAGCTGGCAGGCCCGACTCTTTGGGGCGTAGCAGGCGGCCAAGCCGCTGGGCCTCCTCCTGCCGTGACCCGAACGAGCCGGAGACCTGGATGGCGACGGTCGCCTCGGGCAGGTCGACTGAGAAGTTCGCCACTTTCGAGACCACGAGCAAGGTGATGGTTCCCTCGCGGAACAGTTGGTAGAGCCGTTCGCGCTCGTCGATCGGGGTCGCACCGGTCAGCTTGGGAGCGTCCAGGGCATCCGCCAGAGCGTCGACCTGGTCCAGGTACTGACCGATAACGAGAATGCGCTCGCCCGCATGTTTGCGAACCAGGGCGCGCACGACGTCCAACTTCGCGGGAGCGGTGGCTGCCATCCGATACCGCTCGTCATCTGCGGCTGCGGCGTATTCGAGCCGTTCCTGCTGGGGCAGGTCGATGCGCACCTCAAAGCAGGATGCTGGGGAGATGAAGCCCTGCGCCTCAATTTCCTTCCACGGCGCGTCGAACCTCTTGGGTCCGATCAGGCTGAAGACGTCACCCTCGCGGCCATCTTCCCGTACGAGTGTCGCGGTGAGTCCGAGCCGGCGACGAGCCTGCAGTTCGGCGGTGAGCTTGAACACCGGCGCGGGCAGCAGGTGCACTTCGTCGTAGATGACAAGTCCCCAGTCCATCGCGTCGAGCAGCGCCAGGTGCGCGTATTCGCCCTTCCGCTTGGCGGTGAGAATTTGGTAGGTCGCGATGGTGACCGGCTTGACCTCTTTGACCTGGCCGGAGTATTCGCCGATCTCGTCCTCGGTCAGTGTTGTGCGCCTGAGCAGTTCGCTGCGCCACTGCCTAGCAGACACCGTATTGGTGACGAGCACGAGCGTGTTGGTCTTTGCTGTGGCCATGGCACCAGCACCGACGAGGGTCTTGCCCGCGCCACAGGGCAGAACGACCACGCCGGATCCGCCGGTAAAGAAGTTGTCGATGGCCTGGTGCTGGTAACCGCGCAGGTGCCAGTCGTCCTCGATGAGGGCGATCGGATGCGGTGTGCCCGGCGTGTAACCGGCAAAGTCTTCGGCGGGCCAGCCCAATTTCACAAGCTCCTGCTTTACCTGCCCGCGCGCCCACGGTTGGATGATGTACCGATCGATCGCGGGACCTTTGCCGCGTTGGTCGTCCGGCAGGAAGAGCAGGGGGGCGATCTTCTTGGCGCGGATGATCTCGGCGAGTACCGCCGTATCCGTCGAGCGAAGGATGAGCGTGCCGTCATCGTCCCGCTCGATGATGAGGCGACCGTAGCGACCGACGGTCTCGGCAATGTCGACGGTGACGGATTGCGGAATTGGGAAGCGGGAGTACTTCTCGAGGGTCGCGAGCATGTCTTCCGCCGTATGGCCGGCAGCGCGTGCGTTCCACAACCCGAGCCGGGTGATGCGATAGCTGTGGATGTGTTCGGGCGCGCGTTCGAGTTCGGCGAAGACGGCAAGGTCGTGGCGGGCATCCTCGGCCTGGGGGTGGGCGACCTCAAGAAGCACGGTGCGGTCGCTCTGCACGATGAGCGGACCGGATGGGGCCTCGGCCACTACGGGTTTCGAGGCATCATTCACCCCTAGAGTCTACCCGGGGCATCTTCTGAGCTGACGGCACGTGCTCGCGTCGGCAGCCGGCCGATAGGCTTGTATTGGCGGTGTCGTGGCCGCCATCCTCCCGTGAAAGTGTCCATGCAACCGAGCCGTGAAGCACGCCGTGCGCGTATCGCCGTAGGGGTGCTTTTCCTGGTGAATGCCGTCGTCTTCGCCAACGTCGTTCCGCGATTCCCCGAGTTCAAAGCGGAGCTTGGGCTATCCAATGCGGCACTCGGCCTGGCGATCGCGGCCGGTCCTGTGGGCGCGCTGATCGCCGGGTCGATAACGAGCCCCCTGATCCGTCGATTCGGATCCGCCCGCGTTGCCGTTGTGTCCTCTGCGCTGATGGGTGCGAACCTGCTGTTGATCGGGTCTGCCTCGAGCTGGGTCGGCCTAGCCGCCGGACTCTTCCTCGCCGGTTTCGCCGATTCGGTTGGCGACGTCTCGAACAATATGCATGGGTTGCGGGTCCAACGTCGCTACGGGAGGTCGATCATCAACACCTTCCATGGCGTGTGGAGTATCGGGGCGGTATTCGGGGGACTGACCGGTTCCGTCGCGGCCGGCCTCGGAGTGCCGATTTTCGCGCACCTGGCACTGGTTGCAGTCGTCTTTGTCGTCATCTCCATCGCCTCGTACTGGTTTCTACTTCCCGGAGTCGATGGCAGCGAGCGAGCGCAGGAACCTCCGGCGATCCATTCGCCTTCACGCCATGGCAGGCGCGGGATGGTCGTCGGGAGTATCGTCACCATAGGATTGCTTGCCGCTTTCGCAGGAATGATGGAGGACTCGGGCGCATCCTGGGGCGCCGTATACCTTCACGGATCGCTGGGGAGCACGCCCGCGATCGCCGGACTGGCCTTCGTCTCACTACAGTCGTTTCAAACGGTTGGGCGCCTCCTCGGCGATCGTTTCGTGAATCACTTCGGCGAGCGCAAGGTGATCGTCACGGGCGCCATTGTCGCCAGCGTCGCAATGACCGGTGCGCTTGTCTTTCCCACAGTGCTCACCACGATCTTTGGGTTCGGTCTCGTCGGCCTCGGAATAGCCACGATGATCCCAGCCGCAATGCACGCGGCAGACAACCTCCCCGGTTTGCCGGAAGGGTTTGGACTTACCGCTGCAGCGCTGATCACCCGCTTCGGTTTTCTGTTCGCGCCCCCTTTGGTCGGGTGGATTGCGGATGCCACAAGCTTGCGCATTGCGCTGATCACCGTTCCCGTCGCGGCGCTCGGTGTCCTCGTCTGTTCACGAGTGGTGCGGAGCCGACCGAAAGCCACCTGATCACTCTCCGGTGTAGCAGCACGGAACTACAGCACGAGCACAGAACTCACGAGCCCAGAACTACAACACGAGCACGGAGCTACAACGCCGGAGCGATGGTGGCGATGCTCGACAGCGGCAGCGTGCGTTCGATGGCGGACTTGCGATCGCGCGCCCGCAACCGTCCGCTTCCGAGACTTGTCGGCTCGAGCTGGTATTCCACCGACGTTCCGTTTGGCATGGTGATGGTCACTGTCAGCGCGGCGCGGGCGCGGATGGCGACTTCGAGCTGCCGAACGAGCCAGGCCTGGTCGTTGTCGTCGTCACCGGGTTCGCCGCCCAGTCGTATCCGTTCGAGCATCGTGTCGATCGGATCGGTGACCACCTCGGCGGCATGCCGTGTGGAGTGTCTGCGTCCCAAGGCGATGATCTGGCCTTCGGCATCTTCCGCCGCCACCGGGTATCGCGCTTCACTGACGGCCCAGAAGACGGTGTCCAGCGCGCACCGGGTGAGGATGCGTCCGCTCGAGACTCGCACCAGGCCGAGAGCAACGAGATTCTGGTCGACGGCGATCGCGGCAAGCAGGCCGACGTCATCCGAGCGCAGGTAGCTTTTGGCCTCTGTGGTTGTATCGAGCACTTCCCCCGCCCGCACCAGGCCGTAACGTTCGGCGGTTTCGGCGATCAGGTAGTCGAGGGGTTGTGGAATGCCGGTGAGCGAAACACTCTCGAGGAAGGAGTGCAGGGATTCCGCGGTTTCGCCCGCCGCCATGGCTCGGTTGAGGCTCGAGGATGTGATGCGGTAGCTGAAAGCGAGCGCGCGGCTTTCGATATCGGCGAGGGTGCGCAGTCGGGCATCCACTCGCGGCGTCAGCGGACCGGGTGCCACGACCGAGAGGTCGTGTTGCAGGTACACCTGCTCCACTTCTGTGGGTAGCAGGGCGGTCATAGCCGCCTCCGCGGCATCCTTCTTGCCCGCGAGAAGCAGCGAAC
>JBDTIM010000005.1:0-19939 GCA_039936355.1 Lacisediminihabitans sp. | reverse complement strand
ACGTGGAGACCATGATCGCGGCAATGCCCACCATCGTTCCCACAGAAAATAGTTTGGAGAAGAACTTTCGGTTGCTTCCGATGCGGCGCGCTGTGGGCTTGCGCGACGGACGGTCGTGCCCGACCGCGCGTGACAATCGTGTCTCTGCCGGCACTTTGCCGCGTTTGACCGACGTAGCCTTGACCGACTTAGCCGCTCCCGCTCCGACTGACTTAACGTTGGCGGATTCCACCGTGGCGGATTCCACCGTGAGGGGCTCTGCCTTCGTTGCCGCTGCTGCGGCCAATCTTGCTGCTCGCCGTGAGCCGACCGCCGGATTCGCAGAAACGGTTGGAGTGTCGGTGACGGTAGTTTCAGTCAACTGAAAGAGCTCCGCAAGGGGCTCGGCCGCGGTTGATGCGGTGATTCGCTGCCCACCCGCGGATTTTGCGGCTCTGCGGTTGCGCAGTTCACGCCGTGACATCGCCTGGGGCTCCGCGATACCCGGCAGAGCAAAGTTCTGAGATACCTCGGGTGCGTTGTCTGTCCCCAGGTTCCAGTTGAAGTCTTCCAATGCCTACCGCACCTCGCGAATGAGGGTGCGCTGTGCGCCCAAGGCGGCACAAACGTAGGCAAACGACATAAAGATTTACTCCTCCAATAGGCGATCTGACATGAGTGCAATGACTGTGCCAAGGGATTGGCGCACGGGGGTTGTCATTGCGGAACGCCTATGTAACGAATTCATAAAGACTAGGGCATTACACCCATCGAAGCCAACCCTTGGCGGAGAATTAGTTGCTCAACGCGTCGATGAGACGCTCCAGCTCCGCCGCGACGGATGGTTCGGCCGCCAAAATGAGCTCCTCCGTCGCCGCCATTCCTCGTGGTCCGTGCACTGCGGCGCCCGCCTCGCGGGCGACAAGCGCACCCGCAGCGTGGTCCCACGGCCTCAATCCGCGCTCGTAATACGCGTTGAGTCGGCCGCAGGCCACCGAGCAGAGGTCGAGGGATGCCGTACCCATGCGACGGATGTCACGCACCTGCCCAATAAGCGTCGCCACGATGGCGGCCTGCTCCATCCGCTTCGTCGCGCTGTAGGCGAAGCCGGTACCGACGAGACACTGTGAGAGTTCCGTCGCCTGTGCAACCCGGATGGGCACGGTTCCGAGATACGCACCGCCGCCCGCAGTCGCCGTGAAGACCTCGCCGATCGCGGGATTCACCACGGCAGCGGCCAGCGCGCGCCAGCTGGCCGGGTCGGGGTCACCCTCGACCACTGCGATGCTCACTGCATAGTGCGGAATTCCGTAGAGGTAGTTGACGGTGCCATCGATCGGGTCCACGACCCAGGTGAGACCGCTGCTGCCAGCATCCGCTCCACTTTCCTCACCGAGGAAACCGTCATTCGGCCTCGCCGTGGCGAGAATTGAGCGGATGAGCGCCTCAGACTCCCTGTCGGCTTCCGTGACGATGTCCTCCTGCGACGATTTGCTCGCCGCGACGGTAACGCCCTCAGCCCGACGCTGGCGGACCAGCCTGCCCGCGGTGAGGGCTGCGTCTCTAGCGATGTCGAGCAGCTCCGTGTTGCCTGTGGTGACGGTCATGGCGTCCCTCCCGATCGGGTCAGGCACAGCGCACAGGCCCGTCCGCCTCGCAGCGGCCGGGCCTGTGTGGTGCTTTGGTGGCAAGTGCCGGATTCGAACCGACGAAGTCTAAGACGGCTGATTTACAGTCAGATCCCTTTGGCCACTTGGGTAACTTGCCAGGCGCTTCGACCACATGTAGTCATCTGACCGAAGGCGCTGCTCAAGAATACAGTGTGCCGGGCGATCTGGAAATCCCGGACCCCCGCCGCGACGGTTAGGCTTCGAAGTCGGAGGTACCATGTCCAGCATTCAGGACGTCGCAGATCTTGCCGGCGTGTCGACCGCGACCGTCTCCCGGGCGCTCAGCGGCAAGGGAACGGTGTCGGTCGCCACCCGCGAACGGGTCGCTTCGGCCGCAGACGAGCTCGGCTATGTCGTCAGTTCGAGTGCTTCAAGCCTCGCGACCGGACGCACCAAGAATGTCGGCGTCGTCATCCCCGCGCTCAACCAGTGGTTCTTCAGCTCCGTGCTCGAGGGCGCGCAGCGTTCGCTGATCTCCCACGGCTATGACCTCACCCTGTACAACCTGAGCGGCGGCGGGGAGGAGCGGCGCAGCGTGTTCGAGAGTTTCCTGCTGCGCAAGCGGGTGGATGCCGTGATCGCCATCTCGCTGGAACTCACAGCGGCCGAGGTCAGCCGTCTGCTCGCCATGAACAAGCCAATCGTCGGTGTCGGCGGTCCACTTCCCGGTGTGCGCACACTCAGCATCGACAACAGGTCCGTCGCCCGCCTAGCCACGGAACACTTGCTTTCCCTGGGCCACAGAAATATCGCCCACATCAGCGGCACTCCAGACTTCGAGCGCGACTTTCACCTTCCGGCAAACCGCAGGGTCGGCTACGAGGCTGCACTGACCGCCGCTGGCATCTCCCCTGACCCGGAGCTGTTCCGACGGGCCGACTTCACGATACCGGGCGGTTACACTGCGGCAAAGCAGCTGCTCGGAAGCCCGCGCAACCGGCCGACAGCGGTCTTCGCATCATCCGACGAGATGGCGATCGGCACCATTCTCGCGGCACGGGATCTCGGCATGAACGTTCCGGGGGACCTGTCGGTGATCGGCGTTGACGACCACGAGCTCTCCGCATTTTTTGGGCTCAGCACTGTGGCACAGTTTCCTGCCGTTCAGGGCCGCAAGGCCGTCGACATCCTTATGGAGCAGTTGCACCCTGGCCCTCGCACGGTAAAAGCACTCGACACTCCGCTTCCGTACGAACTGATCGTGCGTTCGAGCACTGCGCGTCCGAGGCCTTAGCGAGCGTCCGCCGCGTAGCGATTCGCGGCATCCATCACGTCGTTCAGGTACTGCTGAGAGCTGTTGTATGCGAGCACTCCTGTCTCCCAACCGTCATGGGTTCCCAGTGTGCCTGCAGCGCGGCAGAGGTAGTGCGCGGCCGCCATTGTCGCGTCGTAAATGTTCTGCGGATCCTCTACACCGTCACCATTTGCGTCCGTGTGCCAGTTGCGCCAACTTTCCGGGAGGAACTGCATCGGACCGATCGCCCTATCGCCTTCCGCGTCTCCGTCGAGTGAACCGCCATCCGAATCGGGCACGTGAGCGAAACCAACCCCGTCGAGTGCGACGCCATATAAGGAAGGAGTCAGTGTGCCATCCGAGCCGAGTGTCGTTCCGTGGATCATTCCGTGTCTAGACTCCACCCAACCGACGGCGGCGAGCGTGTTCCACGACAGCTGGCACCGCGGATTCTGCGCCGCGACCTGGAGAGTCACACCCGCGTAAGCCTTGAGTGCCGTGGTGGGAATACTCGTGGCCGCCGCGACCCGCTTGATCCAGGCCGGGCTCGCAGCATTCACAATTCCCGGCCCGGGGTCGGTCGGGTTTGACTCCGGCAGAGGCGCGGATGCCGCGACAGTGGCACGCGGGGATAGTTGACGCGTCGGGGCCGGATCCGGCGACAGATAGCTGAGGATGGCGACAACCACCAGCACTACTGCGACGGCGAGCGTCGCGATGGTAATGATGACGTTTCTTGGGCGGACCATGGTGCATCCCATCATGCAGGGCGAACCCGGTTAAGCTGCTGACATGGCAGATTCCAGCTTTGACATCGTGAGCAAGGTCGACAAAATGGAGCTCGACAACGCCCTGCACCAAGCCCAGAAGGAAATCGCACAGCGATACGACTTCAAAAATGTTGGCGCGGAGATCGGGTGGAGCGGCGAGAAGGTCCTCGTCAAGGCGAATGCCGAGGAACGAGCCAAGGCCGTCCTCGAGGTATTTGAGCAGAAGCTCATCAAGCGAGGGATCTCCCTCCGCAGCCTCGACGCTGGGGAGCCGTACGCATCCGGCAAGGAGTACCGCATCGAGGCCGGCGTAAAGCAGGGCATTGCCCAAGACGACGCGAAGAAGATCAACAAGATCATCCGCGACGAGGCTCCGAAGGGTGTGAAGTCGCAGATCCAGGGCGACGAGCTACGCGTGAGCTCGAAAAGCCGCGACGACCTGCAGCAAACCATGGCCGTGCTGAAGGCGGCCGACTTGGATGTCGACCTCCAGTTCATCAATTACAGGTAGTGGCATGGACCAGCGGCCGAGGAGAACAGGGTGACTGACGCCTGGCTGGCGCCCACAATCGCGGTCCTTGCGATACTGATAGACCTCTCGATCAGGGTCTTTTCCCTCGCCTTCGTGCCGCGTAACCGCAAGCCGCAAACGGCGACTGCGTGGCTTCTCGCGATCTTCTTGATCCCGTATGTCGGCTTCCTCCTGTTCCTGCTGCTCGGCAGCACAAAGCTGCCCAAGCGCCGGCGCGAGAAGCAGACCGAGATCAACGCCTACATCCTCGAGACCACCGAGGGCATGGATGACGTGGTGCGCGACGTGGATTTTCCACCGTGGCTCGACTCGATAGTCGAGCTCAACCGCAACCTGGGCTCGATGCCCCTGGTTGGCGGCAACACGGCGAAGCTATACACCGATTACGCAGAGTCACTGGAGGCCATAACAGCGGCCGTCCAGACGGCGAAGAAGTACGTGCACGTCGAGTTCTACATCCTCTCGTTCGATCCCACGACGAAGCCATTCTTCGACGCACTTGAAGCTGCGGTGAAGCGTGGGGTCACCGTGCGGGTGCTGCTCGACCACGTTGCGTCGCTGCGTTCCCCGGGTTATCGGGCCACCATCCGCAAACTCAAGCAAATCGGAGCACTCTGGCAGCTCATGCTGCCCGTGCAACCATGGCGCGGAAAATACCAGCGCCCCGACCTGCGCAATCACCGGAAGTTCGTCATTGTCGACGGGATGATCGCATTCACCGGTTCGCAGAACATGATCGACCGCAGCTACAACAAGCGGTCCAACATCCGTAAGGGTCTGCAGTGGAAAGACCTCATGGTGCGTTTTGACGGACCCATCGTGGCTGGCGTGAATGCTCTCTTCGTGACCGACTGGTATAGCGAGACGGACGAGTTTCTGGAGCGCGAGGCAACCAAGGTCCCGCCCGAGAAGACGACCCACAACGTCATTGACGCCCAGATCGTGCCGAGCGGGCCGGGCTTTGACCACGAAAACAACCTGCGACTATTCAACGGGATGCTCTACAACGCACAGAGCAAAGTGATTATCACCAGTCCATACTTCGTCCCGGATGATTCGATGCTTTACGCGATCACGAATGCGGCGTATCGCGGTCTCGATGTGCAGCTGTTCGTGTCTGCGGTCGCAGACCAACCGCTCGTCTTCCACGCGCAGCGGAGCTACTACGAAGAGCTCTTGCGCTCGGGCGTGCGAATCTGGCGCTACGCGGCGCCGACCGTGCTGCACGCCAAGCACTTCACAATCGACGACGACGTCGCCGTGATCGGGTCGAGCAACATGGACATGCGCTCCTTCACCCTCAACTTTGAGATCTCGGTGATGGTGCATGGGCGGCACATCGTGGAGCAACTGCGCGCCGTCGAAGAGAGCTATCGCAAGAACAGCACCGAGCTGTTCCTCGACGACTGGCTGACCCGCCCTATTCGGTCACAAGTGCTCGACAACATGGCGCGGCTCACCGCGGCCGTGCAGTAGCTCACACCGATACGGCAACGACTCACGATTGTCGATACGGCCCTGCGGGCTTTCTCGGCCACCGGCCATCGGCGGTGGAGGGTCAACCTCTGGAAATCTTCACCATCTCGTCGCGCGGCACGACCTTCACACGGATGCGGCCAGCGGCCTCACCGAGCGCGAGCTCGTGCAAGTCGAGGGCATGCCATCCTGCCAGGTTGGTGTACTCGACGCCGCGGCTCGTGAGCAGCTCAGCGATCGCCTCAGGCTCTGGAGATTCTGGGCTCCACCAGTTTGCCTGGTCGTGGATCACGTGCTTGACGGTCTCCATTGCATCGCTCTTGGTGCTGCCGATCAACCCGACCGGGCCACGCTTGATCCATCCGGTTGCATACACGCCAGGCACGAGCTGATCGTCATCGTCGAGTACCTGACCTTCGCGGTTCGGGATGACTCCGCGGCGGTCGTCGAACGGAATGCCGGGCAGCGGCGACCCGAAGTATCCGATCGCGTGGTACACGGCCTGCACGGGGATCTCCCTGATCTCTCCCGTGCCCGTCACGCCGCCTTCACCGTTCGGCGTCGTCCGCTCGTACCGGAATGCCGTGACGCCGTCCTCGGGGTTGCCCAGGATTTCCAACGGCTTCGAGTAGAAGTGCAGGTGCAGGCGTCGGGATGCCGTGCCCGTCTCCCGCGCACGCCAGCTGTTCATGATGCGGCTGATCACCAGCACCTGCTTATTCGTGTCGATGGCGAGTTGCGATGCGGCGTCGATCACGAAGTCGTCCTCGTCGAGGATGATGTCCACGTCGTCCAGCTCGCCGAGCTCGCGCAGTTCAAGAGGGGTGAATTTCACCTGATACGGCCCGCGGCGTCCGAAGACGTGCACATCCGTGATGGGAGACGCCTTAAGCACGTCGTACACGTTGGCCGGGATCTCGGTCGGCAGCAGCGCATCCGCGTGCTTGGCCAGCATTCGCGAGACGTCGAGCGCAACGTTGCCGTTGCCGATCACGGCGACTTCGCGATGCACCATCGGCCAGGTGCGGTCAACGTCGGGGTGGCCGTCGTACCAGCTCACGAAGTTTCCCGCGCCGTAGCTGCCGGGCAAGTGGATTCCCGGGATGTCGAGGTCGGCATCGCGCACCGCCCCGGTCGAGAAAATAACCGCGTTGTAGTGCGACTTCAGGTCTTCAAGGGTGATATCTCTGCCATAAAGCACGTTACCGAACAGGCGGATCTGCCCGCTGTCGACCACGTCACGCAGGGCGTTGATGATGCCCTTGATCCGTGGGTGATCCGGAGCGACGCCATACCGGACGAGTCCGTACGGGGCCGGCAACTGCTCGAAGAGATCGATCGATACGTCGAACTTTCTCTCGGCTTTCAGCAGGATGTCCGCGGCAAAGATACCTGCGGGCCCTGCCCCGACGATTGCCAGCCTGAGCGTGGTCACTCGATGTTGCTCCTTCAGCTACTGCGTTCAACGATCGAGTCGGCGAACCGTGTGAGCGCTTTTTTGACTGGACCGTCGGGCAAAGGGGAGAGGGCATCAACGGCCTCAGCCGCCCAACGGTGCGCTTCTTCGAGAGTACGCCGGGTGACATCGTGTTCACGTAATTCCACGATTGCCGCCGCGAGGTCTGCCTCGTGTGAGCCGCCGGGGTAACCAGAGCTGATGTCGCGCTCAATGCGAGCGAGCAGTGCAGCGGCATCCGAATCATTCGGCGCCAACGCGCGAAGATACAGTACGGGTAGCGTTGCGACCCCCGCTCGCAGGTCAGTGCCAGGCGTCTTGCCCGTGTCTCCGGACCGCGGAGCGAGATCGAGCACATCGTCGATGAGCTGGAAGGCCACGCCGATGCTCTCGCCAAAGGTGGTCACCGGTTTGGCGTACTCCTTTGGAGCATCAGAGAATATGACGCCGACCTCGGCAGAGGTGGCAATCAGTGATCCAGTCTTGTCGCGCAGGACCTGGATGTAGTGCTCGATCGGATCCTGTCCATCGCGTGGTCCGATGGTTTCGTGCAACTGACCGAGGCAGAGTCGCTCAAAGGTTTCTGCCTGCAACTTGATCGCGTCTTCGCCGAGGCTGGCGATGAGTTTGCTCGCTCGGGCGAACAGAAGGTCGCCAGTGAGGATCGCGACCGAGTTGCCCCACACACTCTGCGCACTCGGCACACCGCGACGCATGTTCGCCTCGTCCATCACGTCGTCGTGATACAGGGATGCCAGATGTGTGATTTCGAGAGCTTGGGCCGCCACGATGACCCGATCGTTGTTTCCCGTCCCGAGCTGTGCGGTGAGCAGCGTGAGCGTGGGGCGCACGCGCTTGCCGCCGGCTTGGAGCAGGTAGCGGCTCGTGACATCCGCAAGATTGTCTGCGAATGACATCTCGTGCAGCAGCCCTGCTTCCACCGCCTCGAGGCCCTCTTCAATGGCGTCCGCGAAACGGCGCTCGCTGGCCGAAGAAAACAGCTTCTCCCCCAGCCCCAGCGACGAAGTCAGGGTCTTGCTGCGGCGCGCAGGATGGGCGCTGAGGGTCACCTTGGTCAACCTAACGTGTGCGATCCGAAACCCTAGGGTTTCGACTTCTTCGGGCTGGTGGGCGGGCTTGTCGTTGCTGATGACTCCGCTGTGGCCCCTGGCTTCGATGCATCCTGTGGCTTCGGTGCGTCCTGTTTCGGTGCGTCCTGCTTCGTCTCTGGTGACTTCGGAGCGGATGCGGCCCTCGGTTTGCGCACGCTGACCGGCTTGTGCCCGCGATGTAGCGCGACGACACCAGCGGTGAAGTTACGGTATGCCACTCGGGTGAAACCTGCCCCGCGAATCCACTGGCTGAGAGTGGTCTGGTCTGGCCAGTCAGCGATGGACTCGGCTAAGTAGCTGTATGCCTCAGGATTGGAGCTCGCCGCATCAACCACCGTGGGCATGACGTACTTCAGATACGCGTTGTAACCCGCACGCAGTATGGCGACAGGAGGCTTCGAGAATTCGCAGACTACGAGGCGCCCACCCGGCTTTAACACCCGGTACATCTCCCTGAGCGCCTTTTTCGGGTCCGCGATATTGCGAAGTCCGAACGAAATGGTGACAACATCAAACTCGCTGGCCTTGAACGGCAATTTCATCGCATCCGCCTGCACGAATTCGAGATCCGGGTGCTTGTGCCTGCCCACCTCAATCATCCCGGCAGAAAAGTCTGCGGCAACGACCCGCGCGCCACTCTTGGCCAGGGCGGCGGAACTCGTACCCGTACCGGCCGCCACATCAAGGATGCGCTCACCCACCTTGGGCGCGACCGCGCGAACCGTCTGTAGACGCCACATGAGGGAATTGCCGAGGGACAGAACCGAGTTGGTGCGGTCGTAGTGCCTCGCGACATCGTCGAACATCGCGGCAACCTCGCGCGGTTGCTTGCTCAGGTCTGCTTTAGCCACACAGCCGAGTCTAGTTGAGCGCGAATGAACGAGAGTCGGCGACGGCTAGGCTGAGCCGATGACCGAATTCGCACGAGAGACACCCGCTCTCACGGTCGAAACTAGCGCCATCGATGACTTTGGCGCACTCATTCCCCGGCTCGATCCCGAGCATCCGCTGCTGTGGCAGCGCCGCGGATTCGGGTTGGTGGGGCTCGGCGAGGCCGTGCGTCTCGAGTTCAGCGGTCCGAACCGGATGGCTGATGCGGCATCCGCTTGGCAGCGCCTGGTCACCGCCGCGACCGTGCACGATCCGCTTGCCCGCACCGGCACCGGGCTCCTCGCGTTCGGCGCATTTGCCTTTTCGGACCACTCCGCCCAGAAGAGCGTGCTGATTGTTCCGTCTGTCGTCTTCGGGCGTGATCCTGCTGGAAGTTGGATGACGCAAATTGGCATTGGAGCGCTGCCCGCAGTGCCAGCCCCGGCGGAGTTCGGCGACGAGTATCGGATCTCACTGCTACCAGGCACGATGACCGCGGACGCATACCGCGAGGCAGTCGAGGCGGCCGTGGCGCGCATCCAGGGCGGCGAGCTGAGCAAGGTCGTTCTTGCGCGCGAGCTGGTTGGGCATCTGCCGGCCGGTGCGGACCTGCGCCGAGTCATCTCCGATCTCGCACTCGGCTATCCGGACTGTTGGACCTTCGCCGTTGATGGCTTCTTCGGTTCAAGCCCCGAGACGCTCGTGAGCGTGTATCACGGCTCAGTCACGGCGAGGGTGCTTGCCGGCAGCGCAGCCAGGGGGACGGATGCCGCTTCAGACCAGGAGTCCGCGACCGCGCTTGCTACCTCCATCAAGGATCAGGACGAACACCAGTACGCCGTGCAGAGCGTGCTTGCCGCACTTCGGGTTCACAGCCCCAACGTGACAGCGAGCGAGGTGCCGTTCACCCTCAAGCTGCCGAACCTCTGGCATCTCGCGAGCGATGTGGACGGCACGCTCACCGACGGCTCGACGTCACTCGACCTCATCGCCTCCGTGCACCCGACCGCGGCCGTCGCGGGCACCCCGACCAGTGCAGCTCTTGCCGTGATCGATGACCTCGAGCCGTTCGACCGTGGGCGCTACGCCGGTCCCATTGGTTGGGTTGGCGCAGACGGCGACGGCGAGTGGGCGATCGGCCTGCGTTCGGCCCAACTAGCCGCAAACGGTGATGTAATCGCATATGCCGGGGCGGGCATAGTCGAAGGATCTGACCCTCAGCACGAACTCATGGAAACAAAGATGAAGTTCCGCCCGATCGTCGAAGCACTCGGTTAACACCGAGCCCGTGTGCTAGCTCGCGGCTTCAGCTGCTGAAGTGCGCTGAATCCAGGGCGGCTTGTAGTGAGGTCACGTATCCTTCGCTCGTATAGGTGGCTCCACTGATCGAATTCACGTTGGCGGACTGGCTCGAGAGCACTTCGGATTTCAGCATGGGGACTGCTTGACGATCGATTTCGATGGACAGCGAGCCGACATCCGTCAACTGCAATGGAACGACGTTACTGATCGAGCCGCCAACTATCTTCGCCTCCACCTGAACGGTGCCATACGGCGTGTTTATGGCGCTGCCCTTATACGTCCCGTCGGCAACCCCCGCGGGCGCTGCCGGTGCAGTTGTCGGTGAGCCGCCAGCGTCGGTTCCCGTCGATGCCTGGCTCACGGGGGGTTGAATCGTCGCGGAGCTGGCGGCCTTGGCGGGAGTCGGGGCGCTCATCTGAGCGGATCCGTCCCCGACCTGCCAGCCGAGAAGAATGATCGCCCCGGAAGCCAGGGTGGCAAATATGCCGCTGCGGAGTCTCACCAGCTGAACCTTTCGTAGTGGATGCGGAACTTCGGAACACGCGCACGACGGGCGTCCTCGACAACGAGGTCTGTCCAATGACGAGGACCGCAAATGAATACGTCGGCATGTGCTATCTCGGGCACGATGGTGGAAAGGGTGACGTTGCGCCTCATTTCCGTTGCCGGGAGCCAGCTTTCACGTCCCGACTGCGACCTGTTCCCTGTAAACACGTACAGTCCGGCCGATTTCCTGGCGCACAGCTCGTACAGTTCCGGGTAGAGGTAGAGTCCCTCTTCGTCCGTTGCCCGCACGATCACGGTCATCTCGCCAGGGGCGAAGTCTCCGTGCTCCAACAGGGAAATGATCGGGGTAATTCCGATTCCTGCCGCTATGGCAACCGCACGGCGAGTGGTTCGCGCGCGTTCCGTGAACAGACCATAGGGGCCTTCGATGCTCACTCTCGTGCCGATGGGGAGGCTGCTCAACTTTCTGGTCCCCGATCCCAGTTCGCGAATGGTCACCTGTAACCGCGTTGATTCCGGCGCCGCCGAGAGAGAGAACGGATGCGCATGCCACCATTGACCCGGCGCCCAAAACCGCCAGATGAAGAACTGCCCGCCACGCGCACCAAGAACCTCGAGTCCCCGACCAGTCATCTGGATCGAATAGACCCCCGGCGCAACGGCGCGAACTCCACTGACGCGCACGTCATGGCGCAGTGTACGGATGACCGGGATACCGAATCGGTACACAAGCAGAGCGCCGGCCACCACAGCGTAGAGAAGCAACCAGTAATACCGTGCCCAGGTGCCATCGGCAAACAGCTGACCCGTACTGAACTGGTGCGGCAGCGCGGCCAGCACGGCCGCATAGGCCAGAAAATGTACGGCGTGCCAGAACTCGTAGGCAAGCTTGCGCCGAACGATCACCACAGACGTCACAACCACGGCCGCCAGGAGCCCAAATCCGAGATAGGCGATCTTCATGTCTGGCAGCGTTGAAAACATCACCCCAATTTCGGCGACGACATTGACATGAGTCGTCAGCGCGTATCCAACCCAGAGGAAAAGGACGTGACCGAAGATCAGGTAGAAAACGGGTTTGCTCATGTGCTCGTGGGTCAGCAGTGCGTGATCATGCCCAAACGCCCGATCAATGGCAGGAAGGCGTGACGCAAGCACAAGCTGGATCAATAAGAGGTTGGTCCCCACCAACCCGCACACAATCCCAATCCCGGTGAAGGTGCCTGCGGGGGTCGCGAAGTCCGCCAGGCCGCTATCTGCCAGGAACAGCGCGAGAACGAGCGCGATGGTCAGCCACACGATCGCCTCCAGCGAGTCGGCGAGTCGCATCCGCCGAGGGTAGACGACCCGGCTCAGATACCGGTCCCGCTGCTCGGCTCTCCGCAGCCCGTCGCCACGCCTGGATGCCACCTTGGTCATCATGAATCACCCCACATGTTCCAGACGCTATGCGGATGTTCTTAGAACATTCTTCGAAGCTGGGAAGTTTCTGCTCTGAGGCGTGGCAGCCAGTCTCTCGGGCGAACGCCCGAGTGCGGCTCAGTGGCGCGGAGGGCGCGGTCTGGGCAGTCTCAGCATGATCACTGCGCCCGATCCGGGCTGTGACTCGATGACTGCCGATCCTCCGTGCTGCGCCGCCACGTCGGCAACGAGTGCAAGCCCGAGTCCGTAATGACTGGCGGTTCGGTTGCCTCCGTCTCGGGGCTCCCGAACGCGCGTCGTCGCAAATCGTTCGAACGCGCGGGTCTTCATTTCTTTGGTGAAGCCAGGCCCATCGTCGCTCACTGTCACGTTCACGCCGAGGACGTCGTCCGAGAGCGCTACTTCCACCCGCGACTGTGCAAACTGAATGGCGTTGTCGACAAGCGCCACAAGCGCTCGGCGCAGCGAAGTGGGAGAGGCCGAGATCTCCAGTTCGCCATCGATACCTGTTCGGGTCAGAGTGACTCCAGCACGAGTCGCCGACAATCCGAACGATCGAACGACGTCGTCAGCGACCGCAACGAGGTCGACGGGAACCCGGTCGAGCTGCCGCGAATCTGCCGCTATCAACAAGTCTTCCAAAATCGTGTTCAGCGAGCCCGCATCCTCAATGATGGCCTCCACATCCGATCCGACCTCCGCCGCTTGATCCTGCGAAGCGGACGATGTGTCGAGCCGGCGTTTCAACAGCTGTGCGCGGGTGCTCAGCAAGGTCAGCGGCGTGCGCAGCTCATGACTGGCGTCCATAACGAAGCGACGCTGCAGCTCCAGCGCGTCGGCCATCGGCCGCATCGCCCGACGCGCGAGCCACACTGCGATAAGACTCGACACGACAACGGCGCCCCCACAGGTCATAACCAGAGCCAGCATCAGGCGGTTGAACTGTTCCTGGCTTTCATGGCGGTCGAGAACGGCCTGCACGACCCGACCCTTGGATTCAGCGGTGTGAACCGTATACGAGTGTTCGCCAATGACGACATCACTATCGATGGGCTCGCCCCCGCTGGCCACTGACGACATGACCGCGATATCGGGTAGCCCGTCCGGCATCCCGGGAGAGACGGTCAGGCGCCCCTGATCGGAAATCGCGAGCCAGACTCCGGAGGGTGCGTCCTGCACCGAGTCCACATTGTCGGTGGCGGTCCTCAGAAGTTGTAGTGAAGACTCATTTTGGCCCGCAGACACAATTAGGAGCACCGAGCCAGCGATTGCCGCAAGCATCAGAAGGAGGAACGTGCCCGTTTGTAGCGCCAACCGCCACGAGGTCTTCCGGAACTCGACTTCCAGCTGACTCGTCATGACACAGCTCCGAGCTGGTAACCGATGCCGCGAATGGTTCGCACACTGTCGCGCCCCAGCTTGCGGCGAAGGTAGTGCACGTAGGTGTCAACCACCCCGATTTCTTCGGCATTGGGAAACACGTATTCGAGAATCTCGTCCCTACCGAATACACGAGCCGGCCACCGAGCAAGCTCTTCCAGCAGCGCTCCCTCCCGATCGGACAGGACCACTACGGCGCCCTCGGTAAAAGTGACCCTGCGCGACGCCAACTCGAAAGCACCCCCAGGGATTCGCAGCGTCGGTGCGGTCGCGCCATGCCGGCGCCGCAGCGCGCGAATTCGTGCAAGAAGTTCGTCCACATCGAACGGCTTGGCAAGGTAGTCCTCAGCACCCGCATCCAACCCCGCCACCCGATCGGCCGGGTTACCAAGGGCAGACAAGACCAGCGCCGGGGTGGCGACACCGCTACGGCGGACCCTGCCCAGAAGGTCCAGTCCGTCGATCACGGGAAGACCTCGGTCGAGGATCATGACGTCGAGGTCTTCCGTCAGAGCGAGGTGAAGCCCCCTCTGACCCTCCCCGGCCACGAGGACTTCGTACCCTTCGGAACGAAACAACCCTCGCAGCATCTCGCAAAGCTGCGGGTCATCCTCTACCAGGAGGAGACGCGGAATCATCTCGCTCATATTCGGAGTATAAATGTCGAGATTGCGCGCGGGCCAGCGCCATCACCGCTGCAGCGGCACCTCAATGAGGGTCGGTCCATCGGATGCCGAGAGCGCCTCATCCAATTCGCCCCGGTTGGCTGCCAACAAATAACGCCACCCGTACGCCTCGGCCAGGGCGCGCAAGTCGACTACCTGCGGAGTGAACAGCACCCGATCAAACGCCTCCGCGCGGGCGGATGCGGCAACCTCAAGCCCATCGAAAATGGTCCCGCCACCGTCGTTGCCGACGATCACTTGGATGGTCGGGCGCGGCTCACCGACGCCGAACAGCAGAGCGCCGACGTCGTGCAACAGGGCCAGGTCGCCGAGGAGAACGCGCGTAACGCCGATCGCGGCAGCGGCATCCGACTGGCTGGCCAACGCGATACCAAGTCCGGTTGAGACAGTTCCGTCGATACCTGCCAGTCCACGGTTTGCGTGCACCGAAATACGCTTGCCGGGAATGACAGCGTCGGCCTCGCGGATGAGACGAGAAGCTCCGAGAATGAGACGGTCGTGCGGCCAGGTGACGCGCCAGACCGCCTCGACCAGCATCCGTCTCGTCACCGGCTCACGGAACGTCTCCATTTGGGTGATGGCCATCGCGGGACGCGACTGCTCATAGCTCGAAACCTCTGGCCGTTCGTCGAGGAGTCGCCTGCTGGTGTGTACCCAGCTCCCCAACCAGGAGCGGTCACTGTCAGGCTCCCCCGATACCTCGACCGCGTCCACGAAGCGCGACACCCGATGACCGGGATTGTAATCGACGGCAGACGGACCGCGCACCCCGATGACCTCGACCCCGTCGCGCTGCAGCAGCGCCGGAATCTCCCGGCTGAGCGTCGGATGCCCAAACACGACCGCGCGCTCGACCCTGCCCCCGAAGTCCTCGTCGTTGAGCAGCAGCCGATACGCGACGACCAGATTGGGGCCGAAGTGGGAGCCGCTGGACACCTCCGCGAGCAGCGGCGCACCAAGCGCCCGCGCTGCCTCCTCGGCCCGCTCGCCAGCGCCGTGGCCGGCGATAACGACAGTGTGCGGGCGTGCTGTCACGGCGTCTCGTTGGTCGAGTAGGTCCTTCCCGACCGTATCGAGACCATCTGGAGTCGTCCGCCCCCGGTCGTGATACGCTCGCTCGCGCTCGCGACTCAACAACCGAGGATGCTCTACAAGCTCAGCCGCGGTTGGCAACGCCCCGATCCGTCCCGAGAGGGGCTCTCGGAACGCGAGGTTGAGCTGCACCGGCCCGGGCGCAGAGGAGTGACCGGCAGCCGCGGAATAGGCCTCGTGGGCAAGCTCGCCGGGGAAAGCGGAATCGAAACCCGCGCCGGAACTGGCCGCACTCGGTGCCTCAACATCACGGCACCATTCGACGGCAACACCGAAGATGCCTAGCTGATCCGTCGTCTGATTCGAGCCGATGCCGCGCAATTCAACAGGGCGATCGGCTGTGAGCAGGATGAGAGGAACTCCCGAATGGTGTGCCTCGAGCGCTGCCGGGTGCAGGTTGGCAACTGCCGTACCGGAGGTCGTGACCACGAGAACCGGAGTGCGCGTTTCAACGGCGATGCCCAGTGCCAGGAATCCGGCGACCCGCTCATCGATCCGCACGTGCAGACGGATGACACCAGCAGCCTCGTACTCGGCTGCGGCCAGCGCGATCGCCTGCGAGCGTGATCCCGGGCTGAGCACCACATCCCGAACGCCGCAACGCACAAACTCGGCCAGCAGTGCCACCGAGAAATCGGTAGCCGGACTCGCTCCAGGCATTAGTCCTTGCTGTCGTCGTCTAGCTCGGCAAGTTCTTGCTCGAGCTTGCGGATGCGCTCGTCCTGCTCCTGATCTGTGCCGAGGCGCTTCAGGAACGCGGGGTCGTCATCCGGCGCCATCGAGCGTCGCTGGGCATTGCCCGCGTTGCGATCCTTGCCGACAATGAACCAGAGGACTGCACCGATCACCGGAATCACGAGAATCACGACAACCCACAGCGGCTTGGGGATTCCACGGGCACGACGATGATCCGTCATCGCACAGTCGATGACCGCATAGATGCTGAAGATGACGGCGGCAAGACCGACAACTAGATATACCCGGACCATAACCCGATTCTAGGCCTTGGGCCCTGAGTGATGCCTGCCAGAGTGTCTCGATACGGCCACCTTCGCAGGTTCGTCGGGGCTCCCCTCCTGGGCAACCGAGCACAGGCCACGCCCGCCAGCGATCTCCCAGTGCTGCTGCCTAGACTGGTGGGCGTGAAATCGACTCGCATCTGGATCACCTACACGCTCATCCGGATTCTCATATTCGCGATTGCCCTCGCTGGGCTGCTGCTGCTGCAGATGAACCCGGTGTGGGCCACAGTGCTTGCCGCTGTCATCGGATTCTGTGTGTCGTATATTTTTTTCCGTGGCACGCGCGACGATCTGGCCAAGGACATCTATCAACGTCGGCACAGTGAGCAGCACGACGTCGACAACGACATCGAGAATGAGGCGCTCGACCGCGCCGAACACGTCGAACAGGCCGACCGGGCCGAACCCGTCGGGCTGGCCGAACACGCCGGGCGGGCCGAATCCGTCGGGCGGGCCAAACCCGTCGGGCTGGCCGAACACGCCGGGCGGGCCGAATCCGTCGACCAGGCCGAACACGCCGAGCGGGCCGAATCCGTCGACCAGGCCGAACAGTAAGCGCGGCGGCATCCGCCCGTGCATGCCCTTCCAGCCGCGGCGTTTGCCACTCGCACGCGTCATCCCCTTGCGTGCCTGATCCCCTTGCGTGCCTGATCCCCGCAGCTGGGTTCATCCCCGTCCAGCGTGCCTGTTCGCGCCGAGCGTGCCCGTTCTAACAAGCACCGTCGGCGCGAATGGGCACGCTCGGCGAAATAAGGGCACTAGTACGCGATCGCCCACGCGAGTCCAAGCCCGAAGAACAGTGCTGTCAGGCTGGTGAGACGCAAAGCGAGCATGAACTCCGGCGCGGTCTTCGCTGTTGCTGTAATGAGAACCGCGGGAACAGCTAACAGCAGTGTGAAGAACACGAGCGGCGCCTTCACGAAGAACACGGCGAAGAGCCCGAGGATCGCGAACGCCAGCACGATGAAGATACCGAACAGGATGCGCGCGCCGCGGCTTCCAACAACCACCGCAAGCGTGCGCTTCCCCGCCAGCTTGTCTTGCTCGAGGTCGCGCAGGTTGTTGACCATGAGTACGGCGCAGGCGAGGAACCCGGCCGCAGCCCCAGAAAACCAGCTCTCGGCATTGACCGTGTGCACCTGCACGAAGGTGGTCCCCGCCGTCGCGACGATGCCGAAAAAAACGAAGACGAATAGTTCTCCCAGCCCGTAGTAGCCATACGGATGCTTGCCACCGGTGTAGAAATATGCCGCAACGATGCAGGCGGCACCCACCGCAAGCAGCCAGTAACTGCCGCTCAGGATTACCACGATCACGCCCGCAATCGCCGCGAGCGCGAAGAAGACGAGTGCGACGGTAAGTACCGTTCGCGGTTTGGCAATTCCCGAGCCTGTCAGTCGCGACGGCCCCATCCGGTAAAGATCGGTACCCCGGATGCCGTCCGAGTAGTCGTTGGCATAATTGACGCCGATCTGAAGTCCGATCGCAACCGCGAGACAGAGCAGGATGCGCACCCAGTGCCATCCGGGAGTCGACAGGAGAAACGCCGATGCGCTCCCCAGGGCAACCGGTGCGATCGCCAGCGGCAAAGTACGGATTCGTGCGCCGCCCACCCAATCGGCGAAGGTTGCCTTCTGCACCACAATCCTGGGCTTTTTACCCCCTGGGCGCCCACCCTTCGACTTGCGGACCGTCGGCTGCACCGCAACGCGCGCCTTAGTCTGTGGTTTCGCGGCCGCTTTCGGGGGTGCCGCTACCTGAGGCTTCGAGCTGCCCGAAGACCCCTTCGACGGCTTCTTCGCCGCACCCTTGACCGGGGTCTTGGACGGATCGACTCGCTTGGGGATCGGTTTTCTATTGGCCACGACCAAATCCTACTGAGCATCGCTGCCTGGATCCTTGTACGTGCCGAAGGGTCTGAATTCCGCGACACTTCTCTGGCCCATCGACCGACTCAGCGACCAACTCAGCGACCGGGTCGGTTGTGCACGGCGGCCCAGTCGGCGGCGAGGCGCGTGAGTGTCACGCGATCGGGTTTGCCGCTGCCGAGCAGGGGGATGCCGCCGAGCGTCAACAGCGCGGCTGGCCGGGCCGCAGCCCCGAGGGCGTCGTGCACGGCGGAACGCACCTCTTCGAGGCGTGTCTCCGCCGCGCGGGAAATTGCCGCACTGGAACTTGTCGCACTGTCCCTTGCAACGAACCCAGGGCAGTCCCGCGTGCTCGCGCTGAACACAACTGGGATCTCGGGCCAAGTATCGCTCGGCGCGGACACGACCACCGCATCCTCGAGACCTGGCAACGCGTTCACGATGCGCTCGATCGCCGAGAGGGACAGGTTCACTCCGCCAGATATGATGACTGCGTCAATTCGTCCCGTCACCCTCAGGATGCCATCGCTCAGTTCACCGGCATCACCGGTGCGGAACCAGCGGGCGCCGTGATCGTTCACGAAGACTTCTTCGGTCAGTGGCTCGTCGCCAAGGTACCCTTCCGCGAGCGTCGGACCACCGAGCTGCACCTCGCCGTCCGCGATGCGCACATCCACACCCGCGAGCGGCGCCCCGTCGTAGACGCAGCCGCCGGAGGTCTCGCTGGATCCATAGCTGCGGGTGATGTTGAGGCCGAGTTCCAGCGCCCGCGCGACCAGGCTGCGCGGGGTGGCCTGCCCGCCGATCAGCAACCGATCGAAGCGGCGCAGTCGATCGAGAACGGGGAGATCCTGTTCCGCGGCTTCGAGCAGGCGCAGCAGTTGGGTCGGGACAAGCGATGCAAAGCGCAGGGGGGCATCCATCGCATCGCTCGCCTCGGTGAATCGTTTCGCGTCGAAATGCCCCTCCGGCAAATACACCGGGATTGTGCCGCTCGCGATCGAGCGAACCAGCACATTGATGCCCGCGATGTAGTGCGCGGGTAGGGCGAGCAGCCACTGGCCTGGCCCGCCAAGCGAAGTTTCGGATGCCGCTGCCGAGGCCAGTACAGCGTCCGCTCCGAGCGCCACCCTCTTCGGCACCCCGGTCGACCCGCTGGTCTCTACCACGAGCGCCACCCGCTGCGGAACTTCCGCGGGGAGAGGTGCCAGTGTCTCTAGTTCGAGGAGGGCGCGCTCGGACTGCACCGCCCTCGGCACGATGGCCGGTCCGTCCCCACTGAGCGCATCGCGCAGCGCAGCCATCACAGCATGCGGCTCGGCTGGCACAACCACGAGAGGCCGCGTCATCCGCGATCCCCTCGCTCGACCGCCTTTCGGCATACCTTCCGAAACGACGGAGTTTTGACTTCTAAATGCCCGATTCCCCCGTGAATCTGTCGTCTCACGTCCGAAGTTCCGTCATTTCGGAAGGCGAGGTTCCGGAAGGCGAGGTTCCGGAAGACGAGATTTCGGAAGGCGAGGTTCCGGAAGGCGAGCGCGGCAAGGGTGGGAGGCATGTC
>JBDTIM010000004.1:0-5601 GCA_039936355.1 Lacisediminihabitans sp. | reverse complement strand
ACAAGGCGCGGTTCATTCAGGAAGCTCGATCGGCGGCCCGGCTCGCCCACCCCAACGTTGTGAACGTGTACGACCAGGGTCAAGACGATGACACTGCGTACTTGGTCATGGAATACCTCCCCGGAATCACCCTCCGTGACCTGTTGCAGGAACACCGGGTCCTGACAACGACACAGGCCATGGACATCATGGAGGCGATCCTCTCCGGGCTTGCCGCCGCCCACAAGAACGGCATCGTCCACCGCGATCTCAAGCCGGAGAACGTGCTGTTGGCGGATGACGGCCGCATCAAAATCGGAGACTTCGGCCTCGCGAGGGCAGCGACGGCGAACACCGCAACCGGCAATGCTCTGCTGGGAACTATCGCCTACCTCTCCCCTGAGCTCGTTATGCGCGGCGTCGCAGACACGCGAAGCGATATTTACGCTGTCGGCATCATGCTCTACGAGATGCTTGCCGGTGAGCAGCCGTTCAAGGGTGAGCAGGCCTTTCAGATCGCCCAGCAGCATGCCAATGACACTGTTCCCACTCCCAGCAGCAAGAATCCCCGTGTTCCCGTTGAGCTCGACGAGCTCGTGCTCTGGGCTACCGCCCGCGATCCCGACCAACGACCGCACGACGCCCGCATCATGCTCGACCAGTTGCTCGAGACTAACGCGATTCTCCAGTCTGGCGACCCTTCCACGTCTTCCATGCCGCTGCAGCGCACGATGGTGCTGCCATCCGCTACCAATCAGAACAACGCCGACGCGGAAACCCAGGTAATCCAACCGCGGTCGCGCCACCGCACCGGACCTATCCTCACCGACAGTGTCACCGCCCTTTCCACCAAGACAGAAAAACGTCGCGCCAGAGGGTTTTGGATCTTCGGTCTGGTGCTTCTGCTCGCAGCGTTAGCAGGCGGAACTGGCTGGTATTTCGGTGCCGGCCCCGGAGGACGAGTCACCGTTCCTGACCTGGCAAACAGCACACCGGCCGCTGCCATAGCAACACTGAAAGACCTCGGCCTCCAGGTAAATCCTGCCAATGGCACCGCAAACTCACCGACAATCCCGAAGGGCGCTGTCGCCGGCACGACTCCGCCATCCGGTAAGTCAGTCGCCAAAGACACCGTGGTCACCCTGCTCATATCCTCCGGGCCCAAACTCTTGCCGTATTCGGATCTCGCCGGCCTGCCAGAACAGGACGCAATCCAGAAGATTGCGAAAGAGGCATTCACCTACTCTGACACCGGCTCCACTAAGCAGTTCGACGCTGACGTCAAGAAGGGCATCGTCATCGCTGCGCTCGGCGCGGACGGCAAGACACTCGCCGAAACAACCCAGTACGGCGACAAACAGCCGATCTCGCTGGTTGTCAGCGTCGGGTCGCTTCCCGACGTCGTGGGCAAGAGCTTCGACGACGCGGCAAATATTCTGAAGAACGTGAAGCTGATTGCCGCCCAGGGCAAGCAGGACTTCAGCGACACCGTCCCAAAGGGCATGGTGATCGGGATCGAGGCTCCCGTCGACAGTTCGGGTAATTCTGCGCCGGTTCGCCCCGACGACACCGTTAACCTCACGATCTCACGGGGCGTGCCGCAGGTGGAGGTGCCTGATGTCGTCGGTCAAACCTGGGCATTGGCAAAGAAAACACTTACAGATGCCGGCTTCAAGATCAAGTTCAAGAATCCCATCAGCGAAGGTGCCTCGGCATTCCCTAACAACGCAACAGTGAGTTCGCTCAACCCGAAGGCAGGAAGCACAGTTGACAAAGGATCGACCATTACAGTCGGCCTTAATGCCTTCGGCGGTTAGCGGGCGCCGAGTTCCTCAGCGACCAGGAACGCCAGCTCGAGCGACTGCATGTGGTTCAGTCGCGGATCGCACAGCGACTCATACCGGGTCGCCAGTGTCGCCTCGTCGATCTGCTCGGAGCCACCGAGGCACTCCGTGACATCGTCGCCGGTGAGTTCGATGTGGATGCCGCCAGGGTAGGTTCCCGCCGCACGGTGCGCCTCGAAGAAGCCCTTGACTTCGTCCACAACGTCATCGAAACGCCGCGTCTTGTACCCGGTTGGAGTGGTGAGTCCGTTGCCGTGCATCGGGTCGGAGACCCACAGCGGCGTCGCATCCGTCTCTTTGATCGCCTCGAGGAGTGGCGGCAGGGCATCCCTGACCTTCTCCGCGCCCATCCGGGTGATGAACGTGAGCCGGCCGGGCTCGCGGTTCGGATCGAGCTTCTCGATCAGCTCCCGCATGACAGCCGGGGTCGTCGTCGGACCAAGTTTGACGCCGATCGGATTACGCACTCGCGAGAAGTAGTCGACGTGGGCGCCATCGAGGTCGCGTGTGCGCTCCCCTATCCAGAGGAAGTGCGCCGAGGTGTTGTACGGCGTGCCAGTGCGGGAATCAATCCGCGTCATCGGCCGCTCGTAATCCATGAGCAAACCCTCGTGGCCGGTGTAAAACTCGACCCGTTTGAGTTCGTCGAAGTCGGCGCCTGCCGCCTCCATAAACTTAACGGCCCTATCGATGTGCTTGGCCATCTGTTCGTACTTGACGTTGGCAGGATTACGCGCGAAGCCCTGGTTCCAGCTGTGCACCTGACGCAGGTCGGCGAAACCGCCCTGCGTGAAGGCCCTGACCAAATTCAGGGTTGATGCAGAGGTGTGGTAGCCCTGCACCAGTCTGCGCGGGTCGGCCGCCCGTGACTCTGGGGTGAAGTCGTAGCCGTTCACGATATCGCCGCGGTATGCAGGCAGCGTGACGTCGCCGCGCGTCTCGTGATCGCTCGAGCGCGGCTTTGCAAACTGGCCGGCCATCCGTCCCATCTTGATGATGGGCATGGATGCACCGTAGGTGAGCACAACAGCCATCTGCAGCACGGTCTTCACCCGCTCGCGGATCTGATCCGCGTTGGCACCTGCGAAGGTCTCAGCGCAATCGCCGCCCTGGAGCAGGAAGGCGCGGCCGCTCGCGGCAGCAGCCAGTCGGTCGCGCAGAATGTCCACCTCGCCCGCGAAGACAAGTGGCGGCATGTGCGCAATCTGATCGGATGCGTCATGCACGGCATCGGCATCCGGCCAGGCAGGCTGCTGCTTGATGGGAAGCGTCCGCCAATAGTCGAGGCCGGCGATCACTGCAGGATCGGCGAGCACGACAGCTTCTTCGGACGGTTTAACCACGGACATTCCTCAATACACTCGAAAACGAGAGAACATGCTCCCGTTTGCCCGACGATTCGGGACGTTACTACCCTATTAGCCTCACGGGATGCGAAAGACCGCAGGTGTGCCGCAGCGCAGCCGAGGAGTCTTCGGAACATACCGTTCGGTGCGGCCGCGTCGCTTTGGGTCCTCATTCACCGACTGTGCGAGTTATCTTTCTCCTTCACCGAACTCGCATAGACGTCTACGTATTCCTGACCGCTCAACCGGATCAGCTCGTACATGATCTCGTCGGTGATGGAACGCAGGATGAATCGGTCGCCCTCCAGGCCTGCGAAGCGGGAGAAGTCGAGAGGCTTGCCGATCACGATGCCGATTCTGCGCACCTTCGGAATACGACGCCCTACCGGCATGACCTTTTCTGTGTCGATCATCGCGATCGGAACGACGGGAACGTTGCCCTCGAGAATCATGCGTGCCACCCCGGTGCGTCCACGGTATAGCTTGCCATCGGGGCTCCTGGTGCCTTCGGGGTAGATGCCGAGCATCTCACCGCGTGCCAGCACGCCGAGGCCAGTCTGCAACGACGCCTACGAGGCCTTCCCGCCGGAACGATCGATCGGGATCATCCCCGCAGCCTTGAGAAAGCTTTTGATAGCCCAGCCCTTGAATCCACGCGCTGTGTAATAGTCGCTCTTCGCGAGGAAGGTGACACGCCTGTCGATCATCAGCGGAAGAAAAACGGAATCGATGAACGACAGATGGTTGCTGGCCATGATGACGCCGCCGGTCTTCGGAATGTTTGCGTGGCCGGTCACCCACGGTCGGAAGGCGGTGCGCAGAAGTGGTCCAACGACCAGGTTCTTCATGAGCCAGTAGAACATCAATACCTGCCTCCTGAGTGTTCTGCAAGCTTAGTGGGCATCTCGGGCGCCCTATCGGGTGAAGACGGCCGCCCTGAAGAATCCTAGACAGCCTCCAGCACGCTCACGTAGTTGGCTATGCCCACTCCGCCCATGTTCTGAACTGCAGCCCGGCGGGGGCTTGGCAGTTGCATTTCTCCTGCGGTGCCGGTGAGTTGCATTGCAGCGATCACGTGCTGGGACACGCCGGTCGCACCCACAGGGTGCCCCTTTGACTTCAGCCCTCCGGATACGTTAACCGGAAGCCTGCCGTCCTTGAACACCCAGCCCTCCTCAAGCGCACGGGCGCCCTGGCCGTCTGCGGTAATCCCCAGCGCCTCATACATCAACAACTCGGCGATCGTAAAGCAGTCGTGGACCTCCAGAAAGTCCAACTCGTCACGCGTGACCCCGGCCATTTCCAACGCACGCTGCCAGGAAACCCGCACTGCTGCGAACTCGGTGGCATCCCGTCGCGCAGCCGGCATGAAGTCGTTGGCCTGCCCGAAACCAGCCAATCGCACAGGTTCGGTCCGCGCGCCAGAGCCAGGCTCGGTGGTGATGATGAGCGCCGCAGCGCCATCGGAGACCGGGGAGCAATCCGTGCGACGCAACGGAGCGGCGACCATGGGGTTCTTGTCCGAGACCGTGCGGCAGAAATCTTCGCTAAAGTCCTTGTGCAGGTGCGCGTACGGGTTCGCCATCCCATTGTGGTGGTTCTTCGCCGCGATCGTTCCCAGCGTGTCTCCGACGGGGCCGTACCGTTTTTCGTACGCCTGCGCAACCGCGGCGAAAAGTCCGGTAAATCCGGTCGTAGAAGGCATGCCAGCATTGTCGTAGTCTGCCCCCATCAATGCGGCACCAACGACATCTGCTCCCGCGTCTGTCATCTTCTCCGCGCCGATCACGAGCACGGTTTTCGCGGTACCGGCGAGAAGCGACTTGGCTCCCTGCTGGAATGCGGCGGATCCTGATGCACAGGCGTTCTCCACCCGAGTGGCCGGAACATTTGCCAGCCGCTCGGAAACCTGAAGGGCCAGTGACGACGGGAACGCCAGCGGCATCATCCCGGAGTTGAACTGGCCGACGTAGATCTCGTCGATCTGCTCAGCATCGATGCCTGCACCGTCGATGGCCTCCGTGGCAACGGCCACGATGAGTGACTCCAGCGTTTCCCCAGCGAGCTTGCCGAACTTGCTATGCCCCCACCCAGTGAGCAACACGTCTTTGCCAAACTGGCTGGACACGCTCATGCCTGCACCTCAACCGTCTCGATGGCGACCGTGAAGCTCGGCTCGGTCTTGCTCTGCACTTCCTCGAGGGTGACCCCTGGTGCGAGCCGTCTCAGAATAAGGTGACCATCGGTGACATCAAAGACGGCGAGGTCGCTAATGATTCGGTGGACAACGCGCACTCCGGTCAGCGGCAAGCTGCACGTCTTCACGATCTTCGGCGAGCCGTCCTTGGCGACGTGTTCCGTCAACACCACCACCCGAGGAGTTCCTGCGACCAGGTCCATAGCGCCGCCCATACCCTTAACTATCTTGCCTG
>JBDTIM010000003.1:0-16149 GCA_039936355.1 Lacisediminihabitans sp. | reverse complement strand
CGTTCAGGACCGCGTCGATCAACCCGGTTAGTGCCGATTTCTGCGCGTCATTCATGGTGTCTGCGCGATGCTCGGGGTCCACCACCGTGATGCATTGCCCGGCCGCAATGGCGTCCAGCCAACTCGCGTTGACCTGAAATACCAGCTCGTCACGCGGTCGCTGGCCGGACCCAGCCAGCAACAGGCGACCAGCGTCGCGAAAGCAAGAGGTATAAGCGGGCCAGAGTACCAACTCAGCGGGTCGACCTCGAGTGCGGGTACCGAAATCAGCACCGAAGTCCCGTTGCCTGGCACTGACCACACGCGGACATAGCCGCCAACGTCCTCAACACGCCCAACCACCGAAACCGACAGGCCGAGACGGTCTGCAGGTACCGCAGCCGGGCCGAATCCGCACCCCTCGTCAATAACCATGATGGTGCTCTCGCCGTCATCCTGGCCGACTACGATTTCGGCCACAGCCACACCAGAGTGCGCGAGAACATTCTCCAGACAGGCCCGGGCGGCATCCACAGCGGCAGCGGCAGCGGCAGTGCTGGAGCGGAGCGCGCTGCTGCCGTTGCCGCTTACATGGACGGTGAGCCCACGCCACCGGATCTCGCTGACCACGGCAGCTAACCGATTACAAAGTATGGCATCCGCGCCGTCGACGACGGTCAGCTCACGCGCCTGAGACAGCCAATCCGCGCTCGTGAGGATTGCAACATCGTCATGCAGGCGCTGGCGGGTGGCCTCGTTCAGCCGATCCGGTGCGTTGATGATGATGGAAAGATCGCTCAACACCGTGTCAACGAAGCCTGCGAGCACCAAAAGACGCCGAGAAGCGCAAACCGGCGGATTGGCGGTCGCTACCCCTGCAGCGTGCTGAGGTGGGCCAGGAGTCCGGGGTCGTTAAACATGGCGACGATGGTCAGCGCGATGATTACAAGCCCCGAGAGTGCGCCTCCAATGAGTGGGACATAAAACGCGCGTCGGTGTCGCCGGATCAGCGCGATCGACACCGCGCAGGTAATGCCCCACAGCACGAGCGAACTGATATTGATGACGAGGCCGAGGATTGAAGCCAGCGCAACCGGTCCGTACTTCCCGGTATAGCCCTGGAGAGCATAGGTACGATTCAGGGTTCCGGCCAGGTCCGACGTTCCCGGTATAGAAATCAGTATCCAAGCCAACCCGAGCCCGAGGAGCATCACGGTGGCCACCGTGTCTCGGGACCGTTTCGCGCGCGTCGCTGTGCTGTTACTGGCGACAGCCGAGTGGGCGTCCTTCTCTTTCCCCTTTTCCACGCTGTGGACGGGATCCGCAACGGGAGCGGCAGCCGGAACCGTCTTCGGCACATGCACGAGCGGGATTCCGATGGCCTTTGCCTGGTCTTCCGGCGATGCGTACTCGCCGTACTGTGGGCGTGGTCGTGAATCTGTCATTGTTCCTGCCAGTCGAGTATGCGCCGTGCAGAGGGAGCGCTGCGCCCACCGAGGGCGCGCGCATCCCGCTCGCCGTCGGCGTCGCGGCGAAGTTCTTTGGGGAGTGAGAACATCAGGTCTTCCTCCGCGGTCACGACCTGACGAACGCTGTTGTACCCAGCGTCGGCAAGCTCTTCCAGCACTTCCTGCACGAGGACCTCCGGGACTGATGCTCCGGAGGTCACGCCAACAGTGGCGACACCACTCAGCCACTCCTGCCGGATCTCGCTCGCGTAATCCACCCGGTAGGCCGACCGCGCACCGTGCTCCAGTGCGACGTCAACAAGTCGCATCGTGTTTGAGCTGTTTGACGAACCGACGACGATCACGATCTCTGAGGCTTCCGAAATCTTCTTGATCGCGAGTTGGCGATTCTGGGTCGCATAGCAGATGTCATCGCTCGGAGGATCGCGCAGTTCGGGGAACCTCTCCCGCAACAACCTGACCGTCTCCATCGTCTCATCCACGCTCAGCGTGGTCTGGGAGAGCCAGACCAGCTTGTCTGGATCGTCGATGACCACAGTGGCAGCATCTGCAGGGGATGTTACGAGAATGGTGCGCTCCGGAGCGTGACCCATAGTTCCAGCGACCTCCTCGTGCCCAGCATGGCCGATGAGTAAGATCTGGTAGTCGTCCCTGGAGAACCGCACGGCCTCCTTGTGGACTTTGGTGACCAGCGGGCAGGTCGCATCGATGGCCAGAAGCTCGCGATCCACGGCCGCCTGCACGACCGCGGGAGACACTCCGTGGGCAGAAAACACTATGTGCGCACCTGGTGGAACATCGTCAACCTCATCGACGAAGATCGCGCCCTGCTTCTCGAGGGTCGAAACGACGTGGATGTTGTGCACGATCTGCTTTCGGACGTACACGGGCGAGCCGTAGCGTTCGAGGGCTTTCTCGACCGCCACAACGGCACGATCGACTCCTGCGCAGTATCCACGCGGGGCGGCGAGCAGTACCCGCTTCTCCCCCGTGATTGGCTCATCGCGCAGCCTGCCGCGCACAGTAGGAATCCGGGGCACCGGAAGGAGCTCCGTGAGGGTTCCGTTGGCGATGTTGCTCACCGCCACAGTCTACGAGGGACCGTTGGACGACGGCTGGGAGCGAGTCTCCCCTCTTCTCCACCACAGTTGTTGCGCACAACGGCCGTGTCCCGCATCCGCTCACGCTGGCGACCCGCTGTCGGTGATTTCCCAGTAACCTGATTTTCGCGGGCATGCGGGAGACGGCCCGCCTGAAAGGACACCGCTGTGACGTTTGTGGATTCACCACCCACCGTGGATGCGCCATGGCCAGTCTCCCTGCTTTCCGCCAAGATTAAGGGGTGGATCGACCGACTCGGCAGCGTCTGGGTTGAGGGTGAGATCACTCAGTGGGGCGCCTCCGGCGGCAACGTGTACGGCAAGCTCAAGGACGTCTCAGCAGACGCAACCGTCGGATTCACCGTGTGGTCTTCGGTGAGGGCCAAGCTGCCGGATGACCTCAAGCAGGGGGACCGCGTCGTCGCGCTTGTGAAACCCAACTACTGGGTCAAGGGCGGCACACTCACCATGCAGGTGTTCGAGATGCGCCACGTTGGTCTCGGCGACCTACTGGAGCGTCTGGAGCGTCTGCGCCAACTGCTCAAGTCCGAGGGCCTGTTTGATCCCGCCAGGAAAAAGCCGCTGCCATTTCTGCCTGCGTGCATCGGCCTCATCACCGGAAAAGACTCGGATGCCGAAAAGGACGTCCTGCGCAACGCGCAACTACGCTGGCCTGCGGTGAAATTCCGCGTGGTGCACACCGCGGTGCAGGGAGAACGCGCCGCCGCCGAGGTGACGGCTGCTCTGCTGCAACTCGACGCCGATCCAGACGTCGACGTCATCGTCGTCGCTCGCGGCGGGGGTGACTTCCAAAACCTCATGGTGTTCAGTGACGAGACTCTCGTCCGCACCGCTTCGGCGTGCATCACACCGGTGGTCAGCGCGATCGGTCACGAGGCGGATCGCCCGCTGCTCGACGACGTCGCCGACCTGCGTGCGTCCACCCCAACGGATGCCGCCAAGCGTGTCGTGCCGGATGTTGCAGAGGAGCTCGACCGTGCGCAGCAGGCCAGGGCTGCACTTCGACGCAGGATCACCACACTCGTCTCGACCGAGATCGACAAACTGGAGCAATTACGCTCACGTCCGGTCCTCGCCAGCTCCGCGTGGCTGGTCGACTCCCGTGCCGAGGAGCTGTCCCGTTACGTCGGCAGGGGGTCAGAACTGGTCGAGCTCACGATCGAGCGTTCGCACGGTCAGATCGCTGAGCTGCGTTCACAGTTGCGAGCCCTTTCTCCGCAACGTACTCTCGATCGTGGGTACTCCATCGCCCAGTTGCCAGACGGTACGGCGCTGCGAAGCGCGAAGAATGCACACGCAGGCACCCCTCTCCTCCTCACCCTCGCGGACGGCAAGTTACGCACGACCGTCGACGACGATTCCGGCCCGCGCACTGCGGCTGGATAGAATCATGACCGTGGCCAAATCCCCCGAACCCAATGCTGCAAACGTGGATATCGCCGGTCTGAGCTTCGAACAGGCCCGCGACGAACTCGTTCGCGTGGTCGCCGAGCTGGAACAGGGCTCATCCACACTCGAGCAGTCGCTCGCTTTATGGGAGCGCGGTGAGGCGCTTGCGCAGCGCTGCGAGGAATGGCTTGTCGGCGCGCGAGCCAGGCTGGACGCGGCTGGGGGCGCCACGAGAGTTACGAACCAGGCAGCATCCGGAGCGACCGACTGAGTCTCATGACGGATTCTCCACAGTCTGGGCAAGCGCCTGCACGCATCGTCGCAGAGCTGGGTCGCCCAGAGACGCCGGAGGAGACTGCGGCTCGTAAGGCAGAAACCTCCCGCAAGCACAGGGCAAATCAGACGTTCCTCAACCTTGCCTTCGCACTCGCAGCATGCCTCGCGATCGTCCTCGTTCTCGTTCTCGTCGCCGTTCGCCCATCGCTCAACGAGAACCCCAGTGTCAATTACCAGAAACTCGCGTCCGACGCCCAGCCAACGGTGTCAGAGACTCTTGCAGCGCCCGCTCTCCCGAACGATTGGAAGGCGAATTCCGCGCGTCTAGACAAGGGTTCGGACGGCATCACCAGCTGGTACATCGGTTTGGTCACCCCCGCACCGCAATACATCGGGATGGTCCAAGGGCTCAGGGCCAACGCGACATGGGTATCCGTCCAGCTGCACTACGCCAAACCGACAGGCACAACGACGATCGACGGTCTCGAGTGGACGCTATACGATCAGCGCAACAGCACTAAAGACCCCAACAACTTCGCCTACTCCATGTCGACAACCGTCGGTGAGAGCAGCTTCGTGCTGCACGGCTCCGCCGCGACGGCAGAGTTCCGCACGGTGGCGACGGCACTCGCCGCGCAGCTCGAAGCGGCAGGCGACCTTTGACGCGAGCAGCCCAACCCACCGCGGCAGAGAACGCTAATAACAAGAGAACGAAAACTACAGAGAAAGCTGAACCATTGAACGAGGAGCACACAACAACACCGATCACACCGGCAGCGGCTTGGCGGGAGATGGTCCGCGGTAACGAGCGTTTCATCGCCGGAGCCGCACGCCATCCACGACAAGACTCCGAACGGAGGGCAGAGTTACTCACCCTGCAGGAGCCGCACGCCGTGTTGTTTGGTTGCAGCGACTCCCGAGTTGCTGCCGAGATCATCTTCGATAAGGGCGTCGGCGACATCTTTGTCGTCCGCAACGCGGGGCACATCGTCACGGAGTCGGCCATCGGGTCCATTGAGTTCGCCGTCGCGCTCCTGAAGGTTCCACTCCTCGTCGTCCTGCGCCACGAAGGGTGCGGTGCCGTTCGCGCCGCGATTGACTCGGAGGAGACGGACGCCATACCGTTGCCGCCACACATTCACTCGCTCGTCGAGCAAATAGTTCCCGCAGTCGACAGCGTGCGCACAGCCGGAAAAGACGCTGGCACACCCGACGCCGTTGAAGTAGGACGCCAGCACCTGCGCAACACCGTCCAGGAACTGCTGAACGGCTCCGAAATCATTAGCGAAGCGGTCGCCGCGGGTACTCTGGCTATCGTAGGTGCAAGTTACGAATTGGCCGAAGGCCGTGCAATCAAGGAAACCGTGGTTGGCGTCGTCTAACGCTTCCCGGCAACCCCACGAGACCACACAAGAGCAGAAGGAAGCATAAAGACGTGACCGAGAACACTCCGGCCGAGTACCGCATCGAACACGACACAATGGGCGAGGTGCGCGTTCCAATGTCCGCCCTGTACGGTGCACAGACTCAACGAGCGGTGGAGAACTTCCCCATCTCCGGGGCGGGACTCGAACCAGCCCAAATCGTTGCGCTGGCGCGGATAAAGCGCGCTGCGGCCATCGTCAACGGCGAGCTGGGGATCCTCGACGAGAAGATAGTGGTTGCGATAGTCGGAGCTGCAGACCAGCTGATCGCGGGGAAGTACCACGATCAGTTCCCGATCGACGTCTATCAAACCGGTAGCGGAACCTCGTCCAACATGAACATGAACGAGGTGCTCGCGACACTTGCCGGGACGGTCGAGGGAAAACCCGTCCACCCCAACGACCATGTGAACGCTTCCCAATCCTCCAATGACGTGTTTCCCACCTCCGTCCACCTCGCTGTGACAGGGGCGTTACTCCACGAGCTCATCCCGTCGCTCACGCACCTTGCAGAGGCCCTCGAAGCCAAGGCCGAGCTATGGAAGACCGTTGTTAAAGCTGGCCGAACCCACCTGATGGATGCGACGCCCGTGACGCTCGGCCAGGAGTTCGGTGGCTACGCCCGCCAGATCTGGCTTGGTGTTGAGCGCATTGAATCCGCCCTGCCGCGGGTCGCAGAGGTTCCACTCGGTGGAACAGCAACGGGCACGGGCATCAACACACCAAAGGGTTTCCCGCAGAAGGTCATCGCTCTGCTCGCAAGCGACAGCAAGCTGCCTGTAACCGAGGCGCTCGACCACTTTGAGGCCCAGGGAGCGCGCGACGCCCTCGTGGAGGCATCCGGTGCATTGAGAGTCATCGCGGTGAGCCTCACCAAAATCTGTAACGACCTGCGCTGGATGGGGTCCGGTCCGAACGCTGGCCTCGGAGAGCTGCACCTCCCCGATCTGCAGCCCGGGTCCTCCATCATGCCCGGCAAGGTCAACCCGGTCATCCCAGAGGCTGTGCTTCAGGTCTGCGCACGGGTTATCGGCAATGACGCGACGATCGCATGGGCAGGAGCATCCGGCGCCTTCGAGCTGAACGTGGCAATCCCGGTAATGGGAACCGCGCTGCTTGAGTCAATCAGGCTGCTCTCGAACTCGAGCAGGTTGCTGGCCGACAAGACCGTTGAGGGATTAAAAGCCAATGTCGAGCGTGCGCGTGCACTTGCCGAGTCCTCGCCGTCGATTGTGACGCCACTCAACCGGGTGATCGGCTACGAGGAGGCTGCGAAGGTCGTCAAGAACGCGATCGCCAAGAGCATCACCGTGCGCGACTCGGTCATCGATCTCGGGTTCGTGGAGCGTGGAGAGGTGACGCTCGAACAACTCGATGTCGCACTCGACGTACTGTCGATGACACACCCGAACTAGTCTCGCCACACGATCCAAACCGACTCCGGCAAGATTGGCTCTCCGACTCAGTTGATCTGACGGAGACGTTGATTAGCCGGTCCAGTTGATTAGTGAACTCAGCTAATCAGCGGTACAGCTCGGATCTTCTTGGAACCATCGACGCTCACGACAGTGCGTTTGCCGAGTGGCTTCTCGAGGTTGACGGGTATGAGCACGGATGCCGATCGTGACGCTGTCGGCTTTCGTGAACATTCCCCGAGATGCGCGGCATTCGAGCCGTCGCTTGGATTGGGCTGGCCGTAGTAGACACCGATACGCACAGTATCCTCGTCCTCAATAACGACAAGCTGCTGCGGAATGCACTTCTTGTCACCACGCACCTCAACCACGAGATCGGCGCTGTCAAGTGCGGCGAATCCCGGGTTCGGTGCATGACCTAGATACCCGACGCCGTCGTTGCCGCCCTCAACGCGGTACCGCTCGAGAGTGAACAGGTATGCGGGTGTGCGTGATTCACCGTCCATGACCTGATATTTCAGCATCGGCTGGGGTACCAGGCCCGGGGGTGCTGCGGAACGAGCGTCAAACACACGGTCGACGACTTCGGGCGCGGGCTCGCCCCACATCCGCTCGACTGCGCCTGGGGTAGGCGGTGCCTTAGGCTGACCGGCGAGATAGTCGCCATACATCGAAGAGCCGACGATCACCATGGCGACGATCCCCGCGCCAGCAACGCAGCGCTGCAGTGCGACCAGTCCGGCGCCCGGCTCATTCGCATATGGTTGGCGCCTAGTCCAGGCAGCGAGCACCCGCCACTGTCCACGCGGTGAGATAAAACCCCAGACCGTCAGGGTCGCGAGCCCAGCCGCGACAAAGACGAAAAATGGGTGCATCACTCGACCATACGTTGTCCCCGGTGGGGGGCGAGACAGATCAGTCCACTGTCACGGCTTTGTTACAGTAATCGGGTATTGTCACACCACTTCAGTGGACTCCAGCAGCTCGGTGACCAGAGCGGCAATCGCACTACGCTCCGAGCGTGTGAGCGTGATGTGACCGAACAGCGGATGTCCCTTCAGCGTTTCGATGACCGACGCCACCCCGTCGTGACGACCCACTCTGAGGTTGTCGCGCTGGGCGACATCGTGGGTGAGCACCACCCGTGAGTTCTGCCCAACCCTGCTCAGGACGGTGAGAAGCACGTTGCGCTCAAGCGACTGTGCCTCGTCTACGATCACGAATGCGTCGTGCAGAGATCGCCCGCGGATGTGGGTGAGTGGGAGAACCTCAAGGATGCCGCGCTCGAGTACCTCGTCGAGTACGTTTTGCGAAACCACCGAGCCGAGAGTGTCGAAGACTGCCTGTGCCCAGGGGTTCATCTTCTCGGCCGCATCCCCCGGCAAGTACCCGAGTTCCTGCCCGCCTACCGCGTACAGCGGCCGGAAAACCATGATCTTGCGATGCTGCTGCTTCTCCAGTACAGCCTCGAGCCCCGCACACAGCGCGAGCGCCGATTTTCCCGTGCCAGCCCGGCCTCCGAGGGAAACAATCCCGACCTCCGGGTCCAGCAAGAGGTCGATCGCGAGCCGCTGTTCGGCCGAGCGACCGTGTAGCCCAAAGATGTCCCGATCACCACGGACGAGGGCGAACTTGCCACGCTCAGAGACCCTTCCGAGTGCAGAGCCGCGATCTGAGTGGATGATCAGTCCGGTGTTGACTGGCATGTCACCGACGAGGCGGGAGCTCAATTGTCCGTCGTCGTACAGCTTCGCCATCTGATCGGAGCCGAGATCGATCTCCGCCATCCCCGTCCAGCCCGAATCCACTGCGAGCTCGGCCCGGTATTCCTCTGCGGCGAGCCCGATGGACGCCGCCTTGACTCGCAGCGGTAGGTCCTTCGAAACGACCGTGACGTCCCTGCCGTCATTGGAGAGGTTCAGAGCAACCGCGAGGATGCGGGAGTCGTTGTCTCCCAATTGCAGCCCGGAAGGCAGCACTGACATGTTCGAGTGGTTAAGTTCGACCCGCAGCGAGCCGCCCTCCCCGACCGCGATCGGGAAGTCGAGCCGCTCGTGCTTGACCCTCAACCCGTCCAGGATGCGCAGGGCCTGACGGGCGAAATACCCGATTTCCGGGTCATTCCGCTTGCTTTCCAGCTCGGTCACCACGATCACCGGCAGCACCACCGCATGCTCGGCGAAGCGGAACATGGCGTTCGGGTCAGACAGGAGGACCGAGGTATCCAGCACATAGGTGCGTTCGGCTTGTTTGCTCCTGCGCGCGGGAGCTTCGCTCGAGCTGGTCTTCTGCCTGGTGTTCTCTAGCGGGGCCACTTGCACTCCATCCCCGAGCGCCACGCACTCGGATCCAGTCGCACGAACGGCCAGTTACTTCCGCCGGGACGAACTTACGTGGCCGTCCGGATCAGGCGCGATGCCTGATGAAATTGACGCTACGTGCCCTACTGCCGAAGCCCGCATCCGACACGCCAGCACGAGCATTTCGTGGGAAAACGTCAGACCCTGATGGCGCTCGCATAGCTCATGAAGCTCGCCTTCACCATGTCGAAGGTTTCATCAGTCGTGGTGGCGTGCGCGCTCAACCGCACATTTCCGCCCCTCGTGGTGACAGAAACACCGTGATTGAACAGTGAGGCAGTGAGAACGGTGAAATGATCGACCGCGGGTTCCAAAACCACGATTCCGGCCCGCTCGTTCTCGGCGCGGGAGGAGGCAACCGGGATACCGAACTCGTCGGCGAGATCGATCAATCTGCTGGCTTTCGCCGCCACAACGGTGCTGATCGCGGAGACGCCAACGGAGGCGATGTCCTCGAGTGCCACGGCAAAGCGGGCCTGAGCGATGGGGCTCGGGTTGCTGATCCGGAATGCGGCTGCGCCACGCTCTATCGGGAGCACTTCGTCGAGCGGGAGGTCATCTCCCGCCATCCAGCCACTCATAACCGGGGTGAGCATGTCGGCAGCGCGATCGCTCAGCGCCATGAAACCCGTATCCCAGCCGGCTCTCGTCCACTTCTGGCCACCGGAGACCACCACATCCGCAACCTGATATGGAGCATCGACGACCCCAAACCCCTGGATGGCATCAACGATGAGCAGGCGGTCACCAATAACCTGGCGGATACCGTCGATGTCGGCCAGGTACCCAGTCCGGAAGTCGACCAGGCTGACCGCGACTGCGGTCACAGCGGAGCTGAGTTGCTCCCTGATGCTTGCGGGTGTCACCCTGCCGTAGTCTGTCTCGAGCCACAGCGGATTCAGGACGCCGAGGGACTCGGACGCACGGACGGCCGCATAGGTTGTGCTGGGGAACTCTGCCTGCGAAAGCATGAGCCCACCGGTGATTCCAAACATCGTGTGCATGAGCCCGGTGCTCGTGTTCGGCTGGAACGAGACCTGATCAGCCCGGAAGCCGGTGACCACAGATACCGCTTCTCGTACCCGCTCATCCTGCTGCTGAAGACTGTCCAGACTGCCGAACCTGGCCTTTCGCAGCAACTCGAGCTGCGCCTGCTCCTCCTCGACGACGACTCGCCCTACAGGGCCGACCGCTGCGAAGTTGAGGTAACCAGGTTCCACGTCGAAACCGGATACAAAGTCATCAATGGTTTTCATGGAGACACCATTGTGACAGAAAACGGGAGCTTGGCGCAGTGAGGACGGCGGACTCTACTGCCCGAAGCGCCGTTGCCGGGTGGCGTAGTCGCGAAGAGCACGGAGAAAATCCACCTCGCGGAGGTCAGGCCCAAGCGCCTCAACAAAGTAAAACTCGCTATGCGCGCTCTGCCACAGCATGAAGTCGCTGAGCCGCTGCTCGCCAGAGGTGCGGATGACCAGATCCGGATCCGGCTGGCCCCCGGTGTAGAGGTGCTCTCCGATCAGCTCCGGAGTGAGGATCTCGGCCAGGTCGTCGAGGCTTCCACCCGAATCCGCGTAGCTGTGCACGATGCTCTGCATCGCATCCGCTATCTCCCGACGCCCGCCGTACCCAACCGCAAGATTGATGTGCAGCCCCGTCTTGTCGTGCGTGCGTCTCTCCGCCGCGCCGAGGGCTGCAACGAGCGGCTCTGGCAGTCCGTCAGTTGAGCCGACGTGTTGGACCCGCCAATTGCGGAAGTGCGACAGATCTTCCGCGAGGTCGGCGATGATCTCGTAGAGCTGGTTGAGTTCGTCTGAGGTGCGGCCGGTGAGATTGTCGGTGGACAGTAGGTAAAGAGTGGCCACTGAAATACCAAGATCGTCACACCACACCAAGAACTCGCGAAACTTCGCGGCCCCCGCTCGATGTCCGTATGCGGTGGCGGCGAGTGCGTTCTGTCTGGCCCAACGGCGATTTCCGTCGAGGATCATCGCGACGTGCTTCGGCAAATCCTGGGTACTGAGCCAGCGCCGGATACGGTTTTGATAGACACCATAGAGGATGCCTCTACCGAGGGGCACTTCGCGCTTTTGCACACGCTAACGCTAGCCCAATCGCCACCGAAGTTTGCCAGTTGCACCGTTCAGACAGCCGTAAGCTGGCGGGGTGACAACTCAGGATGATGAGATTCCCCACCTCCCCCTGATAGAAGATGAGGTCGCCCACGGGTCGATTCAGGATGTGAAACCCACCTGGCGGGGCTGGATCCACGCGGGCACATTTCCGCTAGCTATCGTCCTCGGAATCGTACTGATCACCCTTGCCCATGGGGCCCCAGCGAAAATCAGCAGTACTGTCTTCGTCTTGTCATCCCTGCTCCTGTTCGGGATTTCCGCGCTGTACCACCGTTTCAACTGGAGCGATCGCACCCGACGACTGCTCAAGCGCTTCGATCACGCGAACATCTTTCTGCTCATCGCCGGTTCATACACGCCCATTACTGTGCTTGCGCTACCCCACAACGAGTCGGTGCTGCTGCTCTGGATGGTCTGGGTGGGGGCCGGACTCGGCATTGCCTTCCGGGTGCTCTGGATTGGCGCCCCGCGCTGGCTTTACGTGCCGCTCTACCTGCTGCTGGGGTACGCCGCACTGCTCTACATCGTGGATTTCTTCACCGCGAACGCCATGATGATGACGCTCATCCTCGCTGGCGGCCTCTGTTACACGGTTGGCGCGATTATCTACGGGATGAAGCGGCCGAATCCGTTCCCGGGACGCTTCGGCTTCCACGAGATTTTCCACAGTCTCACCCTGCTGGCATTCCTTTGCCACTGGGTCGCGATCTTCCTGATCGCTACCGCGCCGCCTGTTCTCGCGTGAAAACTACCGTTACCTAGGAGTGTGCGACCGGCGATTCATGCACGGTATTCCCGTGCATCGCGTTGAGAGCCACCATTGAATGTGCGTATGCTCCGCCAGCTCGCATTTCGGCGGCGACCCAAATCGCTTCCATAATTTCGTTCTCGCTGGCACCCTTCCGCTGGGCAAGCTTCGTGTGGCCCTCGATGCAGTAGGGGCACTGGGTCACGTGAGCGACGGCGACGGCAATGAGCTGCTTTGTCTTTTCCGGCAAAGCACCGTCGGCAAACACCTGGTTGCTAAACGCCATGAACGCTTCATGCGTTTCCGGTGCAAGCTCGGCCCGTTTTTTGGCCAGCTCCGGCGTCCCTTTTGGATAAATGCTGTCGCTCATGATCCACTCCTTACCGTCGTGCTTTTCATTGCAGCAATGCGGGTCCCTTATAGGACGATGCGCAGCGGCTGCTCCAAGATGTCTACGAGCTCCCTCAGGAACGCCGCGGCAATCGCGCCGTCCATGACTCGGTGATCGACCGTGAGCGTGATCTTCAGTTTCGGAACCTCGACCAACACACCATCACGAAGTACAGGCACGGGGCTCGCCGCCCCCACCGCGAGGATCGCCGCTTCGGGTGGGTTGATAACCGCTGTGAACTGGTCGATCCCGAACATGCCGAGGTTCGAGATGCTAAAGGTTCCGCCAGTCATCTCGTTCAGTTTGAGCTTGCCTTCTCGGGCCTTACCAGCGAGGGCAACCGTCTCGGTCGCGATATCGCTGAGCGACCTACGATCCGCATCGGTGACCACCGGTACAAGGAGCCCGGTCGCAGTCGCAACCGCGATACCGACATTCACATGGCCGTGCCGAATCAATTTGTCGCCCGCCCACGAGGAGTTCGCATCCGGGTGCAACCGCAGAGCGAGCGCCGCGGCACGCACCAGCAGGTCGTTGACGCTGACCTTGATACCGCGCGACTCCAACCCGGCATTGACTTCCTTGCGGAATGCGAGCATCCGCTCGACGTCGACGACACTGGTGAGGAAAAAGTGTGGAACGGCCTGGCTCTCGGTGAGCCTGCGCGCCGCAACCAAGCGGATTTTGCTGACTGCGACTTCTTCGTCCTCCGCGCTGGATGGCACGGTCGCAGCCTGAGGCGCAGTGCTCTGGGTTGCGGATGCCGCGGGCACGGATGCCGGACCGCTCGCGATCGCCGCCTCCACATCCGCTCGTACTATACGACCCTGCGGACCGGTACCGACGACCGTGGCAAGGTCGAGCCCGTGATCGCGGGCGACCTTACGAGCAAGTGGTGAGGTGCGCAGCTTGTCAGTGCCCACCGGCGTCGAGGTCGACGCGGTTGACTCAGTTGACGCTGACGCAGAATCGCTCGGCGCAGGCGTGGCAGTTTCCGCGGGTGCAGTCGTCGCGGGCGTCGCGGCCGGTTCAGACTCGGCAGATGTCTCCGCAGCAGGCGCGGCGTCGTCAGCACGCGCGGCGTCGTCAACCGGCGCCGCGTCGTCAACCGGCGCGGCGTCTGCTTCGGGGACAGCCTCCGCTTCGGGGGCCTCTGGCTTCGCCGCGCTCACACCACTGCCGTCACCGATCACGGCGACTGGCTGCCCGATCGGAACGATCGTGCCCTCGGTGACGAGCTGCTTCTCGAGCACGCCGTCCTCAAAGGCCTCCAGGTCCATCGTGGCCTTGTCGGTTTCGATCTCGGCGAGGCTTTCGCCCTTTTTCACCGGATCGCCAACGTTCTTCAACCACTTGGCGAGCTCGCCCTCCTCCATGGTGTCGGACAGGCGCGGCATGACCACCTCAGACATGGTCTACTCCTTTTGACTTGAGCTTGTGAAACTGGATGCATCGAGAGTTTCTCGGATGACCTTGGTCAGCGCCGCCGCATCGGGCATCGCGGCCCGCTCCAGCGGCTTCGCGTACGGCAGCGGCACCTCGGCAGCCGCGACTCTGCGCACAGGAGCATCCAGGAAGTCAAAGACTCCCTCACCGATAGTTGCGGAGATTTCCGCACCGATTCCGTAACTGAGGAGGTCGTCCTCGAAGATGACCGCACGACTGGTCTTGCGCACCGAGGCACACACCGTTTCGCGGTCCAGCGGTCGTAGGCTTCGCAGGTCGACGACCTCGACCGAGATCCCCTCCGACTCGAGTCGTGCGGCCACCTCTAGCGCCGTCACGACGCCGCGCGAGTAGCTGATCACGGTGATGTCGGTGCCGTCCTTGACGATCGCGGCCTTGCCGATCTCGGCAACCTGCTCGCCATCCGGAACCTCGCCCTTCAGGTTGTAGAGACCGAGGTTTTCAAGGAAGATGACCGGATCGTCGTCGCGGATCGCCGCAGTGAGCAGCGCTTTTGCGTCGGCGGGGTTCGATGGGGCAACCACTTTGAGTCCCGGAATGTGGGCATACCAGACCTCGAGGTTTTGCGAGTGGGTCGCGGCCAGCTGCTGCCCGCCGCCACCTGGCATCCGGATCACGAGTGGCACGTTGACCTGGCCGCCGAACATGGCGTGCATCTTGGCCCCGTGGTTCACGATCTGGTCGATCGCAATGAGGCTGAAGTTGATCGTCATGATCTCGACGACCGGACGAAGACCAAGCATGGCGGAACCGATTGCTGCGCCGACAAAGCCCTCTTCCGCGATGGGGGTGTCCACCACGCGCTTCGGGCCAAACTCGTTCAGGAGCCCCGCGGTGATCTTGTACGAGCCCTCAAAGATGCCGATCTCTTCACCGATGAGGTACACGTTCTCGTCGCGAAGCAGCTCAGCGCGCAGAGTCTCGTTGAGCGCCTGGCGATACGTGATGACGCGCGATCCAGCCTCTTCTGCGCCCGCCTCTTCTGCGCCCGCCTTTTCTACACTCGCGCTCATGACTGCATCACTGGTTCTCCTGGAAGGGCTTTCGGTGCGTTGGCCACCGGCGTTGCATACACGTAATCGAAGAGGGTGTCGACTGTCGGATCAGGACTCGCGTCGGCGAAGGTTACGGCATCCGTCACCGTCTTTTCGGCGGCGACGTGGATCTTCTCCGCGGCAGCCTCTGTGAGCACCTTGTCTGCTATGAGCCTGGAGCGAAATGCTGGCACCGGGTCACTGTCTTGCGCCTGCGCTGTGTCCTCCTTGGACCGGTAACGCGCCGGGTCGACCACGGAATGGCCGCGCAGCCGGAAGCTGGTGGCCTCCAACAGCATGGGCTGCCGTTCCTCGCGAGCACGCTTGAGCGCTCGCAGGGCCCCGTCGCGCACGGCGATGGGATCGTCCCCGTCGACCTTCTCGCCGGGAATGCGGTACGCGCTGCCGCGCTTGTATAGGTCCGGCTCGGCAGAGGCGGCCTCGACTGTCGTGCCCATGCCAAGCCTGTTGTTGACGATGACGTAGACAATCGGCAAATTCCAGATGCCTGCGATGTTCAGCGACTCGTGGAAGGCGCCGATGTTCGTCGTGCCGTCGCCGAGGATGCACATGACCGCCTCGGAGTCTGGACCGCCCTCGCTGCGATAGCTGATTGCGAGGGCTGCACCGGTTGCGGGCGGAATCTGACCGCCAACGATGCCGTAGCCGCCAAGCATCCGCAGCTTCATGTCGAACATGTGCATGGAGCCACCGCGACCGCCAACGACGCCATCGACCTTGCCGAATAGCTCGGCCATGACCGCACCGGGCGCCATCCCGCGCATCAGCGCATAGCCGTGATCGCGATAGGTCGTATAGAGATAGTCGTGAGGCTGGAGGGCGGCAGTTAGGCCGACCACTGTCGCTTCCTCGCCGAGGTTCAGATGGCAATAGCCACCGATCTTCGCTCGCGCATACATCTCGCTTGCACGCAATTCGAA
>JBDTIM010000002.1:0-4051 GCA_039936355.1 Lacisediminihabitans sp. | reverse complement strand
CCTGGGTGTACCGGCGTTTACAGATGTAGCACGGGCGAGATTTCTGCAGGATGCCAGCCGTCGGTGCTGACATTGTGATCGCCAGAGGGATGCCGCGGGTCTCGTCGTCTATCCGGTCGGCTGCTCCAGTTGCCGTGGCTGCCACGACGGTGCGGTCGGCCTCGGCGATCTCGGCCCGCTTCTCGAGCCGTCGGTTCTTCTTCACGGCCTTGAACATCCGTGCGGTTGCCTGGCGCACAGCAATGAAGTCGGGGTGCTCTTCGTCGAGTTCATCCATGGCGGCGAGTACCCTCAGTACGGTAGCGAGGTCGCTCGGCTCGATGGAATTCTCATCGCTCATGATCGTGGCCCGCTCATCCCGCTACCTCGATCATCACCGCATGATTCTATCCGCAGCCAGTCGCACCGCTTTCGAAGAAGCCCGGCACGTGCCGACGCGACAGGCATAGGCTTAAAGGAAAGGGTTATTGATGTCACTAATGCAACGGATCTCGCTTCACGAGGTCGACCCGAACGCGTACAAGCCCATGTACGCGATGGAGAAGTACACCCACGCAGGCTCCTTGGGCGAAGGATTGTTGGCGCTGATTAAGATCCGGGCGTCGCAGATCAACGGATGCGCACGCTGCCTGGACATTCACGCTCGTGAAGCGCGGGAGGCTGGCGTCGAGCAGCGCAAGCTCGATGTGCTGAGTGGCTGGCGAGAGGCGCCTGCGCTGTATTCGGCTCGCGAGCTCGCTGCGCTCGCGCTCACTGAACAGGTGACACTCATTAGCCAGGGCGGCGTTTCAGGCGAGGTATGGTCCGATGTCGAGTCCCGATTCGTCGAGAAGGAGATCGCGCAGCTCCTGATGGCGATCTCCGCAATCAACGTCTGGAACCGTCTCGCGGTCAGTACGCATCAGGACCTGCCAGAACCGCATAACTGAATCAGAACCGCATAACTGAATCAGAGTCGCATAGCTGAATCAGAGTCGCTGGCTGATGTGTCCCGAAGTTAGGAAACCCCGAGCATTACTGCGGCTCCGATGGCGAAGACGACCCCACAGAGCTGCGCGATCGACAGGCGCTCCTTGAGAACGAGGCTGGCGAGTACCACCGTCGCCAACGGGTAGAGACTCATCAGGACCGCGACGACGGCGAGGTTTCCACTGTGCAACGCGAGGATAATAAAGATGTTGCCGATGCCGAGCAGCACGCCAGCGAGCGCACTCAATGCCCAGGTGCGGTGGCCCGGTTGTCCAAGTTCCAGTCCAAGCTCCGGTCCGAACTCCTGCAGCGGATCAGCGGTGTGCGTCGCGGTCGCCCCGTGTAACCACGAGTTGCTGGTGCGGAATCGGCGCACCGCGAGCAGTGGCAGGATCAGGATCAGGCCTACTCCGAGGTCCAGGAATGCCGGGAGTACCCCGGAGTCGGCCGGTGCGGCGTCGAGCGAAACGAGCGACAAACCGAGTGTGACTCCGGCGAGGAGTGCGAGCAGACCGCCCCGTCGGGTGATCCGTGGAATCGAGGGTGTGTTGCCCGCTGTTTTTGCTGGAACCGAAATAAGGGTGGTTCCGAGGAGCGCGACAGCTATCGCGATCCAGGCGAGCGGGCGCAAGCTCTGTCCTGTAGTTGCGGCGATGATGACCGGGATGGCTGTCTGGATGAGGGCGATGAGGGGTGCAAGCAGGCTCATCGGTCCGATTGCGAGAGCGGCGTAGAAGGTGATCATTCCCACGGTCGCGAAAGCCCCAGCGATCGAGCCGGCCCACATGGCCTGATCACTGTATGTCCACGCGGTGAAAAGCAGTGCGATGGCGGTCGTCGTGGTTCCCGCAAGGTAGATGAGTGTGCTTGCCTTCACCACGGTAAGCAGACGGGCGGTCAGCGCACCGATGAAGTCTGAGGCACCATAGAGCAGGCTCGCCGTGAGGGCGAGGGCGACGACTATTCCCACTGGTTATCGGGAGTGTCGCAGGATCATGTGACAACTGTAGCGGGCTGCGATGCCACTGGGGCTGCGGCCCGTCCCCTTAGGCTGTGTCCATGACCTCCACGAAGCTCCTGCTCGACTGCGATCCCGGACTGGATGACGCTCTCGCCCTCCTTCTCGCCCACGGAGATCCCGAAGTCCGGTTGGTGGGCGTGACCACGGTGGGTGGCAACGTAACCCTTGAGCACACGACGAGAAATGCGTTAGAACTGCGTGAGTACCTGGGCTTCACTGACGTTCCGGTTTCGGCCGGTGCTGCGAAGCCGATGGAATCTGACGCGGCATCGACGCTGCGCGAGGCGAGGGATGCCTCCGAAGTACACGGCGAACGTGGTTTGGGAAACTTGGTGCTCCCCGCGGCAACCCTCTCCGTGTCTGGCGTGCACGCCGTCGACTTCATCATCGAGACGGTTCGCGCCTCGCCAGGGACAATCGATCTCGTCGCGACAGGTCCGCTGACGAACATTGCGCTTGCCCTGGCGCGTGCTCCCGAGATCGCGTCGCTCGTCAAGTCGTTCGTCATCATGGGTGGGTCATTCACCAGGGGAAACGCCACTCCGGCGGCTGAATTCAATATCTACGCTGACCCCGAAGCCGCAAGCATCGTGTTCAACGCTGGCTGGCAGGTTGTCATGGTGGGGCTTGATCTCACCCTGCAGGCCGTCGCCAGCGCTGACGTGATCGCTCGTATGAAGGCGCTCGGCCCTCTCGGAGAGAACCTCATCGCGCCGCTGGCCAGCTTCTGGGTCGACCCGAACGACAACGAGTGGCATGGCCAGGCGGTCCATGACGTCTGTGCCGTCGCTTATGTCACGCGGCCGGAACTGTTTACTTCGCGCGCTGCTCGCGTGGATGTCGAGACCCGGGGCACCTTCACCGATGGGATGACGGTCGTCGATTTTGCTTCCCCAGCGCCGAACGCGATCGTGCCGTTTGCCCTCGACGTACCCGGGTTCTGGGACTATGTAGAAAGCTCATACGCTCTGGTCGCCGCGCAGCATCCGCATGCTTGATCTGCCGCTGTACGACCGGATTCCCGATGGGGCGGATGCGGATGTCGTCTACGACGCTTTTACTGGCTGGGTAACAGCGCAGGGCTTGAGCCTGTACCCCGCTCAAGACGAAGCGCTCATTGAGATCGTCTCGGGCGCGAACGTGATTCTGAGCACTCCGACCGGTACCGGAAAGTCTTTGGTGGCGGTCGGTGCTCACTTTGCGGCGCTCGCCGCCGGGAAACGAACCTTCTATACGGCTCCGATCAAGGCGCTCGTCTCCGAGAAGTTCTTCGCGCTCGTCGACGTGTTCGGCGCCGAGAAGGTCGGCATGGTCACCGGGGATTCGAGTGTCAACGCCGATGCGCCGATTATCTGCTGCACGGCCGAGATCCTCGCGAACCTCGCGCTGCGCCACGGTGCGGACTCGCCGGTCGACCAGGTCGTGATGGACGAGTTTCACTTCTACTCCGACCCGGAGCGAGGGTGGGCCTGGCAGGTGCCGCTGCTCACGCTGCCTCGGGTGCAGTTCATTCTCATGTCCGCAACCCTCGGGGATGTCGACTGGCTCGCGAAGGATCTGAGCGAGCGCAACGGCCGCGAAACCGCGGTCGTGGTCGGTGTTGATCGGCCGGTGCCACTGCACTACGAGTACGTACTGACACCGGTGCACGAGACTGTTGAGGAGTTGCTGACGACCGATCGTGCACCCGTCTACATTGTGCACTTCTCCCAGCTTGCCGCGCTCGAGCGGGCGCAGGCGCTGACGAGTGTCAAGGTGGCAACCCGCGAACAGCGTGACGCCATTGCCACGGAGATTGGTGGATTCCGCTTCACCACGAACTTCGGGCGCACCCTCTCGAGGCTCTTGCGTTCGGGGATCGGCGTGCACCACGCTGGCATGCTGCCCAAGTATCGCCGTCTGGTCGAGCAGCTGGCTCAGCGGGGGCTGCTGCGGGTCATCTGCGGAACAGACACGCTCGGCGTTGGCATCAACGTGCCGATTCGCACCGTGTTGCTCACCGCGCTCACGAAGTTTGACGGCACCAGAATGCGTCAGTTGAGCGCGCGCGAGTTTCACCAG
>JBDTIM010000001.1:0-5249 GCA_039936355.1 Lacisediminihabitans sp. | reverse complement strand
GGCGACTGCTGCGCCCTGCTTCTTCTCCCAGTGCGGTTCGCCGTAGCTGCGTTTGACCAGGTCGCCGGCGAGCGGTTCGGCCCAGGCCAGGTCGATGGCGGCGTTCATTCGGGCGAACAGGCGACTTGTCTCGACCAGTTCCGCGCTCATGACCTCAGCCGGCTGCTTTTTGGCGAGAGCGGAGCCAGGGAAGATCGTGAACCGCACCTGCCTGGCACCGATGTAGTCGCCCTGCTTGGCCTTGGAACCATGCTTGGTGTTGTCTTTGGCGGTGTCCTTGATGCCGATCTGGCTGAGCAGGCCAGCCAGAAGCGAGCGGTGGATGCCATGGGGATTCGTGCTTGCGTCGCCCACCACCAGACCGAGTGGCTTCGCTATGCGCTTCAGCTGACGGTAGACGTCGAACCACTCGCGCACCCGCAGAAAGTTCAGGTATTCGGCTTTGCACAGTCGGCGGAACTGATTGCCGCTGAGCTCCTTTTCCTTCTCCCTGAGGTAATTCCAGAGGTTGAGCAGGGTGAGAAAGTCGCTGGTCTTGTCGGTAAAACGGGCGTGGGCCTGGTCTGCCTGAGGGCGCTTCTCGAGCGGGCGCTCGCGTGGATCCTGGATGCTGAGGCCGGCGACGATCGCCATCACCTCGCGGGTGGTGCCCTGGGTCTTGGACTCGATGACCATCCGGGCGAGCCTTGGGTCGATGGGCAACTGCGCGAGTTGCTTACCGACGCGGGTGATGTGCGGCAATCCGCTGGTCGAGGCTGTCGAGACCTCCACCGCACCTAACTCCTTCAGGAGATCAAGTCCGTCCTTAATGCCGCGCGAATCCGGAGGCTGCAGGAACGGAAAGTTCTGGATGTCGCCAAGCCCGAGTGAAATCATCTGCAGGATGACCGCGGCCAGGTTTGTCCGCAGGATTTCGGGCTCGGTATATTCGGATCTCCGCGTGTAGTCCTCTTCGGAGTACAGCCTGATGGCGATGCCGTTGCTCGTACGCCCGCTGCGGCCAGACCGCTGGTTGGCCGAGGCCTGGGAAATGGCCTCGATCGGGAGCCGCTGCACCTTGGAGCGCACGCTGTAGCGGCTGATGCGCGCGGTCCCCGCGTCAATCACGTACTTGATGCCCGGCACAGTGAGGCTGGTCTCGGCGACGTTCGTTGCTAGCACGATGCGGCGGTGGATTCCCGCGGTGTTAGAGGGGCGGAAGACGCGATGCTGGTCGGCAGAGCTGAGTCGCCCGTACAGCGGGAGCACCTCGGTATTTGCGTTGATTGAGCCCGCCGAGATCCGTCCGCGGATGGCCTCCTCGGCGTCTCGAATTTCAGCTTCGCCGCTGAGGAACACGAGCACGTCGCCGCTACTTTCGCGCCCGAGTTCGTCGATAGCGGCATTGATGCCGTCCAGGGGATCGCGATCTTCTGCGACCTCGTCGAGTTCATCGCCATCCATCGCCTCAGCCACGAGCGGACGGTAGCGGATCTCGACCGGGTAGGTGCGTCCGGTGACCTCAATGATGGGGGCTGGCGTGCCGTCGACGCCGGCGAAGTGGCGTGCGAAGCTCTCCGGGTCGATCGTGGCCGAGGTAATGACGACCTTGAGGTCTGGTCTGCGGGGGAGTAGCTGCTTGAGGTAGCCGATCAGAAAGTCCACGGTGAGGCTGCGTTCGTGCGCCTCGTCGATGATGATCGCGTCGTATTTGCGCAGCTCGCGGTCACGGTTGATCTCGTTGAGCAGGATGCCGTCGGTCATGAGCTTGATCGCAGTGTTCTTGCCGACCCGGTCGGTGAACCGCACTTGGTAGCCGACGAGCTCGCCGACCTCTTGGCCGAGTTCCTCGGCGATGCGCTCGGCAATGGTGCGTGCGGCGATGCGCCGTGGTTGGGTGTGGCCGATGCTCTTTCGCCCAAGCTCCAGCAGAATCTTCGGCAACTGTGTGGTCTTGCCTGAACCGGTTTCGCCCGCAACGATGACGACCTGGTTTTCGGAAATGAGCTTGGCGATCTCTGCGCGTCGCTGACTGACCGGAAGGTCTTCCGGGTAGTGGATGGCGGCGGGAATCATGAGCCCTCTAGTTTATGCCGCGCCGCGGTGTGGCTACGGCTCGAAGATCACCACCGACGTGGCAACGTCTAGGAAGCTGCTCCCAGCAGGGCGGAGTCAATGCGACCGATGGTTTGAGCCGGTGATAGACCGTGATCGATGGCGACGATTTCTGCCAGTGAACGCGCTTCCTCGTGACACGCAGGACAGCGCAGCAAGTGAACTCGAAACTCTTCCGAAAATGGTGTGGACGAAACCACCATGGCTTCGATGGCGACGTCGACGAGCTCGAAGCAGTCGTCACAGGAGAGCCATGGCTCGGTATTCGCGGTTAAGCGGTCAATTGCTTCCGGACTAAGCGACCCAGAGTTCGTCATTTGGTCACCTCCTCTCGCGGTGCGACGGGCAATAAGAAGTCACGAACGGACAGGTACGCCCGCAGGCGCTGACGGGCATCGTGCAGTGTTTTGTACAGGGCACCTCGATTAATGCTGAGTCGCTCGGCTAACACGTCTATGGGCACTTCATCGATAAGCACAGCAACCGCGACGCGTCGTTGATGCGGCGTTAGAGCCTCCCGGAGCCCCTTACGGACGGCCTGAGCCAGATCGCGTCCCTCCGCGTATAACTCAGGAGAGGGCGCCACCGTCTGGCGCTGCTCAGGGATGTCGTCAAAGTTAATCTCGCGATCATGCCAAGCGGCACGTCGCACTTCGGTGCCCGCCGTCAAAATCCCGAATTTGTAGGCCCACGTAGTGAAAGCACTACGGCCCTCGAAGCTGCCTAATCGAGACAGCACAGCCATGGTTGCTTCATCAGCGGCGGAGTGAATGATCTCCTCACGTCGGACAGCACCAAGGACGTTCGCTTCCCGCATTCGGCTGACCTGGCGGCGTGCTGCGCGAATCATCAGCTCGTGCAATTGAGCAACCGCGTGATCATATGCCCGCCCAGGTACCGAAAGGCGACTGATCCAGTCCTCGTTTGCCGGCAGTGTGTCACCGTCCCAGGTTGGAGAAGGGCCGCCTTCACTGACTGTCAACTCGGCTGAGTTACTCGTGTCATTCATCAGCCAGTCAGTCCTTCCACGTGGTCTTGCGCACACCACGAGGGCGTCATCCTCGATCACAACCGCGGTGTGAACTTCTGCCAGGCGATCGCCTGCACTGCGGCACGCGGCGAGGTCTTCGTACCCGGTAGAAACGACCTGTTCCCGTGGCCAGCGTAACAGGCGGCTGTAGAGCTGCGGGCGGGCCAACAATGACGTGCCTCGGGGTGCGCTAAAGCTGTCCATATTTAGTTAGTGTCCCGAACTCGGCTCGTCTTACCGGGGTTTGGAGATTTCGCGAAGATCGGTAAGGACGCGAACCCGGCCGACCACTAAGGAGAGTGAGTCAGGGCGCGAACCGACAGGGTATGCACGCCGGATTCTGATCGACCAAGAAGGAGCACACCATGTCTATCCATCACACGACGATGCGCCGCATGTCCGCCGTTTCCCTAATTGCCGCACTGACCCTCACCGGTGGCCTACTGACCGGCTGCAGCACCCAGAGCGACACTCAACCAGCAGAGGCCCATCCCGCCATGCAAGTTGACTCAACGGCAAACGAGGCGCAGATCGCCCTCTACAGCGCAATGCGTACCCTGTGGGGCGAGCACATGCAGTGGACCTATGACACCGTAGTTGCGTTCGCCGCTGGCTCACCCGGACTCGATCCCACCATTGGCCGAATCCTGCAGAATCAGGTCGACATTGGCAAGGCGATAGCTCCGTACTACGGCGACGCCGCTGCCACCCAGCTCACTGAATTGCTCACCACCCACATCAAGGATGCCGTACCCGTGCTGGCCGCAGCAAAGGCAGGCGACTCGGCGGCGCTGGATAAGGCCGTTGCGGACTGGTACGCCAACGCTCAGGAGATTGGTGACTTTCTCGCCACGGCCAATCCGAACTGGAAGCAAGCCGACATGCGGGACATGATGAAGATGCACATCACACAGACCATTGGCTATGCCACCGATATCCTTACCGGCGACTACGCGAAGGCCATCACCGACTACGACTCGGCCGAGGCCCACATGGTCCAGATGGCCGACATGCTCAGCATGGGTATCATCGCTCAGTTCCCCGCCAAGTTCTAACCGACGATGTGCGCAGGCGGACTGGCCCATTTTTTCGTGAGCCAGACCGCCTGATCGCGCCACCCAATCGAAACAAGGCACCGGATGTTTCACCTCTTAAGCCCGGCTCGGCACTCACAGTGGCGGTGGACTGCGGCAGTGTTTCTCCTCGCTAACGCGGTCATCCACCTTTACCTGGCACCGATGCACCTGATGGAAGCGCCGTATATTGGCGTCTTGTTTATCATGCTGTCAGCGGCGTGCATCGTTTTGGCCGCACTGCTCGCGGTCCACGACAACGCTGTGGTGTGGACTGTCACGGGCGCCGTGAGCCTCCTCGCGCTCATCGCGTTTGTGGTCTCGCGCACCGTGGGCCTGCCACAGATCGGTGACGATATTGGCAACTGGACTGAGCCGTTGGGCTACCCAAACATGGTGATCGAGGTCCTGACAATTGCCGTCGCCGTAGTCGCCATGAAGTTATGGAGCCGCCATATTCCAGATCGAACTTCAGACTTGGAGCGATAGCAGTGCATTTCACTGCGCGACCGTTCAGAATGATGGGATGCCGCTGACTTCACCGTTCAATGGGTAGCTCGCTCGGATTCCGCACCGACCTCATGCTCCTGACGCTGCAAGGCAGCATCATCGAAAAGCGCGACGGATACCTCTGTGTGCGGACGCCGTCCGATCCAGCGTTCCGATGGGGGAATTTCATCCTTCTCGATACGGCGCCACTTCTCGGCTCGCTGAAGAAGTGGATCGACGCGTTCCGACACGAGTTTCCGTACGCGAACTACCTCGCGATCGGAATTGACAACACTAATGGCGACGCCTTTGCTGCCGACGAGTTGCAGGTCGAGCGCGTCGATTCTGAGTCGTGTCGCGTGATGACCGCGACGACGGTGGCACCGCCATCACGTCAGGATAGTGGCACCATCATCCGCGTTCTCGATCGTGACAATGACAACGACTGGGATGCCGCCATTGCTCTTCAGGTGGCCAACAACACTGAGGAAGACCCGGTCGGTTACGAGGCCTTCTTGGTCCGGCGGATGGCGTCCATGCGGGCACTGCAACGAGAGGGCCAT